>JAGSYV010000121.1 GCA_018262505.1 Pseudomonadota bacterium
CATGGTGCCGCCCGGCCAGTTCCTGGCCTATGCCGAGGCGACCGGCGCCATTCGCGACATAACGCGCCAGCTGATGACGCAGACGGTAGCCGACGTTTCGGACATCTATGACAAGAATCCAACGCTCAAGCTGGCCATCAACCTGACGGCCATGCATTTCAATGACCTTGAGATCATGGACGACATCAAGCGAATCTACGGCAACTCGAAGATCCGCTACGAGCAACTGTGCTTTGAGATTACCGAGCAGCATCCGCTCAAGGACCTCACGCTTTCGCGCGCCATCATCGGCCGCATTCAAGCGCTTGGGGCCTCGGTCGCCCTTGACGATGTCGGGACGGGCCACGGTGGTCTCGCCTACTTGCAGAAGCTGGGTGTCGACATCATCAAGATCGACAAGATGTTCATCGACCACATCGGTACCGACCATTCGTCACAGACGATCGTCGATACTCTGGTCGAGCTTGGCCATCAGCTCGGCCTCGGCATTGTTGCAGAAGGCGTCGAGCGGCCAGATCAGGTCGAACACCTCAAATCGATCGGCGTCGTCCAGGCACAAGGCTACATTTACTCGCCGCCCATCCCCGTAAAGGCATTCCGCGAGTTTGCCCTGAAGTCGCTGGAGCGCACGAAATCCGGTCTGGCTACGCGAACCGACAAGCCAGTAGAGGTCTCGGACAGTTTCGCCTCGCTGACGGTCTCAGTCGACGATGACGAAAACGGGGAGGCAGACGCTGCCTGATCTCCCACTGGAGGCCACCAATAGGGTCAGAAGGACGACGACGCTGCGTCGTTGCTGATTTCCTCAAAGAGGTCGGCGTTGCGGCAGAATTTCGGTGGATGCACGGCGCCGCGGATCGCCGTGATGTCGAGCCAGACCTTGCAAGCTTCGAGTTCGGTGCACTCATGGCACCGGTCGGCCGCCAGCTTGCGTTCAATGCCCTGAAGGAACTGGTCGGAATCGAGTGTCATCGCCATGCGGCGCATGAGCTCAGGTTCCCGATCGCAGCCACAGCCGTCGTCGCCTGCCTTGGAGGACGATTTGTCGATCATTCACACCTCCATATTCACGCTATCCAATGGGATCATGATTAGCCTTTAGGCTAGCCTCGGCGATGATATGGATCAAAACTACGTGGATGTGATTGGCCTCTTGCGGTCTGGGCAAGTTGATGTCCATTGATTGCCTTCCGGGCGAAGGAAAGATCGTTGGTGGCGGCCGTGTTGACAATCAATACCATCTTCGTCTCCGCGAAAATACTATACGGAGATTGAGCAAGAATTGGGCAGTCGCCATGCCAAAGCGGCAAGGCCGGCGCAGTCCGGCCCGCGGTGTCTCCTCTACTGGAGGCGGCGGGCCGGTGTGCTTTCAGCTGGTCAATGTTCTCCTGACGGCATCCGCCCAACCGGCGAGCTTTCTTTGTCGGGTGTTCTCATCCATTTGGGGCGTGAACCGGCGGTTACGCTTCCAACTGGCCGAGAAGCCCTGCATGTCGGGCCAGACGCCCGCCTTGTGGCCAGCCAGCCAGGCGGCGCCCAGTGCTGTGGTTTCCAGCACCAGCGGCCGGTCGACCGGTGCGTTCAGAAGATCTGCGAGCCGTTGCATCGTCCAATCGCTCGCGACCATGCCGCCGTCGACGCGAAGTACCGTTTCGGACGAGCCGGTCCAGTCACGGCGCATCGCCTCGAGCAAGTCGGAGGTCTGGTAGCAGACCGCCTCAAGAGCGGCACGGGCGATTTCGGCCGGACCGGTATTGCGCGTCATGCCATAGAGGGCGCCACGCGCCTCCGCGTCCCACCAAGGCGCACCGAGACCGGTAAAGGCGGGCACGAGATAGACATTCTGGTTGGGATCGGCGTGGTCTGCCAGCGCGCCCGCCTGGTCGGACCTTTCAAAGAAGCGCAGTCCGTCGCGCAGCCATTGCACGGTGGCGCCTGCCATGAAGATCGAGCCCTCAAGCGCATAGGTCACCTTGCCGTCGAGGCGATAGGCAATGGTCGACAGAAGCCGATTGGACGAGCGCACGATCTCGGTACCGGTATTGAGCAACGCAAAGCAACCGGTGCCGTAGGTCGATTTCAGCATGCCCGGCGAAAAGCAGGATTGGCCGACGGTTGCCGCGTGCTGATCGCCAGCGATACCGCGAATGGGAATGGCAACGCCGAACAGATCCGGATCGGTCTCGCCGAAGTCGGCCGCGCTATCGCGCACGTCGGGCAACAGGGCGCGCGGCACGCCGAAAAGACGCAAGAGGTCGTCGTCCCAATCGCCTGTCACGATGTTGTAGAGGAGGGTGCGGGAGGCATTGGTGGCATCGGTCGCGTGGACCCGGCCACCGGTCAGGCGCCAGAGCAGAAAGCTGTCGATGGTGCCAAAGGCGAGGCGTCCCGCTTCGGCGGCAACGCGGGCTCCCGCGACGTTATCAAGCAGCCAGGCGATCTTGGTGCCGGAGAAATAGGGATCGAGCAGCAGGCCGGTCTTTTCTCGCACCATATCCTCGGCGCCGTCGGCCCGCAGGGCGGCGCAGCGATCGGAGGTGCGGCGGTCCTGCCAGACGATGGCGCGATGGATGGGGTTGCCGGTTTCGCGATCCCAGACCAGCGTCGTTTCGCGCTGGTTGGTGATGCCGATGGCCGCGATGTCCTGTGGCGACACGGCGGCGCGGGCGAGGGCGTATTGCATGGTTTCGAGCGTGGTGTGCCAGATATCCTCAGGTTCGTGCTCGACCCAACCCGAGTCCGGAAAATGCTGCGGAAATTCCTGCTTGCCCACGCCTTTGACGCGGTAGTCCTCGTCGAAAACGATGGCCCGCGTCGACGTGGTGCCCTGATCGATCGCGAGTATGAATGCGGCCATGGTCGGTCTCCTCCCGTCCCTTGGTTTTGCTTGAGTTTTAGTTATCGGCAGAAGCGGCGCAAGCGCTGTTCGCCGCGTCTCCCCCGGCTCAGCGCAGGCTGGCGATGAAAGCGTCGATCTCTGCGGCCGCCTCCTTGGGCATGCGGAGACCTAGCTTGGTACGTCGCCACAGGATGTCGTCGGCGCTTCTCGCCCACTCTTCGCGAACAAGGTATCGCACTTCGGTCTCCGTCAGACCGGCGCCGAAGTTGCGTCCAAGGTCGGCGGTTACGGCCGCGCCGGCGAGGATCGTCTCGGTTCGCGTGCCGTAGGTGCGAACCAAACGCCCGATCAACGCCGGATCGAGTCCGGGGCGGGCGGTAACGATGCGCGCTCGATAAGCGTCGAGGCCATCGGCCGGCATATCTCCGCCGGGCAGTGTTGCCCCCTTGGTCCACGGCGTGCCTCGCGCCCCAATGGCTTCCTCAATGAGCTTGAGCGCGCTTTCAGCGAGCCGGCGATAGGTGGTGATTTTGCCGCCGAACACGTTGAGCAACCGCGGCTCGCCCTTTTCGCCGGCCATTTTCAGCACATAGTCGCGCGTCGCCTCCTGCGCCTTCGATGCGCCATCATTGTAGAGTGGCCGGATACCGGAATAGGTCCAGACGACGTCGGCGGCGGTAATCGGCTTTTCGAAATATTCGGAAGCCGCCGCCGCGAGGTAGGCCGTTTCCTCGTCAGTGATCCGGACGTCGGCCGGGTCGCCGGAATAGTCGCGGTCCGTAGTGCCGATCAGAGTGAAGTCGCCTTCGTAGGGTATGGCAAAGACGATTCGACCATCGGCATTCTGGAAGATGTAGGCACGGTCGTGATCGTAGAGTTTCGGAACGACGATGTGCGAGCCTTGAACGAGGCGGACGTGATGCGCCCTGGGTGTTCCCGCGGCGGAGCGCAACACCTCATCGATCCACGGTCCGGCGGCATTGACCACAAGGCGAGCGGTGACGGTGCGGACGACGCCGGTTTGGGTGTCTTCGAGCGTCACGGCCCAATGATCGCCGGTGCTGACGATCATCGTCACGCGGGTACGGGTCAGGATTCTGGCGCCGCGGGCGGACGCGTCCATGGCATTGAGCGCCACGAGGCGGGCGTCCTGCACCCAGCAATCCGAGTACTCAAAGCCTTTGCGGTATCCGGCCTTCAGCGCGCGTCCGGTCGTGTCGGAACGGAGATCGAGCACCTGGGTGGAGGGCAAACGTCGGCGACCGCCGATATGATCATAAAGAAAAAGACCGAGCCGCAGCAGCCAGGCAGGCCTGAGGCCGGCATGGTGCGGCAAAACGAAGCGTAGCGGCCAGATAATGTGCGGCGCCATGGCCCAGAGGATTTCGCGCTCCGTCAGGGCTTCGCGGACGAGGCGGAACTCATAGTGTTCGAGGTAGCGGAGACCGCCATGAATGAGCTTGGTCGAGGCAGAGGACGTGCCGGACGCGAGGTCACCCATCTCGGCGAGCAATACCGCGTAACCGCGTCCAACCGCGTCGCGGGCAATGCCACAGCCGTTGATGCCACCGCCGATGACCAGGATGTCCACGTCCGCCATCGCAACCCTCCAATTTTGCCGCCGATTCATCGGCTGACTTTCAGGTGAATGCGATGTTAGCAATAATACGAACTCAAATGAACATAAAACGAAAGTGAGCGGTTTTTTCGGGAAGATTGAAGCGACAACCGCATCAAGCCGACGCTGAGCCAGCGACAATGGCGAACCCGCCGAAGCGGGTCTGTGCCACGGGGCGGCTCAACGAATGAAAGGAACACGGCAACGGGACGCTGTTTTCGGCATCCGGAGCTGTCTGAGCTAAGTGGCGCAACCGGCCCTCAAGCGCGGATAGGCACTTCCGTCGTCCGCTTGATGGCCTTCAGCGCCACGAAGGAGCGAAGCGAGGCGAAACCGCCGACGGCCGTGATCAGCCGCTCGATGAGACTGGCCAACTCTCCGAGATCCCTCACCATGATTTTCAGGAGATAGTCAGCGTCGCCGGTTTGCGACCAGCATTCCACGACCTCATCGGCGGTATCGACGAAGGCTCGGAAAGCCTTGCCGGTCTCATCGTCGTGGTTGCGCAGGCCGACCAGCGTATGGGCGATGATGTTGATGCCGAGGCGTTCGGGGTCGAGGATGGCGACGATGTCCCGAACGTAGCCGTCGGCTCGGAGGCGTTGCAGACGACGGGCACATTGGGTGGGGGAGAGGTGAACTATTTCAGACAGCTCCGCCTGGGTCATGTCTCCCTTCGCCTGGATGGCAGCGAGGAGACGTAGGTCGAAGACATCCAGCTCTTCCAAGGCGCGCAACTCCGAGAAACCGTCGCGCAAGAAATATGCGCAAGCAGGCCACATCATGCTGAAAATCTTCGCTTCGAGCAATTGCCTTTCCGGAAATCGCAGAGAAATTTCCGCTGAACCTCATTAAGGTGAGTTTATTCACCGCTACCCGGAAGCGCTTCAAATGTTTGACACCCTGCCCGAACAACCTGCCGATGCCCTGCTTGCCCTCATCGGGCTCTACCGTGCCGATCCTCGCCCTCAGAAGCTCGACCTCGGCGTCGGCGTCTACCGCGACGACAATGGCGTCACGCCAATCATGGAGGCGGTGAAGGCGGCCGAGGAGGTGCTTCTCGAAACGCGCACCACCAAGGCTTATCTCGGACCCGAGGGTGACCCTGTCTACACCAGCCTCTTGAAGCCGATCGTCTTCGGCAAAGACCCCGGCGCCCGGGTCGCCGGCATTCAGACGCCCGGCGGTACTGGCGCAGTACGGCTCGCCGCCGATCTGGTGGCCCTGGCGCACCCCGACGCGAAGATCCTTTACGGTGCGCCGACCTGGCCGAACCATTTGCAAATTCTGACTGCGACCCGCCTCAAGGCCGTGCCGCACCCTTATTTCGATGTGAAGACCCAGACGGTGAACGTCGCCTCGCTGGTCGCGGCGATCGAGGGCGCTTCAGCCGGCGATGTCGTGCTGCTGCATGGTTGCTGTCACAACCCGACCGGTGGAGAACTGCAGCCGAGCGACTGGCAGACGGTCTTGAAGGCGCTGCAGGAAACCGGCGTGGTGCCGCTCGTCGACTTCGCCTACCACGGCCTCGGCAAGGGCCTCGAAGGCGATGCCTACGGCGCGCGCCTTCTCACAGACAACCTCGACGAGGTGATGGTCGCCTACTCCTGTGACAAGAACTTCGGTCTCTACCGCGAGCGCGTCGGCGCACTCTACGTCAAGGCGCGCGATGAGAAGGCCGCGTCGGTGGTGATGTCCAACCTCGCTGCCTTCAGCCGGGTGTCCTGGTCGATGCCGCCGGATCATGGCGCGGCCATCGTCCGCACCATCCTGGAAGACGCCCATCTGGCCCGCATCTGGCGGGAGGAAATCGACCGCATGGGCGCCCGTGTCCGTGGCGTGCGAGCGGCGCTGGCTGCCGCCGGTCGGGGATTGAAGGCGCATGAGACGCAGACCGGCATGTTCTCGACCTTGGCGCTCAGTCCCGAACAGGTCCTGGCCTTGCGCAAGGACCA
Organism: Pseudomonadota bacterium; assembly: GCA_018262505.1. GTDB lineage: Bacteria > Pseudomonadota > Alphaproteobacteria > Rhizobiales > Pleomorphomonadaceae > Pleomorphomonas. Next base: position 6,413 of record JAGSYV010000121.1, read on the forward strand.
CGCCGTCTACATGGCCGGTTCGGGCCGCATCAATGTCGCCGGTCTCCATGTCCGTGACATTCCGGCCTTCGTGACGGCGCTCAAGGCGGTCGGATATCCGGTCGACTGACATCACAGGATCTTCGGGGAGGAAATCATGCTGCAAGTCCGTGACGCCGTCTCCGGCGGTCGCGCGATCGTTGACGCGCTCATCGCCAACGGCGTCGATATCGTGTTTGGTCTGCCAGGCGCGCAAACCTATCCGCTGTTCGACGCGCTGGCGCTGTCGACGGATCATATCCGGACCTTTAGTGCCCGACACGAACAGGCGTCGGGCTACATGGCCTTCGGCTATGCCCGCTCTACCGGCCGGCCCGGCGTGTTCTCGGTGGTACCTGGACCGGGCGTGCTCAACGCCGGCGCGGCCCTGATCACCGCCCTCGGATGCTGCGCACCGGTGCTGCTGATCACCGGCAACGTTCCGTCGACCTTCGAGGGCAGGGGGCGCGGCCATCTGCACGAAATCCCGGACCAGCTCGGCCTGCTGCGACGCATGACCAAGTGGTCGGCCCGTATCGAACGCGTGGAGGACGCGCCTGCGCTCGTCAACGAGGCTTTCCGGCAGATGCTGACCGGTCGGCCAGGGCCGGTAGCGCTTGAAATGGCCTGGGACACCATGGCGGAGACTGCAGTGGTCGAACCTCTTGGTGCCGCTATCCTTCCTTCACCGCTGGAGCCCGACGCGGCGGCGATCGAAGCGGCGGCGCGGCTGCTTCTCGCCGCGCGCCGGCCGATGATCATGACCGGCAGCGGCGCTCAGCATGCGGCAGCGGAGGTGAGGGCGCTCGCCGCCCTCCTTAACGCGCCGGTGACGGCGTTGCGCGGTGGCCGTGGCATCGTCGCCGAGAGCGAGCCGCTCGGCCTGTCGTCAGCCGTCGCCCATCGTCTCTATCCGGAAACCGACGTTGTGCTTGGAATCGGCACCCGGCTGGAACTGCCGACCATGCGCTGGGCCGGCATGATGACCTACCATGAACACCTTCCTGGCGGCCGCAAGCTTGTCCGTATCGATATCGATCCTGAGGAGATGGTGCGCCTCAAGGCCGACGCGCCGGTGGTCGCTGACGCCAAGACGGGCGTTCGCGCGCTGATCGAGGCGATTGGCAGATCGCCGATGGGCGTAGCCAAACGCGACGGCGCGGCCATTCAGGCCGAGATCGAGGCGGCCAAGGCAGCCGTTGAATCGGAAATCGTCAAGGTGCAGCCTGAGGTCGGCTATCTCGAGGCGATCCGGACGGCGCTGCCAGACGACGGCTTCTTCCTGACGGAGCTTTGCCAAGTCGGATTCGCCTCTTACTTCGCCTGGGACGCCCGGCAACCACGCACCTACGTCAGCGAGGGCTACCAAGGTACGCTCGGCTATGGCTTTCCGACGGCACTCGGCGTCAAGGTCGCCAATCCCGACCGCAAAGTGGTGGCTGTCTGCGGCGACGGCGGCTTCATGTTCGGTGTGCAGGAGTTGGCGACTGCGGCGCAGGAAGGTATCGGAGTGGTCGTCGTGGTGTTCGACAACGGCGCCTATGGCAATGTTCGGCGCGATCAGCGGACCCGTTTCGAAGGGCGCTTTATCGCCTCAGAACTGCGCAACCCCGATTTCCCGAAAGTGGCCGAGGCCTTTGGTATCAAGGCCTATTCAGTCGCCTCGCCATCCGACTTGGCCACCGTGCTGCCGGCGGCGCTGGCGTCCGAGGAGACAGCGTTGATTCATGTTGCCGTGCCGCGCGACAGTGAAGCGTCGCCTTGGCCGCTTATCCACCCAGCACTCTGAAAGAGTGTTGTTTTTGCTCGGCATTGATGAGCTGTTAAGACCTCATCTGTTTTAGTCGCGGTCGTCTCGTGACAGAGGCGGCCGCTTACCAAACAGCGTCCCAAATCATGTACATCGTTAAAAATTTAACGATGGCAAAAACGCTCCCTTCAGCTCCGGCGCGTAGACTTCCTTCGATGATTCGGATCATTCGCTATCCGGCTCGAAAGGATAGATCATGGATATCGGGAGTGTAAAACCGGTCCTTACCGGTGTGACCTCGCCGGTGCCGAAAACGCCGACTGAGCAGAACCAGTCGACAACAACCGATCTCAAGGCCGAGAAGGCCGTCAAGGTCGCTGAGAAGACGGACGAAAATGCCGTCGATACGGCCACCGATAAGTCTTCAGGGCAGGGAAGTCGGACGGCGTCGGCCAATGCATTGACCAAGGCCAATACCGTAAAAGCCGCTCCGCTAGACCAGGTGTCCAGCGGCTTCGAGGTGTTCGCTTCGGATGACAGCAAGGCAGCGGATCAAGCATCCGACTCGCCCGCCAATTCAGCCGTCGTTCAAGACAGCCAGGAATTCGCCATGCGCATGCAGGCGATGATCGAAGCCTGGGAGGGAACGGGCGGCACGCCACGTAGCGCGGTATTTGACCGAAAGCTCTGACCTTGCCAACCACCGAATACGAAATCGGCGCCCTTGAGGGGCGCCGATTGTTTTATGGCGCACCTCGGTAGGACGGATTGCCAACCGAGGTGCGGGAACCGATACCTTACGGCTTGGTGGCGGGCGGCGTCGCCGGAGCAGCAGGTGTCGAGGGCGCAGCGGGAGCCGTAGTGGCCGGAGCGGCGGGCGCAGCGGGAGCCGTAGTGGCCGGAGCGGCGGGCGCCGTAGTGGCCGGAGCGGCGGGCGCAGCCGGCGTTGCAGGCGCGGGCTTCGCAGGCGCAGGAGTGGACGGGGCGGCGGGCGCCGACGTTGTCGCGGCTGGCGGCGGAGTCGTCGTGCCTTTCTTATTGCCCGAGAAGTAGACAATGGCGCCGATCACGACGATGACAGCAATGATGACCCAAATGATGGAAGATTTTTTCATAGGGTGTTCTCCTATCGCTCGATAAATTCTGAAAGCACCGAAGAACAAAAGTCCGCCAGCGCCGCACACAACAAACGAAGATTGCGGCTTATGGTTCCTTTCAGCCAACCGAAGCGCCGACCGCTATTGTACGGGGGGCGCCGGCATCGCAGGTGTTCTCTGCCGAATCCGTTCACGGTGGGCCGAATAGAGACCTGAGCCAGCAATCAACGCCGACCCTATCAGTGTATAATAGCTCGGTAAATCTCCGAAGAACAGATAGGAGAGAATACCGGCGCCAGCAGCGACAACGGTGCCAGCTTCAGACCGGAGATGAATAGCATATGGGCCAACGTGAAGCTCAACGAGCCGCCAATGCCATAGACAAGCTCGCGGCCAGTCGGGATGTGGAACACCGGCAGCACCAGCAGTGTCGACACGCTGAGGCCGATGATCCCCGTCCACATGAAGGTAACCTCGGTCGGCTCGTGCTTCATCAGGCGGGTGAATAGCGCACCCAATGCCCAGGCCGTCGCCGATCCCAGCGGCAAAAGGGCGGCGATCTGGAAACCGTCGGTCCCGGGGCGAACGATCAGCAGCACACCGGCAAAGCCAACCATCGCCGCCAACCAACGGCGGATTCCGACCGACTCGCCAAGCACGAAGATCGAAAGCACCATGACGATAATCGGCGAGATGAAGTGGATCGCCGTATTGGAGGGAACGTCGAGGTAGGCGAGACCGGAAATGAAGAAACTGGTTGAAGCGACCGCGGCAAGGCCACGACCAATCTGCAGTCGATAGTTGGCGGGACGGAAGGCCTTGAGCCCCTTGGAGGAAAGCGCCCAGGGAAATGCCACGAGAAAGAAGACAAAATAGCGAAACCACGTGGCAAGCTGGGCAGGTGCCGTTTGCTTCATCAGCTTGGCGCCGACGTCGCCGCCGGCAAAAAACACCGTCGAGCCGACGACCAGCAGCATCGCGAGCAACGCTCTTTCCGAGTTTCGTGGCGACGGCAACGGCGCCGCTCCGGATACATCGGGAGGGGTTGGCATGTACGGCTCCGAGGGACCATCGGCAACTCCGCCGAACTGGCCAAACCCCTCGCAAGAAAGAAAAGGCAAGCCAGCAGGACCTGAACGATCTGCCGCGTGTGGGGTTTGTGCAAGGAGTCGTTTACGGACGCAAGCAATTTCCGGCATATGCTGGTCGCTGGAGAGCGACGGATGCGATTTTTTGTACATGTCCACGTGTCGCCACGGATGGCTCGATTTTCCGCACGTCGTAAAGCTTGTCACCGATGACAATTCGATGAGGGCGGGCAATGGTCCGTGAAGAGGTGAAAAAGGCAACCGGATCACGCCGCGCGGTTGCCGTTCCGTCGCTGCGGAAGGCAATAATGATTTTGGATCTGATTGGTCGTCGCGGCAGGCTGCCTTTTTCGACCATCCAAAAGGCCCTGGATCTTCCGAAGAGCACGACGCACCAACTTCTCAAAGCGTTGACCGATGTCGGCGCTCTGCGGGTCCGGTCCGACGGCGGCTTCATGCTAGGGCCAAAGATCTGTGAGCTCGGCGCTCTTGGTCTTCAGCAACGTAGCCTCGACAGTCTCTCGCTCAAGCATCTCGAGTTGCTGGCTGGTCAATCGGGCCTAGCTTGCGAAATTGCCACTTTCGAGGGACGGGAAGCGGTGGTTCTCGCCAGTGCAAGCCCGAATGGCGGTGCTCGTTGCGCCGGCCACGAAGGCAGGCGCTGGCCGCTCAATCGCGTGGCAACCGGCAAAGCGCTGTTGGCCTTTCTCGATGACGTGGACCGAAAGCGGTTATTCGCCGATCTGGACTGGACGAAAGCGACGCCGCGCTCCATCGCCTCACCCGATGCCATGCAGCGAGAACTCGACCTTGTGCGCGAGCGCGGCTGGGCACTCGACGATCGGGAGGCCCTTGACGATACGTCCTGCATCGCCGCGCCGGTGTTCGATGGGCGCAACCGGGTGGTTGCCGCCGTGGCGACCGTCGGCCAGGCGGCTCTGATCACGCCAGAGCGTTACGAGTTGCTGTCCGAGTTGGTTCGCAATACGGCGAAGGCCGTGTCGCAGGAGGTCCGGGAAGCGTGACGTCAGTCGCGCTCGGCGATGCGGGCGCGCACCCAGGCATGAATTTCGGCGTCTACAAAAGCGATACGACTTTCGCCGAGCCGAACCGGCCTCGGAAACTTGCCGGCAGCCATCATGCGCTTGATGGACGACACCGACAGCGTGGTCATGACCGAGGCCTGTTTCATCGACAAGAGCGTCGGCGCGGCAGGGGGCGCGGTTCTCGGCTTGCGGCCAATGGAGGATGACGATTCGAACTCCGGCGACGCAGGGGCAAAGGCGGTCTCGGTGGCCGCTTGCAAGGCATGCACGGGGTTGTTGGCGTCAGGGGAATCCAAAGGTTCCGCCTTGCGAAGCACCGACGTCAAACGTTCCAGCTTATCGAGCGCGTTCTTCAATCCCATATTATCATCGAGCGGAATGGCTCCGCCGGCAATCTGCCCCATGATCCAAGCCCCAGTGTCCGAACGACGACACGCGCCGTTTATGCCAGCCTTACCAGCAGCATAAACCCGGACTGGTTCACAGGACGTTGCCAGCCGGCAAACCGTTTGCCGCATCCTCCTGCGACCTTTTGCTCTAGCGAATGAAATAAGGCTGGAGATTGGACCGCACGCGCTCAAGCGGCGTCGTACCGGCAAGGTCCGGTATGAACGTCTTGCCGGTGATCGCTTCGAAGGCGTCGATATAGACCTTGGAAGTCTCGGCAATCAGGCTTTCCGGGATCTCGGGAATCGGATCCTTGTAAGGATCGCAACGCGCGCCCACCCAAGCCCGGATGAAATCCTTGTCGAAGCTCTTGGGGCGCCTTCCGGCGGCGAAGTCCTCAGCATAGGAAGCGGCGATCCAGTAGCGGCTCGAATCGGGGGTATGAATTTCGTCGGCAAGCACGATCGTACCGTCACCATCCAGACCGAACTCATATTTGGTATCGGCCAAAATGAGACCATGCTGCGCGGCAATCTCGGCGCCGCGTGCGTAGAGTTTCAGGGCGTAGCCCGACACCGTCTCCCACTGCTCGGCGGTCAGCAGCTTCTTGGCCAGAATCTCCTCGCCGCTCAGCGGCTCGTCGTGACCACCATCGAAGGCCTTGCTGGTCGGTGTGAGGATCGGGGAGGGCAGTTTCTCGTTGTCATAGAGGCCATCGGGCAGTGTCAGCCCGTACATGTGCCGCTCGCCGGCGCGGTATTTGGTCAGCACCGACGTGCTGGTGGTGCCGGCAAGATAGCCGCGCACAATCACCTCGACGGGCAAAATGTCGAGCCGCCGTCCGATCACCACGTTAGGATCAGGGTAAGCAATGACATGGTTGGGGCAGATATCGGCCGTCGCATCAAACCAGAAACGCGCCGTCTGAGTCAGCACCTGTCCCTTGAAGGGAATGGCCGCCAAAACGCGATCGAAGGCACTGATGCGATCGGTGGCGATGATGATACGGCTGCCGTCCGGCAGATCGTAATTCTCGCGCACCTTGCCTTTGTAGTAGTTGGGCAGTTCAGGAATGAAGGCTTCAGCGAGAACGCGGTCGAGGGCCATTGGTGCCTCCTTGACGAACGGGACCGCGAGGCGGCCGCCTGTTGGCCGCTCAATAGAACATCGCGGACCAAACGCCATGTTGAACTGGCTGCACCATCGTCATGGAGCACGATGGAGCACCGAGACCCTCCATGGTCGGCAGATATTCGATGTCCTCGAAAAGGAGGCGGCTGACGCGCTCAGGACAGCCATGCACGACGGCGCCTTTTTCGCAGATCTTCCTGTGATCGAGGGCAGTCAGGCGGCGCTGTCGGCAATCGCAGCCCGCTGCGAACTGTTTGTCACCTCGGCTGCCATGGAGTTTCCCAACTCGCTCGGTCCGAAGTTCCTTTGGATGCGACGGCACTTTCCGTTCGTCGATCCACTCAACATCGTTTTCTGCGGCGACAAGAGCATCATAGCCGCCGATTGCCTGATCGATGACAACGCCCGGCATTTCACGCGATTTGGCGGGCAGGGCATCGTCTTCTCGTCACCCCATAACGTGCACATCGCCGATTATCCGCGCATTCGGCATTGGGACGAAGCCATTGCGGTCCTTTCGAAGGTGTTTCCTGGTACGCTCTGAAACCATGGGAATCATTGCTTGGTAGACGCGCCGTACAGACCGCCTTCGGCCTGCCAGGCGGAAATGGCCTTGTTGGGGACGAGAAGCTGGACGACGTTGAGCGTCAGGTTGTCCCGGATCATCAGGCCGGTGAACAGTTCGGCTGCGAGCGCCAAGGCTATGCTGGCGCGAACCGGCAGTCGCGCCGCCAAGAAGAAACCGGCCAGCATGGCCAGGGTATCGCAAAGAGAGTTGAGAACGCTATCGCCGGAATAGCCTTCCGCCAAGGCCTGTTCGCGATAGCGTGCGATCACCGGCGGTGAGTTCTCGATGAGTTCCCAGGCGACCTCGATACCGAGCGCCAGGGCTACGGCTAGGACCGGCGACCACCGTCCGCGGAAAACCAAGCGGCCGAGCGCGAAGAACAGCATGCCGTGGATGACGTGCGACGGCGTGTACCAGTCGGTGAGCTGCTGCGAGTTTTCCGGACTGAGCACAGCTCCCACCCACAGCCGTACTGTCCCGCAGGTGCAGATTGGCGGCTGGCCCATGGTATAGAGCACGGACGCCTGTACAATCAACGCGACGGCGCAGACGATAATGAAGGTCCGGGTGGTGTGAGCCATAGGTTTCTCCGCGGTGCCATTCTTCCTTGCATATCTCAAGGAAACCGAATAATCTATTGAAATAGCTTCTCTTTATTGAGAACTCGATCGTGATCGATGGAAAGATCCTCATTCGTCCCATGTCGATCGACGACGCCGTTGATTTCAACCGTCTGGTCGGCGTTGTGGCTCGCGAACACCGGTATCTTCGCTTTCTCGACGCGCCTTCAATGGAAGGAACGGTGAACTTTCTCCGCGACAGTCTCGCTGCCGGCAACCCGCATCTGGCCGCGGTCGCCGACGGCGAGTTGGTCGGTTGGTGTGACGTCTGCCGCCATTCCTTCGAAATCGAGGCGCATGTTGGCAGACTGGGCATAGGACTGGCGCCGGAGTTTCGCGGCAGAGGCTTCGGCAAGGCGTTGCTCGATGTGACCATTGCCGCTGCCGAGCGACTGGACTTCCAACGGATCGAGCTCACGGCTTTTGCCGACAATCATCGGGCGATCGCGCTCTATGAGACGCGCGGTTTTGTTCGCGAAGGTATAATGCGAGCGGCTGCGCGTTTCGGCGATGCGTATCGCGATATCGTGCAGATGGCGCGCCTTGCTCCGAGCCTGTCGGACAATGATGCAACGACGGCCGAGGCGGCCGATTGAGCCCGCCAACTGGCATTTGCCCATATAATTAGGTTCCATAATATCTATTATGCGAATCGCGGATCTGGGTGTGTCGGTATCTTAAGGCCGAGCCTGCTCCACCCCCGGCACGTCCTGAAGCCGATGATAGACAGGCAACCCTCGCTCTGTTACCAGGCGAACGTCATTGTCGGCTCCTTTGGAATCTCCAGGAAGCCGAAGAACTGCATCGCAGCGCTGCAGAAGACGATCGGCCGTCGGATAGAAAATCTGGTCGTAAAGGTCGTCACCGAGCTCTGTTCCGCCCGCCGACCGCCAGACAGGAAGTGCGATCTATTCGCCGATGACCGGTATGTGTCCGGCTCTGAACAGCGGCCACGCGGCTTGCTCAAGACGGCGCAGATTATCCGCCATCTTTTGCGGGTCGTCTCCGGTTCCGGATCGACATGGGCCTGCAATCAGTATCAGCATGGCGCGCGGTCCTTCTTCAGTGTTGGTTGGGGAAAATATTGAGCGCCGCGTGCTGCAGCAGCATGATGGTCTTGCCATCGCGGATCACGCCCGATCCGATCATCGCGAGAGCCTCATCAATCCCGACCTCCAGAACGGCAATATCTTCGCCCTCGTCTTCGTTGCCGCCGCCGGACGACGTCCTGTCATCGGGTTCGTATTCTCCCACGAAGAAATGCAGCCGCTCCGTCACCGAACCTGGACTCATAAAGGCATCGAAGACTTGGCGCACGTGGCGTACGCGAAAACCGGTTTCCTCTTCCGTCTCGGCGCGAATGCGGATCTCAGGTGCGGCGTCATCAAGGAGCCCTGCCGGCGCTTCGATCAGCAGATCATCATGTCCGTTGACGAAGGCCGGATAGCGAAACTGGCGGGTGAGGATCACCGTGCGGCGCTTCGGATCGTAAAGGAGAATGGTCGCGCCGTTTCCCCGATCGTAGGTCTCACGCGATTGGCGTTGCCAGCTTCCATCGCTGCGCTGAAAGGAAAACGTCGTCTTCTTCAGGAGATACCAGTCATGGGAGAGAACCGTGACATCCTCGACCCGAACCCGATCAGCGATACTCAAGATGATAACCTCGGCAGTGAGCGCCCTATCCTGCTCTGGATATGTACTTAGTTTTCGTGCAATATTGTGCAGTGTCAAGAAATTTCGTGCAACCGAGGCCGATATGCTCACATCCGAACGCAAGTCCCTGATTCAGCAGGTTCTCAGGCAAGAAGGTCGTCTCGTGGCCAAGGATTTCAGCCAGAAACTTGGCGTCTCTGAGGATACGATTCGGCGTGATTTGCGGGAACTTGCCGGCGAAGGTCTTTTGCAAAGGGTGCACGGCGGAGCCCTGCCCGCCTCACCGGCCATTACGGACTTCGGCTCTCGCGAGCAGCTCGGATCGTCGGTGAAAGCCAGGCTTGGACAAGCGGCCGCCCAAATGATCCAGCCCGGCCAGATCGTTTTTCTCGACGGCGGCACCACAAACGTGCAACTGGCCCGTCACCTTCCCCACGATCTCAGGGCCGTCATCGTGACCCACAGCCCGAGCATTGCGGTGGAGCTCGTCCGCCATCCCTTCGTGGAAGTCGAACTGATCGGCGGGCGGCTTTTCAAGCATTCCATCGTTGCGGTCGGCACGACGAGTGCCGAAGCAATCGCGCAGATTCGGACCGACCTGTTTTTCATGGGGGCAACCGGCGTGCACCCGGAGACAGGCATTACGACAGGCGACCGAGAAGAGGCGACGATCAAACGCCTCATCGCCCGGCAATCGGCGGAAACCATTGTTCTGGCGACCCCTGACAAGTTGGGAGCGGCGTCGCCTTATCAGATCATGCCGCTTACCGATATTGGAACGCTCGTGACGGTATCCGGCCTTGCGGACGAGTTGCTTCTGCCGCTGAAATCTTCCGGCGTGAGCCTTGTGGAGGTCTGAACAACCGGTCGGACAAACGCGGCGTGCTGGTCCGCGTGAGGCTCAGCGATAAGGAGAAGCTCGCCGGAACCACTCGGTTTTCTGCAGCCGTCGCAGCGCTTCGAGGTCTATGTCGCCGACAATGAGATCTGGCCCCGCGCTGCCCATCGCGACGATACGGCCGAGCGGATCGGTGAGAACCGAGCGCCCGTCATCCTTGGGCGCCGGGTAATTGGCGACAGCGATCGCCATGACGGTCTCGAAGGCCGTGGCGCGTATGCCGCATAGCCGCACGTCGCCGATTTCAGGATCGTCATGGAGCGGGCAGCTGTTGGGAACGAGCACCACCTCGGCACCCTGCCGGGCAAGGTCATCCGCCACGTCGGAGTATTCGCGATCCATGCAGATCATGATGCCGACCAAGACCTCGCCAGCCTTTGTCGAGAGACGCACCACGGCCGAACGATCACCGGCAGCGCAGGCTTCCTCCGGCGCGCCGAAGAAGCAGATGTGGCGCTTACGCTGGTGAAGAACGATATCGCCCTCAGCATCGATCAACAGAGCCGTGTTGAACGGCTTAGGCGTAGCGCGCTCGAGCAATGTTGCGACGGCGGCAACGCCGTGCCGGCGAGTGGCAGAACGAAACTGGTCGACGAACCCGCCATGGAGCGGCTCGGCGGCATCGATCCAGGCCGCCCGGTCGGCTTGGTTGGCCGGGTCGAAGGTCGCGTAGCCGTTGGAAAACATCTCAGGGAAGACGACGATGTCGGCGCCCTCGCCGGCCGCTCGACCAACAACGGCTTCAATGTCAGCGTCGGCCATCATCTGCACTAGCGCGATGCGCAACGGGGCGTCCGTCATGCCCTTCCCTCCGCCACCGGCCCATCCTCGGCCGGCGACGGCGCCGACGTCAAGCCAGCATGAACGAGCGCATGGAGATCGAGCCGAGATCAATGCCCTCGTTGAAAAAGCTGAGTTCATCGGCCTTGTCGGCGACCGCCAGCGGGTAAAGAGCTGGGAAGAAATGCTCGAATGTCGGGTGCGACAGTTGAGCGATACGGCCAAGCTTGGGTGCATCGATGACCGACTTATAGTCACCCTTGCCGATCGCCTCGGCCATCCGCGCGTCGAACTCCTCAGCCCAATCGTAGGCCGGACCACCACCCCAGGCGAGGGCACGGAGGTTATGGACGAGGTTGCCCGAGCCGATGATCATGACGCCGCGTTCGCGCAAAGCCTTCAGTTCCTCGGCCAGCGCAAAGTGCTCCTCGGGCGAGCGGCTGAGGTCGATCGATAGCTGAAATACGGGAATATCGGCCTTCGGGAACATCTGGATCAGCACGGACCAAGCGCCGTGATCGAGCCCCCAGCGCTCATCGGGCTTGATGTGGTGGTTCTTCACGAGATCGATGGTCGCCTCGGCATAACCGGGTGCGCCCGGCGCCGGATAGCGCTGGGCGAACAGCTCGTCCGGGAAACCGCCGAAGTCATGGATGGTCACAGGATGATCCTTGACATGCACCAGCGTGACGCGGCGCGTCATCCAGTGAGCCGAAACGATGAGGATCGCCTTGGGGACAGGCAGGCGAGCGCCGAGTTCACGCCAGCCACGGCTATAGGGCGTGTCTTCGATGGCGTTCATCGGGCTGCCATGACCAACGAACAGCGCCGGCATGCGAGGTGTGGTGGGAAGATCGGCAAAATGGCGACCGAGACCGGCCATGATCGAACTGTCCTTTCAGCGGTCGCTGTCCCATCGCGTAACCGCAAGGGACCGACCTACCCTCGGCCGCATCTGGGACGGCCATGTTCGACCTGAATCTAGAAAGTCGCCCTTAGGATACAAGCCAAGGTCTTGTAATCAGATTGTTCCCTTTAGATGAACAATACCCTATCCCACCCGACCGGTGCGGTGCTCAATCGGCGCCCCAGCGATCCCAGCGTCGGTCCATCCGTCGATGGACACGATAGTCGATCCTTGCGTCGCGACGGGCTGCCATACGCGGTGGCAGCCCCGGACCGACGCCGTAATAGAGCTGACCGACATAATAGGCGTTGTGGTAGACAACCGGGTCATAGACCGCCACCGGGTAGGCAGCGATCGGCCCAAGATAGGCGGAGGCCAGCCAACCACGATAGCCCGCCCAGCCTATGTCGCACCAGTTCGGACCAGCGGTGCAACCGTAGACCTTGACGACCTGCCGGGCCGGAATGGTTGCGATGACCGGATAAGCCGTGGCCGGTCCGGTCCTCAGATTAAGAGTAGCCGATGTAACCGAGGTTCGGGCGTCGGCGCCTGTGGCAGACAGAACGCAGGCGATGCCGGCGGCGACAGGGATCAGTGCGCGATGCATGGGGCATTGTCTCCATTGCTCAAGTTGCTCGAACGAGCTGGCTCGCCAGCCTTCGGAGGTGTGGCTGTTACGTTGCCCCTCCGAGACGACTGACGCCGCTCAGGTCATTTTTCTTTTGTGGCGCAGATTTCTTTGAAGGCGCCGTCAGCCACAGCGCGCACCGACGTAACAGGACCGATGCCAACCACGCGGAGTGTTGACCATGGTTCCCCTGATCAGATGCCTCGTCGCCAGCGGTCTTGTCGTCTTTTCGACACCAGTCCTCGCTGGGGACCGCCTTGCGGATATCGCCTTCTCGCGCCTCGACACCAATGGCGACGGCAAGCTCGATGCAGCTGAGCTGCGTCAGGCCCGCGCCCAGCGGTTCGAGCGGCTCGACATCAACGGTGACGGCTTCATCACGGCAGCCGAACAGGCCGAAGCGGGCAACCGGATGTTCCGCAAGGCCGAAGCACTAGAAGGTGCAATGGCGATCAGGTTCGAAGCCCTCGATACCGATGGCAATGGTAAACTGACACGGGACGAGTTCATGAGTGCTCCGAGCGCTGGCGCAGCACGGATGGACAAGGACGGCGACGGCATGGTTTCCAAAGAGGAATTCCAGGCTGGGCTTGAGGCGGCGCGCGCCTCGCGCTGACGGCGCAATAGCCTGGAGGGAAAGGCTTGGATCAGTCCGACGACGAACTGGTACGGGCGGTGGCGGCCGGAGACGAGCGGGCCTTCCGCCACCTCGTCGATCGCCATGGCCCGAAACTCAGGGCGATTGCCGGTCAGTTCCTCGATGCCGGCGAAGCCGATGACGCCGTGCAGGATGCCTTGATCCGGTTTTGGCGGCAGGCCGGGCGCTTCGATTCCGAGAAGGCGGCCCTGTCGACATGGCTTTACCGCATCGTCGTCAATCGCTGCATCGATATCCGACGGCAACGCTTTCGATGGCCGTGGAGCCCTGTCGACGAGGCAGAAGATCAGCCTTCGGCCGATGTGGGAGCCGAGCGCGTTCTTGCCGGCGTCGAGACGTTCCGGCACGTCGCCACCGTCATCGCCGGCCTGCCGGCACGGCAGCGGATGGCCCTGATGCTGGCTACGGCCGGCGATCGCACAGCCGAAGATATCGCCGCCCTCCTGGGTGTGTCGCGGGCGGCGGCGGAACAGTTGATAGCCCGAGCCCGACGCAACATCAGGGCTGCAATGAGGGAACCGACCCATGGATCGGACTGAATTCGAGAACAAACTGTTGGTTCGGGGGGCAGATCTCGATCGCTGGCCCGCCGCGGAGGCAGAAGCGGCCAGACGGCTGCTCGCCACCGACCCGGAAAGTCGTACCCTCCTTGCCGACCTGATCGCGACCGACAACGCTATTCGCGCGGCGACGGCGACGACACTCGATGCGGCATTGGTCGGACGCATTTTCGCAGCGACGCAACGCCTCCCTGCCGGCAGAAGACTTTGGAGCGGTTGGCGGCCAGTGCTACCGGCTGGGGCTCTGGTGGCGGTCCTGCTCGTTGCCGTAAGCGGCTTCAGGGCCGGGTATGACGATGGTTTTGGACAAGCCGAAGAAATTGACCTCGCCGCCATCATCACCGGCGACGATTACGCCGAAGGAAATTTGCCATGACCGCGCCGCGTCATCTGCTTTTTTTGGTCAGCGGGCTGCTGGGCCTGTCGTTGCTTAGCAACGTCTATGCCGTAAGCCGCCTCGCCGGCGACCGCGCCGGCCAGACTGACTTCGCCGAACTATCGACGCGGCGGTTTGAACCCGCCTTTGGCCGCCTGGTGCGTCGCGAGCTGGCCAGTCATGCCAGCGAACTGAGGGCTGCCGTGGTCGATCTGCGCGCGGCGCGTGGCCGGATGTTCGATCTCGCTGCCGCCAGCCCGCCCGATCCGGCGGCACTGGAACAGGCGACAGCCGACGTAAGAGTAGCCGTCACGAGAGCGCAGACGATCTTTCATGAGAGCATCGTCGATGCGGCACGACGAACTGCTCTATCCACCGGCCACTAAATCCGCTTTGCCGAGGCACTATCCCAGTTGTCGGCAGGACTGACGGACCACCAATGGGCAGGGCACCTGAACCTGCGGGACCACAGGCCCTTCGGTCTCGCCATTGATCCGGCTGAGAATATCCACGGCGGTGCGGCCGATTTCGAAATAGGGCAGCGCCACGGACGTCAGCATGGGCTTCAGCGTCCGGGTGATCACCGTCATATCGTCGAAGCCCATCACCGAGAGGTCATCGGGGATCGACAGGCCAAGCGTGGCCGCCGCTGCGTAAATCTGCATCGCAATCTGATCGTTGCCGCAGATTATGGCAGTCGGTCTGTCGGGGCGCCGCAGCAGGCCGAGCGCCGCGTCATACGCAACGAGATCCTCGCCGCCATCAGGTCGGGTAATGAAGCCGGGAATCTCCAAAGCGGGATCGTACAAAAGACCACCCTCGGCAAAAGCGGTGCGATAGCCGGCCCCCCGCAGCACCGTTGCGCGGAGCACCGGGCTCAGGGACACGATACCGATGCGCCGATGACCGAGCTCGATCAGATGGCGGGCTTGCGTGTAGCCGCCGCCCTCGTCATCGGGAACGACGGAGGAATGGCTACGACGGGCCGAATAGCAATTGGCAAGCACAATGCCACGTTCGAAATCAGGAATGCCGAGGTCAGCGGGGCGATGGTACATGGTGGCATAGACCACGCCGGCCACCTTATGGGCGCGGAACATCCGCCAGTATTCCTGCTCCTGCTGCCGGTCGCCATCCGTGTTGGCGATCAACATGGTGCGGGATTGTTCTCTCAAGCCCGCCTGTGTTCCCCGCACGATGTCGACCGAGTAAGGCGTGGTGGCAACCGCATCCGTCATCAGGCCAACCACCGATGAATGCGACATGCGCATCATGCGGGCCGCGTGGTCCGGCACGTAATGCATGCGTGCGATGATCTCAGCCACCGCTTTGCGCGTCTCTATATTGACGGCAGGATCGTCATTGACGACGCGCGACACGGTCTTGGGGGACACCCCCGCCTCGCGAGCGACATCCTTGAGCGTAACCAATCACCCCTCCCCGGCCCATCTGACATCGATGTCAGTTGTAATAGAAAATCAGGTTGTGACAGCGATGTCAATCTCAAACGAACATGGTTTGGTCGCCTGATTCCCGGAGGAAGCCAGTCAGTAAGCCTTATTTCTGTCCATACGGACAGCGAGAGAGCAAATTTCCACTGACCAAGGACACGGCCCAGGACAACAGGAAATCTGATGGATCTTCGTGGAACGGGTCGAGACGCAAGGCGAGGCGCAATGCTCCCTGCCCTTTTCGCTCAGTGCCTCGGGAAATTCAGCCCCATCTCCCGGTAGCGCTCGGGATCTTCGGCCCAGTTCTCACGTACCTTGACGTAGATGAAAAGATGGACCGGTCGCTCCAGGATGTCCGTCAGTTCCTTGCGAGCGGCGATCGAGATGGCCTTGACGGTTTCGCCGCCCTTGCCGAGCACGATCTTCTTCTGGCTGTCACGCTCGACGAAAATGGTCTGCTCGATGCGGGCGGAACCATCCTTCTGGTCCTTCCACTGGTCGGTCTCGACAGTCGAGGAATAGGGCAGCTCGTCGTGCAGGCGCAGAAACACCTTCTCACGCGTAATCTCGGCAGCCAGCATGCGCATCGGCAGATCGGAAAGCTGATCTTCCGGGTAGAGCCATGGGCCCTCCGGTACGCGCGCCGCCAAATGAGCGAGAAGATCGTCGGTACCCGACCCATTGAGTGCCGATACCATGAAGGTCGCCTCGAAGCCGACGCGGGCGTTGAGGTCGGCGGCGAGCGCCAGAAGATTCTCGCGCTTCACCGTATCGATCTTGTTGAGGATCAACACCTTGGGGTGCCGGAGTTCACCAAGCTTCTCGACGACCTGCGTCACCTCTTCAACGAGCCCCCGCTTGGCGTCGATCAGCAAGCCGATGACGTCGGCGTCGGCGGCGCCCGACCAAGCGGTGTCAACCATGGCGCGATCGAGCCGACGCTTCGGCGCAAAAATCCCCGGCGTGTCGACGAACACCACCTGCGACGAGCCGTGCATGGCAATGCCGCGCATGATGGCACGTGTCGTCTGCACCTTGTGGCTGACAATAGATACCTTGGCACCGACCAAACGATTGAGCAGCGTCGATTTGCCCGCGTTGGGAGCGCCGATCAGCGCGACGAAGCCGGCACGGGTGGGCATGTCGGCGGACAGGGCAGATTCATCGGTCATCGCGTCTCTCTCCGGAGGCGGAAGGGTGGCCAAGATATGTCATTCCTTTCGGACAGAATAGCAAATGTACGAGCCGGTTT
>JAGSYV010000024.1 GCA_018262505.1 Pseudomonadota bacterium
TAGACGTTCATCTGACAGCCGTAGGTCTTGATGAAGACAGACTTCTTATCCGTCACCGTTGCTCGCTTTCCCTCGTGGGGGCGGCCAATCTGAACCGTCCCGCCAAAGATAACGGCATCTAGTGCATTTTGGGGAGTGGCGAAAGGCGGTTTTCCAACAAATTCGCGCGACGATCATGGGAGGGGCTTGCCGCTTGCTGGAACGATTAGCCGCCGGCCGGGCGCGTTGACCGTCTTGATCGCAGGCAGCGGGGCCTTACAAAGGACCCTCATCCGCCCCTTCGCTCTTTTGGAGACTTCCGCCATGCCGATCTACGAACTCGATGGAATCGCACCCGAACTGCCCGATTCCGGAGACTACTGGGTTGCTCCCGATGCCCATGTGATCGGCCGTGTGAAGCTCGGTTCGGACGTCGGCGTCTGGTTCGGCGCGGTGATCCGGGGCGACAACGAGCCGATTGTCGTCGGCGCCCGTACCAATATCCAGGAGGGGGCAACGCTGCACACCGACCCCGGCTTTCCGCTGACGATCGGCGAGGGATGCACCATCGGCCATCAGGCGATCGTCCATTCCTGTACGCTCGGCGATAATGTGTTGGTCGGAATGGGCGCCACCATCCTGAACGGGGCGAAGATTGGCGCCAACAGCCTCGTCGGTGCCAACGCGCTGGTCACTGAGGGCAAAGAGTTCCCGGAAGGGTCATTGATCGTTGGCGCGCCGGCGCGGGCCGTGCGGGCGCTTGACGCGGCAACCATCGAAAAGCTGCGCCGGTCAGCGGAGAACTATGCGGCCAACTTCAAGCGCTTCAAAACAGGCTGCCGCAAGATCGCCGACTGAAGGCTGATTCAGGCGTGGGCCGTCTCGGGCGAAAAGACGGCGGTGAGGTAAGCGGCGATGCTCTGAAGCGAAAGCTGCCGCTCCACCGCCCCAACCTCAAAGGCGGCGCGTGGCATGCCGTAGACCACCGACGTTGCTTCGTTCTGGCCGATCGTGTGGCCACCGCCTAGCCTGATGTCGAGAAGGCCTGAGGCGCCGTCGCGCCCCATGCCGGTCAGGATGACGCCAAGGCTATTGATGGGGCAGACGCGCGCCATCGAACGGAACAAGACGTCGACCGAAGGCGCATGGCCCGAGACGCGTTCCTCGCTGCCGATACGGCAGGTGAGGTTGGGTCCCGCGTGGCCGAGCTCGAACTGGCGCCCGCCGGGAGCCAAATAGGCCGTGCCGGGTCGCAGAATTTCGCCGTCCTCAGCCTCTTTCACCTGCAAGGCGCAGAGGCCATCGAGCCGGCTGGCGAACGAGCCGGTGAATTGACCGGGCATGTGCTGGACGATCAAAATTGGCGGCATGCTGGCGGGAAGTTCGGTCAGCACGGCGCGGATGGCTTCGACGCCGCCGGTCGAGGCGCCGATGCCGATCACGGTCGCGCTGCGTGAGCAGCCGACAGGTTGCTGCGGCACGGAGACCTTGACCGAGGCTCCTTCCGGCGCGATGCGGCGGGCGCCGATGTTGGCACTGGCGGCGACTTTGATCTTGCCGATCAGCTCGGCGGAGATCCGATCGAGGTCGGAGGCTTTTCCCGGCTTGCCGACGACTTCGACGGCGCCGATCTCCAGGGCGCGCAGCGTGGTGAGGGCCCCGGCCTGGGTCAGCGTCGACACCATCACCACCGGCATCGGCCGGAGCGCCATCAGCCTTTCCAGGAAGGAGATGCCGTTCATGCCGGGCATCTCGACATCGAGCGTCAGCACGTCCGGATTGAGACGTTTGATGGCCTCGCGCGCGGTAAACGGGTCGGCGGCGGTGCCGACCACCTCGATCTCAGGGTCACGACCGAGAATGCTTCTCAGCATGTCGCGCATCAGCGCGCTGTCGTCGACGATGAGGACGCGGATGGGTCTGCCGGACATGGTCGTTCCTCAGAACAGGTCGATCTCGCCCTCGACTTTCGTCCGGGCAAGCCGATCCTTGAAAGAATGCTCCTCCTCGACGAAGGCAGGGTGAACGGCTGTGCCGAGCAACAGCCTGTGCACGATGCCGGTCGAGGGATTGTAGTGAATGCGCCGGCCATAGGAGCCGCCGAGGTCGGCGGAGGCGATCGTGAGATCCTCTGCCTTGAGATATTCGAGCACGAAGGACACGTTGGACGAGCCGATCAATGTCGGGCCGTCCGTAAGGTCGGCACCGCCGAACAGCTTGATTTCAAGGTCTTGCCGCCGACAGCCGGACTTCAGCACCTCGTTGATCAACACTTCCATCGCATAGTTGCCGTAGCGCAGAGCAGCGCTGGCGCCATTCCAGATGCCGGAATCGCTTTCAGGCAGCATGAAATGGTTGAGGCCGCCGAACCCCGTCGCCGGGTTGCGGATGCAAGCGGCGACACAGGAGCCCAGAACCGTAACGATCGTTTCGTCGGTTCGCGATGTCACATAGGCTTCACCCGGCAGCACGCGAACGGTCTGCGCACTTCGCCGCCAGTGAGGGACACGGGCCAACTGCTGGCAGGGGGCGACGTCGGTGTCGATAAGCTCAGTCGGTTTGGGCTGGCCGGCACCGTGCATCGCTCAGGTCCCCTTCTGGTAAATGGTCGGCCCGCGCAGGCGGAAAACCGTCTTTTGGTCGAGGATGGTTTCGGAATGACCGATGTAGAGCCAGCCGCCGGGTGCCAGCAGGTCGGCAAAGCGCTGCACCAGTCGGGCCTTGGTCGGGTTATCGAAATAGATCATCACGTTGCGGCAGAAGATGGCATCGAACGGCCCCTTCATGGGCCACGCGTCGAGAAGATTGAGCTGCTTGAAGGCGATCAGTTGCCTGAGCTCCGACCGCACTTGCCATTCGTTGCCGCTGGCGGCGGTGAGGTGACGGTAACGCCTGCCCTTGCCGAGCTCCGCCACCGATTGCACGCCATAGCAACCGGCCGCGCCGCGCGCCACCACCGAGCTGTCAATGTCGGTTGCCAGTATCCGGGTATCGCAATGCAGGCGCGCCGCCGCCTCGAGATAGGTCATGGCGATCGAATAGGGCTCCTCGCCCGTCGAGCAGCCGGCCGACCAGATGCGCAAACGCGTCCGGCCCTTGATGCCGTCGGCGGACAAGTCCGAAAACAGGTTGGCGGCGAGATGATCGAAGTGATGTTTCTCGCGAAAGAAGCGGGTGAGGTTGGTGGTGAGGGCGTTGATGAGATACTCGATCTCATCCTCGCCCTCAGGGCTCAAGTAATACTCGCAGTACTCAGAGAAAGCCAAAAAGCCGAGCTCTCTCAGGCGCCGCGTCAGTCGCGAGTAGACCATATTGATCTTGTGATCGGGCAGGGTGATGCCCGTGCGACCGTGAATGAAGGCAGCCAGCCGACGGTATTCCTTCAGCGTGAAGGGAAATTCTCGATGTTCCGGGGCGGTGCTGAGAGCTGCCATGTCTACTCCGGATGAAACGGACCGCGACGATGCTGCCGCGGCCCGATTTCTCGATATGTTCAGAATTCCTTCCAGTCAGCGTCGTTCTCGAAGGCCACGTGCAGGTCGGACTGCAGACGCTGGGCATTGCGCCCGCCGGCCGAGGCCACTTTCTTCGGCTGAGCTGGACGAGGCGCGGTCTTGGTGGGGGATCGGGCCTCCAGTCGGTCGGCAACGGCGGCGCGGGCCACCCGGACGGATTCGGCGAGCCGGAAGGCGGACATGCGTCCATGCATGGCCTCGGCCTGTTCCTGCAGCATGCGCGTCGCCGAAGCGTTTTCCTCAACCAGCGCGGAGTTCTGCTGGGTCATCTCGTCCATTTGGGTGACGGCCTTATTGATCTCCTCGACGCCGGCCGACTGCTCGCGACTGGCCGAAGCGATGTCCGAGACGATGTCCGCCACCTTCTTGATCGAGCCGACGATATCGGTCAGTGCCGTACCGGCGTCGTTGACCAGCTTGACGCCGTCCTTGACCTGGGCACCACTCTCGACGATCAGCGCCTTGATGTCCTTGGCGGCACCTGACGAGCGCTGGGCGAGCGAGCGCACCTCCGACGCGACCACGGCGAAGCCCTTGCCGGCATCACCGGCCCGCGCTGCCTCGACGGCGGCGTTGAGGGCAAGGAGGTTGGTCTGGAAGGCAATCTCATCGATCACCGAAATGATGTCGGAGATCTTCTGCGATGAAGTCTCGATGCGGCTCATGGCCGTGACGGCCTTGCCCACCACCTCGCCACCGTCGGTCGCCGTCGTGCGCGCCGAGGCTGCCAACTGGTTGGCCTGCTGAGCGTTGTCGGCGTTCTGCTTGACAGTCGCGGCCATCTCTTCCATCGAGGCGGCGGTTTCCTCAAGGTTGGAGGCCTGCTGCTCGGTCCGCTGGGAGAGGTCGGTGGTGCCCGAGGATATCTCGGCAACCGCGTTGGAAATGGTGGTCGCCGCTTCCATCATGTCGGCAACCACGGTCGACATGGTGTCGAGCAGGGTGTTGATGCCCTCGCAGAGGTTGGCAATCTCGCCGGTTTTGCCGTCGAGTGGCACACGCCGGGTAAGATCGTTGCCGCGCGCCGCCTCGATCACTTCCTTGGATTCGCGCACCGCCGCCTGCAACGCCTCGGCGGATCGCACCTGCTCGGTGACATCGGTAGCGTACTCGACCACCTTGAACGGTTTGCCATTCATGTCGAGGATCGGATTGTAGGAAGCCTGGATCCAAACCTCCCGGCCACCCTTGCCGATGCGCTTGTACTGGTTGGTGTCGTATTCACCGCGTCCGAGCTTCTCCCAGAACATACGGTAGTCGATGGAGGTGCGGTAGGTGGGGTCGACGAAGATAGAGTGGTGCTGACCTTTGATCTCGGCCAGTGTGTAGCCGAGCGTATTCAGGAAATTCTCGTTGGCATCGAGAACTTTGCCGTCGAGCGAAAACTCGCTGATCCCCTGTGCCTTGGAGATTGCGGCGATCTGCCCCTCGAAATCAGCGGCTTGCAGCCGCCGCGCGGTGATGTCGGTCGCGATCTGGACGATCTTGAACGGCTTGCCGTCGAGGCCCTTGATCGGATTGAACGACACTTCCAGCCAAACTTCCCGGCCGCCTTTGCCGATCCGCTTGTACTGGCCGGTGACATGCTCACCGCGCTGCAACCCTTCCCACATCAGTTTGTATTCGGCGCTTTCGCGGGCGGCGGCGTCGGCGAACATCGCCGCCGGCTTACCCCTGATTTCGTCGATCGTGTAGCCGAAAATGTGGCAGAAGATATCGTTGGCGTCGGTAACGGTACCGTCGAGCGCGAGCTCCAATACCGATTGCGACAGACGAATAGCGTCGGCCTGACCCTTGTAGTTGGCTGTGAGCTCGGCAACCTGCCGGCCGTTTTCGCGGAATACCGACACGGCGCCGGCGATGGTGCCGATCTCGTCCTTCCGATCGGTTCCGTCCACCTCGAACTCATAGTCGCCCTTGGTGATCCGCTGCATGTAGCCGATCATCCGGCCGACGCCCCGCGTGATCTGCAAGGAGAAGAAGATGCTGGCGGCGAGCGCGATGATCACGGCAGCCAGCACCACGCCGAAGGTCGTGAACAGCGCACTGCGCAGGCTGGCGGCGTAATCCCCCAGCATGGCGGTCAACGTTTCGGCGCCACCATGCCAGAGAGCCTGGCTTGCCTTGGCCTGCGCCTTGGTGGCCTCCATGAAGCCGGAAATATCCACATTTCCAGGCGTTGCGGCCTTTTCGAAGGCAAGGGTAACCGTTTCCGCCTCGCGTACGAAATTCGGCACGGCTTCGGCGAAGGCGGCAATCTGTCCGCTGAGCGCCTCGACGCGGCCGTCCGCACCATGCGACTTCGCGACCTGGAGGACGTCCAGGGCTCCGCCCGAGGCTTCCTGGAACAGAGCGATCTGCGATTTCAGAAGCCCGAGATCGGCCACCGAGACGGAGGCCGCGTGCGACATCTCGCGAATTTTGCCGGTGATGGCCACGCGATACCAGAGCACGCGCGGAATGCGGCTCATCAGCGCCTGACCGAGATAGTTGTGGTCGACTTCCGTATCGACGGCGATGCCGGCACCGTTGGAGACGGCGGCCATCAGGTTGAGGCCGGAGTTGACCGACTGGGGCAGCCGTGCGTCGAACGGCACGTGGCTGCGCGGCCAATCATAGCTGGCCAGGGCATCGTTGAAGGCCCTGGCAGCGTCCTCGGTGCCGAAGGCGGCGTCATGTTCGTGGCCAACGCTGACGAGATCGGGAACGGTGGAAAGCACGGTGGCGGGCGTTGCCGTATCGTCCAGGGCGGAGTTGGCAAGGCCGCGAATGGTTTCCCAGACGGCCACCGAATAGGTAACGCCGCTGGCCTCCTTGCGGGCCCTGGCCACACCCTCTTCGCTCTTGCTGACGTAGAGCCAGCCGAGAATGACGATCGGCAGGCTCATCAGCGCGACGATCAGGCCGATCTTGGTACGAAGTTTCAACGAGGTGAGTGACATGATGTCAGTTCCTGGTGAGGCCGTTCAGGCGGCGACGGCGGTGTTCGCCGGGCCATGATTGGCAAAGAGGTTTTCGAGGCTGAGAAGGACGACCATGCCGTCGCCGACAGGGATGATGCCGGCGAGGAAGGCGTTGTCGATCGGCTGGTCGACGTCGGGCACCGGCCGGATATCGGCGGCGTTGACGGTCAAGATGTCCGAGACGGCGTCCACCAGCAGGCCGAGGAGGCGCCCGCTGATCGCGACGATGATCACCACGTGACTGCGCGTCGCGGTGGTGAGGCCGAGGCCGAAGCGACAGCGCAGGTCGAAGATCGGCACGATGGTGCCGCGAAGATTCAGCACGCCGAGCATGTAGTCCTGCTGGTTCGGCAGCACGGTCGTCTCGGTCCAGCCCTTGATTTCGCGGACGGCCATGATGTCGATGGCGAACTCGTCGTCACCGACACGGAAGGAAATGAACTGCCGCGTGAGTGCCGCGGCGATATCCGGGCCGCTGTTTGGGCCGATGCTTGGAAGATCTTGCGATTCTGCCATGGAGTAGGCTCCGAGAGTCAGGCGTTGGCGGCCATCGGCCGCGTCGTCGCGTCGGCGATGCGGACATTCCGGTCGTAAAGGCGGGTGAGTTCTTCGATGTCGACGATGAGCGCAACGCGCCCGTTGCCGAGGATGGTGGCCCCGGAAATGCCGGGAACCGGGTCATAGTTGTCCTGCAGCGATTTGATGACGACTTGCTGCTGGCCGATCAGTTCATCGACGACGACCCCGAGCTTGCTGCCATTGGCGAGTTCGATCAGCACGACGAGCCCCTCGCAGGGGTCGGTGACGGCCTCGGAGACGCCGAATACGCGAGCCAAATGGATCAGGCGGACGAATTCGCCGCGAATGGAGACGACCTCGCCGCCACCGGGGATGACGCGGATCTGGCCGCGCCCAGGACGGAAGGACTCGACGATCGATGTGAGCGGCAGGATGTACTTTTCCCAGCCGACCGCCACCACCATGCCGTCGAGGACCGCAAGGGTCAGCGGAATGACCAGCGTGAAGCGGGTGCCTTTGCCGGCCGTGGACGTGACCTGTACGCGGCCGCCGAGCGCCTGTACGTTGCGCCGGACAACGTCCATGCCCACGCCGCGACCCGACACGTCGGTAACGGCGGCTGCCGTCGAAAAGCCCGGCGCGAAGATCAGCTCATCGATTTCTTCGCCGGAGAGTTTGACATTCGCCGATACGATGCCCTTTTCGGTCGCCTTGGCAAGCAGGCGATCACGATCGAGCCCGGCGCCATCGTCTTCGACATGGATCAGGATGTTGGAGCCAGCATGTTGGGCGGACAAGCGGATGACGCCCTCGGCGGGCTTGCCGGCGGCAAGGCGGACCTCCGCGTCTTCGATGCCATGGTCGACGGCGTTGCGGATCATATGGGTGAGCGGATCGGCCAGTTCCTCGATCACCGTCTTGTCGACTTCGGTCTGCTCGCCAGCCATTTCGAGCCGCACATCCTTGCCGGTCTTGTGTCCAACGTCGCGGACCAGTCGCGGCATGCGCGAGAACACCGATTTGACGGGCTGCATGCGGATGGCCATCACGCATTCCTGCAGCTCGCGCGTCAGGCCGGCGAGATGCTCGAAGCCCTGGTTCGCTGCGGGATCGTCGTGGTCTCGGCTCTCGATGAACTGCTGGGCCAGCATGGCCTGGGCAATGACCAGTTCTCCAACCATGTTGACGAGACGATCGACGCGATAGAGGTCGACGCGGATCGACGAGATCGAGCCGGTCTTGCCGGCAGATTTGCTCTCGGCGGGCTTGCTTTCTGAGGGCGACGACGGGGCGACGATCGTCGGCTTCGATGAAGCCGCGATGGCGGGAGC
Source organism: Pseudomonadota bacterium (assembly GCA_018262505.1). GTDB lineage: Bacteria > Pseudomonadota > Alphaproteobacteria > Rhizobiales > Pleomorphomonadaceae > Pleomorphomonas. The sequence continues at coordinate 8,308 of JAGSYV010000024.1, forward strand.
AGCTTCGTCCGGCTTGGCCTCGGTCGCGTCAGCTTCCGCGATGGTCAGCACGCATTCGTTGTCGACGAATTCGAAGACTTCCGCGATGGCATCCGGCGAACAGTCGGAGCGAAGCGTCATTGTCCAGCCGAGATAGGAATCGTCGGCGTTGAAAGTCTCGAACGAGGGAAGGCGCGAGAGGTCGCAGTCGACTGCGAGCGCGCCAAGCGTCTTCAGCTCACGGAGCAGATAGAGCGGCTCGTTGGCGCGACGGAACAATTCGGCGTTGGGCCGGAAAATGATCCGATAGGTTTTTTCCTTCGATGCCGGCAGTTCCTCTGCGGCGCTTCCTGGGGATCTGGCGGCCGGGCGGGGCGCCGTTTCGCTGCCGAGCAGGATGGCGAGTTCCTCGGCGACGTCGGCGCCGAAGTCGTCGGCTGGCACTTCACCTTGCCGCGCGAGGTCGACAAGGGCGGAGAAGACGTCAGCGGCGGCGACAAGCGAGACGAGCGTGCGTTCATCGAGCTCAGCCTTGCCGTCGCGTAGCCGATCGAGCAGCGCTTCAAAGCGGTGCGCGAAGCCCACAAGTACGGTGTAGCCGAAGGCGCCAGCGCCGGCCTTTACCGAGTGGACAGCGCGGAAGATGGCATTGAGGCTCTCGACGTCAGAAGAAGAGACGACGAGCGCCCCGAGGCGTTCCTCTAGGTCGGCGAGCAGTTCCGTGCATTCTTCGAAGAAGGTTCTGCGGAACTGAGCCAGTTCGTCGGAACCGAAGGTCGGAGTTGACATAGCAACCGTCCGTTAGGGTCAGGCGGGGCAGACCTTGTTGACGACGGAAAGCAGCTTCTCCGGCGCGAAGGGCTTGACGATCCAGCCCGTGGCGCCAGCCGCTTTGCCGCTGGCCTTCCTGTCGTCACCGGATTCGGTGGTCAGAATCAGGATGGGCGTCGACACGTGCGGCCCGCCAGCGCGCACGCGCTTGACCAGCGTCACGCCGTCCATATTGGGCATGTTGATGTCGGTAATAATCAGGTCGACGCGGTGGTTTGCGAGAATACCGAGCGCTTTGAGCCCGTCCTCGGCCTCCAGAACTTCGAAGCCGGCCCCCTTCAGCGTATAGGAGACCATGTCGCGCATGGTCCTGGAATCGTCAACCGTCAGTATCTTTCTCGGCATTTACAAGGCTCCGGGCGTCGAGTTCGGCCAAAAGGCCAAGGTCGGCATAGGCTTCGCGAAAGGTTGGCGTGGTATTCACGATCGCGAGCCGGCCGCCGTTCATTTCGAGCGCGCGGGCGGTTGCAACAAAGAGTTGGACGGCTTGTGTGCCGAGGCGTTCGACGGCCTCAGCATTCAGCGTCAGAAGAGTCGTGGCCTCGGAAACGAGAGGCTCGATCTCGGCATGCAGCTCGCGGACCGCCGATGCGTCGAGGACGGCGGCCAGATCGCGAGATATCTTGCGTGGTTCGAGCGGCGGCAACTTGGACTCTCCACAATCCGCAGGCGCTAGAGGGGTACACCCGTCTGTCGACCTGAGAAGTGCCAATACACGCATGGATTGGTTACTGAAAACTGAAATGGACTTTGCTCTTCATCACCTATTCGAATAGGTCGGCCATTAAGGATACCGATTTCTACAAGTCTTACTTGTCATTTGTTGAATCGGGGGTTTCCAGGGCAAGGTCTTTCAGATCGGAGATGCTGAAGTGGGCCTAACGAGCTCTTTCTGCGAGGACGGGAGTAGAGTCTTGAAATGAATCGAAATTTTCTGCTTCACGATAAGGTTGAGGTGAAACGCTAGGACTCGCGCGCCCGATATTTGTTCCAGAATAAAAGCCGGTGGCAGAGTAGATAATATAAGTATTTATGGGTACCCCTCCTTGAGGGCATCGGCTTGTCCCAAGTAGAGAAAACGGCGCGAATCATCCGGTTGTCCCACGTCGCTGGGGATGGGAGGTTTCGCGCCGGCCCAAGCGCCGAGGCAGGGCTTTTCGGGCGACTGGATGCGTGACAGAAAGGCCGACGCGCGCTTTGGGTTGATCGACCGACGCTCCGAAAGAGATGCTGATATGGCTCCGCTTGAATTTCTCCTCATCGCCCTCCTGGCCCTTGGCCTGGAAGGGGTGATTGGCTACCCCGATCTTCTCTTTCGGGGGATCGGGCACCCAGTCACCTGGATGGGAGCATTGATTGGCTTTCTCGACCGCACGCTCAACCGCGACGATCTCGATGCGGACCGCCGCCGGCTGAACGGCGTCCTTGCCGCGGTCGTCAACGTGTCGGCGAGTGCTCTCGTCGCTGCGGCGATTGGCTCGCTCACCGGGCTTGCAGGTCCGCTCGCCGGTCCCTGCCTCGCCGCTGTCGCCGGGTCGACGCTTTTGGCGGCCCGCAGTCTTCATGTGCATGTCGCCGCTGTCGCCGACGCCATGCGTCAAGGCGGCCTCGACGCCGGGCGCATTGCCGTTGGTCGGATCGTTGGCCGCAACCCGGAGCACCTCGATGCCGCCGGCGTCTGCCGCGCTGCCATCGAGAGTTTGGCCGAGAGCTTTTCCGACGGCGTGACGGCGCCGCTCTTCTGGATGGCGGTCTTCGGCCTGCCGGGAGCGGCCGCCTACAAGGCGATCAACACAGCCGATTCGATGATCGGTCACAAGACGCCCCGCTATCTCGCCTTTGGCTGGGCCTCAGCCAGGCTCGACGATCTCGTCAACCTGCCGGCCTCGCGGCTGACCGCCTGGGCCATCGTCGCAGCGGCGCTCGCCGACGAGGGCGCCTCGGCGGCGGCGGCCGTCCGGGCGATCGACCGCGATGCCCGGCGTCACAAGTCGCCCAACGCCGGCTGGCCGGAAGCGGCAATGGCCGGTGCCCTGGGCCTGCGCCTCAACGGCCCCAAAGTCTACGGCGACACGCGCATCGAGGATGCCTGGATGGGGGATGGCCGCGCCGAGGTCACCGCCTACGACATTGACCGTGCGCTGAGGCTCTACCGACGGGCGGTGCTGTTGATCGCCACGGTGCTAGGGCTCGCCTGGCTCGGCCTTGTCATCCTCGCCTTCGGCTGAGGTCGAGGAGGCCATCGACGTCGAGATGGGCCGCGAGATGATCGGCGAGGCCATCGAGCACTCGGTCGATCTCCGTCTCGTAGGCCAGGGCCGAAGGATCTGCCCCGATCCAGCCGAGCAGCCTTTGCCGCTGCCGGTCGTCGGCGAACAGGCCGTGGCAATAGCTGCCGACAACATTGCCTCCCCGGGAGGTTGCTCCCTCCTCGCTGCCGTCCGAAAGCCGGGCGAACGGCCGGGAACGGTCAGGCCCGACGGTGACGCCGACATGCATTTCGTAGCCGGAAAACGGTGTGGCATCGGGCAGCGACACGCCACCGACCGGCCGGAGGCGCTTGTCGCCGGTCATGGTGGTCTCGACATCGAGCAGACCGAGGCCGTCGATTGCCTCGACCTCACTTTCGATTCGCTCCGGGTCGCGCAATATCCGGCCGAGCATCTGGTACCCGGCGCAGAGACCGAGGACCTTGCCGCCTTGTCGGGCATGCGCGCGAATGTCGACGTCCCAGCCTTCCGTCTTCAGAACGAGAAGGTCGGGAATGGTCGTTTTCGAGCCGGGCAGCAGCACGAGGTCGGCGGGCGGCAAAGGGTGACCCGCTTCCGCAAGGATCACCTCGACGCAGGTTTCCTGCCGAAGCGGGTCGAGATCGTCAAAGTTGGCGATGCGTGGCAACACCGGTACCACGATGCGCTTGCGAGCCCCACCACCGCCGGCGTCGTAACGGCTTCTGAGCCCAAGCCCGTCCTCGGCCGGCAACCGCGCCGCCGCCGAGAAATAAGGCACAACCCCGAATGAGCGCCAGTTGGTGTGGCGGGTAATCTCGGCAAGGCCGGCATCGAACAGCGATATGTCGCCACGAAACCGATTGATGAGGTAACCGGCGATAAGCGCCGCGTCATCTTCCGCCATCACCGCCTTGGTGCCGACGATCGAAGCGATGACGCCGCCACGGTCGATGTCGCCGATCAGGATGACAGGCGTATCGGTGGCCCGGGCAAAGCCCATGTTGGCGATGTCGCCGGCACGCAGATTGACCTCCGCCGGCGAGCCGGCTCCCTCGACCAGGATCAGATCGGCGTTTTCCGAAAGGCGCTGGAAGCTGTCGAGCACCGCCGGCATCAACTGCGGCTTCATCGCCTGGTAGTCGCGTGCCCTGGCATTGCCGACCACACGGCCCTGCACCACGACCTGAGAGCCAATCTCCGACTGGGGCTTCAGGAGCACCGGGTTCATGTGAACCGATGGCAGTATGCCGGCGGCGCGCGCCTGCAGCGCCTGCGCACGGCCGATCTCCCCGCCGTCCGCCGTCGCCGCCGCATTGTTCGACATGTTCTGCGGCTTGAAGGGCCGCACCTTGAGACCGCGCCGGGCATAAAGGCGGCAGAGCCCGGCGACGATCAGCGACTTGCCGACATCCGAGCCGGTCCCCTGGAACATCAGTCGGCTGACCATCAGAACTCGATTCCCGCCTGCGCCTTTACGCCGGCCGCGAAGTGGTGCTTCACCGCGACCATCTCGGTGACGCAGTCGGCCGCTTCGATCAGCTCCGGTTTGGCGTTGCGACCCGTGACGACGACGGTGAGATCGCCTCGCCGCGCCTTCAGCCGTTCGACGACAGCCGCCAGCGGCAGATGCTCGTAGCGGAGCGCAATGTTGAGTTCGTCGAGGACAAGCAGACGAATGTCGGGATCGTCCATCAGCGCTTGCGTTTTTGCCCAGGCACTTTCCGCGGCGGCGACGTCACGCGTCCGATCCTGCGTTTCCCAGGTAAACCCCTCGCCGAGCGTATGCCAGGAGACTCCCGGAAAGCTTTCGAGCACGCGCCGCTCGCCGCTCTCCCAGCCGCCCTTGCCGAATTGCACGACGCCGACTTTCCAGCCGTGGCCGAGGGCGCGGACAACCAGACCGAAGGCGGCGGTCGACTTGCCTTTGCCGGGGCCGGTGTTGACGATCAGAAGCCCTTTTTCGACGATCGTCTTGGAGGCGACCTCGGCGTCCTGCACCGCCTTGCGCTTGGCCATCTTCAGCCGATGGCGTTCAGCATCCGCGTCGGTCATCTCGGCGTCTCCGTAGCGCGGCAAATCAATGCGCTTCGTCCCAGTTCTGGGCGGCGCGCGCATCGACGACCAGCGGCACAGCGAGCTGCACAGCCGGCTCGGCCGCGCTCTCCATGACGGAGCGCACCACCGGGATCGTCGCATCCACTTCGTCGTCCGGTACCTCGAAGATCAGTTCGTCATGCACCTGCAACAGCATCAGCGCCGACAGTCGCGCGGCGGCAAGCGCCGCTTCCATGCGCGCCATGGCGCGGCGGATGATGTCGGCCGCCGAACCCTGGATGGGTGCATTGATGGCAGCCCGCTCCATGAAAGCCCGCATCGACGGATTGGGCGAGCCGATCTCCGGATAGTGCGCCTTGCGACCGAAAACGGTGGTGACGTAACCACTCTCGCGCGCCTGCCGCTTGGTGGCTTCCATATAGTCGCGGATGCCGGGGAACCGCTGGAAATAGCGCTTGATGTAGTCGCCGGCTTCTTCGCGCCGGATGGAAAGCTGGTTAGCGAGGCCGAAGGCCGAAATGCCGTAGATGATGCCGAAGTTGATCGCCTTGGCCCGGCGGCGGATCATCGGGTCCATGCCCTCGACCGGCACGCCGAACATTTCCGACGCCGTCATGGCGTGAATGTCGATGCCCTCGGCGAAGGCGTTCTTCAGGGCGGGAATGTCGGCGACGTGGGCGAGCACGCGCAACTCGATCTGGCTGTAGTCCGCCGACAACAGCTTGCGGCCCGCTGGGGCCACGAAGGCGCGGCGGATCTTGCGGCCCTCCTCGGTGCGGACCGGAATATTCTGGAGGTTCGGCTCGGACGAGGCGAGGCGGCCGGTGGTGGTGGCAGCCAGCGAGTAGCTGGTATGGACGCGCTTGGTTTCCGGATGGATGTAGCCGGGCAGCGCGTCGGTATAGGTCGACTTGAGCTTGGAAAGCTGCCGCCAATCGAGAATGCGGCGCGGCAGTTCGTGGCCTTCGGCGGCGAGGTCTTCCAGCACATCGGCACCGGTTGCCCAGGCTCCGGTTTTGGTTTTCTTGGCGCCGGAGAGGCCGAGCTTGCCGAACAGGATGTCACCGATCTGCTTGGGCGAACCGATGTTGAAGCTCCCGCCGGCCACCTCGAAGATGCCAGCTTCCATCCCTGCCATCGACTGCGCGAACTCGCCTGATAGCCGCGACAGGATCTGGCGATCAACGGAAACGCCGCGCATTTCCATGCGCGCGATGACATCGATAAGCGGTCGCTCGGCTGTCTCGTAGAGGGCAGTCATCCCTTCGGCCGGCAGGCGCGGCTTCAGCACGTGCCAGAGGCGGAGCGTGATATCGGCGTCCTCGGCGGCATAATGCGTGGCGCGATCGAGCGGAACATGATCGAAGGTGATCATCGACTTGCCGGAACCGCAGACGTCCTTGAAGGCGATCGGCTTATGGCCGAGCAGCACCTCGGAAAGCTCGTCCATGCCGTGGCCCATGCGGCCGGCATCGAGGGCGTAGGAGATCAGCATGGTGTCGTCGCAGGGCGCGACGGTGATGCCGAGGCGCTTGAGGACCACCCAGTCGTATTTCGCGTTCTGGCCGATCTTCAAAACCGAAGGATCTTCGAGAAGCGGTTTGATGATGCGCACGAAGTCGGAAATGGCGATCTGTCCGGGCACCAGGCCGCCGCCCAACAGATCACCGGCGCCCGAGACATGGGCAAGCGGGATATAGCAGGCGCGGCCGGGCGTGACGGCCAGCGACGCGCCGATGATCTCCACCTGCATGGAATCGAGGCCGGAGGTCTCGGTGTCAAAAGCGACGCGGCCGGCCTCGAAGGCGTCGGCCACCCAGGCTTCGAGCCGCGCGGGATCGGTAATCGTCTCGTAGGCCGAATAGTCGACCGGGATCGCCTGCATCTGGGCGAGGGCTTCAGAGGCGCGACCAGCCGGCGTGAAAATCCCCGACAGCGCGGATACGCCGGGTTCCCCCTCCTCGCCGATCTCAGGCGAGGGAAGATTGGTCGCCAGGCTGGCGGCTGTGGCATCGATGGCTTCGGTAAGGGGACGAGTCTCGCCTTCCGGCGGCCAGTGCGTCACCGGCACCACGGCCGGTGCCACCTTTGACGGTTCGACGCCAGTCGCCTCGGATACCCGGCGAATGATGGTCGAGAACTCCATTGTCTTGGCATAGGCAATCAGCCGCTCGCCAATGATCGGCCGCACGCCGAGCATGTCGATCGGGTGCTCCAGCGGCACGTCGCGTTTCAGCGTCACCAGGCGATGCGAGATGCGGGCCTGCTCGGCGAAGGCGATCAGGTTCTCTCGGCGTTTCTGCTGCTTGATGCCGGCCGCGCCGGCGAGCAGAGCCTCCAGGTCGCCATATTCAAGGACGAGCTGAGCCGCCGTCTTGAGGCCGATGCCGGGAACTCCCGGCACGTTGTCGACGGAATCGCCGGCAAGCGACTGCACCTCGACCACCTTGTCGGGCGGCACACCGAATTTCTCGATCACCTCGGGCACGCCGATGCGCTTGTCCTTCATCGTATCGAGCAGCACGACGCGTTCGCCCACCAGCTGCATCAGGTCCTTGTCGGAAGAGACAATGGTGACATCGGCGCCCACGGCCGCCGCCGCCTCGGCATAGGTGGCGATCAGGTCGTCAGCTTCGAAACCCATTTGCTCGACGCAAGCCACGTTGAAGGCACGAACGGCTTCACGAATGAGCCCGAACTGCGGCCTCAGATCGGCTGGCGGTTCCGGTCGCTGCGCCTTGTAGAGCGGATAGATCTCATTGCGGAAGGTGACTGCCGAGGCATCGAAGATCACGGCCAGATGCGTTGGCCTGACGCCGATGGCGGTCTGTTCCGTCTCCTTCAGGAGCCGCCACAGCATGTTGCAGAAGCCGGAGACGGCGCCGACCGGCACGCCATCCGACTTGCGCGTGAGCGGCGGCAGCGCGTGGTAGGCGCGGAAGATGTAGCCCGATCCGTCGATCAGGAATACGTGGTCGCCGGCCCTGACCGGACGCGAGACGGGGCTCGTGGAGGATTCTGCGTTCGACATGATCAGACTATGCCCGCCCGCTCGCCGGAAGTGAAGACGCCCCCTCGCCGTCCGCTGCCACTGCTGACGCTTTCCGGCCGATGTCCACCAGGGCTTTCAGTTTTGAGCGCCTGAACATGACTTCCAGCGCCAGAAGCCGAAAATGCAGTAACCTTCGGTCGAAAAAGCGAGCACAAGACGATCCCCGACCAACGGCGGGGATGACACTCCGGTGCAGCGGGGCATCATGGTCAACGATTCGCGGGTCGGGGGCGGCCATGAAGAGTAGCGGCGGCCGGTATTTTGAGGACTTCCGGGTAGGGCAGGTTTTTCGCCACGCCAGCCCACGTACGGTCACCGATGGAGATGTTACCTTCTACCGGGCGCTGACCGGCAGTCGCTTCGTTTTGCAATCGTCGGACGACTTCGCACGTGCCGTCGGCCATCCGATGGCGCCGATCGATGACTTCCTGATCTTCAACATCGTGTTCGCCCAATCGGTGCCGGATGTCGGCATCAACGCCGTCGCCAACCTCGGCTATGCCGGCTGCCGGTTTCTCGCCCCGGTCTATCCCGGCGAAACGATCTCCGCGGTGACCGAGGTCATTGGTCTTCGCGATACCGGCGGCCGCACCGGTGTCGTCTACCTGCGCACCACCGGTCACAAGGAGGACGGCGTTGAAGTAATGGACTTTGCCCGCTGGCAGACGGTGCGCAAGGCCGAGGAGGTGGTGCCGCCATTCTCCGAACAATTGGTACCGCCATTGCCGGCGGCGGTGCCCGCCGATGCCCTGGGAGTCCGTCTGCCGGTGCTCGATCTTTCGGCCTGGGATACCGGCCTTTCCGGCAGCCGCTTCCGTTGGGGTGACTACGAACTGGGTGAGCGTATCGATCACGTCGACGGTGCCCTCGTCGATGAAGGGACGGCCATGCAATCCGCTCGGTTTTTTGGCAATCCAGCTCGGCAGCATCCGCTACCCTTTTCCGACGAACGCTCGCGCGGCCGCTGGCTGGTGCCGGGCGGCCTTGTCATGGCCCTCGCGCGTGCCCTGACCTTCAACGGCCTTGGCAACGCCATCCACGTCGCGGCGATCAATGGGGGGCGCTACGTTGGGCCGGTGTTCACCGGCTCGACCATCCACGCCTGGTCGACCATTGTCGGCAAGGAAATGATCGATGGTCGCGACGACCTTGGTGCTCTGCGGGTTCGTCTCGTCGGCACGCGCGACCAGCCTGCCGCCGATTTTCCCGACCGGGACGATGCCGGCGCCTATCTGCCGTCGGTTGTTCTCGATCTCGATCTTTGGTTGTTGATGCCGCGCTAGCGTCAGCCAAGTAACCGCGTCCGCCAAAAAGACGGCTCCTCGGCCCGTCGATCTTTCAGCGCCGAAGCTCGGCTGCCAGCAGCCGGCGCACCGCCGCTTCCGCCTCTTGAGACACCTTCTTGCGGTCGGCGCTGTGGTCGAAACGGATCGGCTCGCCGAAGATGATGCTGACATCGAAATCGGAGGCAGCCAGCATGTCCTTTGCGTGCGGCGCCAGATCCTGATGGCCAACCCAGGAAACGATCGAACGCCCCGACCGGCCGAGCGGGAGGCCGAGCATGTGGGTGTAGGCGATGGCCACCGGTTGCACGAACACGGCCTCGATGCCCGCCTCGTCGAGGGCCGTGCGAGCAGCACCGAACAGAGCCGAACGGAAAGGCAGAACCTGGTTGCCGTCGGAAGTCGTTCCCTCGGGGAATAGTATGATGACGTCACCATCCGCCAAGCGGCGGCCGATGTTGTCCGCCTGATCGGCGGTGGCTCCACGTTGGGTGCGATCGATGAACACAGACCGTTGCAGGCGGGCAAAGAAGCCGATCAGCGGCCAGGTTCCGACCTCGCGCTTGGCAACGAAGGAAAGCGGCATCACCGCGCTATAGGCGGAAATGTCGATCCAGGAGGCATGATTGGCGGCGAGAAACAGCGGTCGTTCGGTGGCGGGGCGGCCATGGATATGCAGCCTGATGCCGAGCGTCCACAATACCAGCCGATGAAAGACCATCTGGAGAATACCGGCGAGACGCCAGCGGAAGCGCCGAGCCGGAAGATAAATGAGAACGAGAACGAAGGCGGCCACGGAAAACAGTGGCAGCGTCAGGGCTGCCCTGAAGTGGCCGGATTTCACGCCTTGTTCCCCTTGTCCGCTTCGTCGAGCGGTACGCCATAGAGCTCGAGCCGGTGATCGATCAGCTTGTAGCCCAGCTTGCGAGCGACCTCGCGCTGCAGGGCCTCGATTTCGTCGCTATGGAATTCGACGACGGCACCTGTCCGGAAGTCGATCAGGTGATCGTGGTGCTCGTCGGGCAGCGGCTCGTAGCGCGAGCGGCCATCGCGGAAGTCGAGGCGGGCGATCATGCCGGCGTCGTCGAACAGCTTGACGGTGCGATAGACGGTGGAGATCGAGATGTTGCTGTCGATCGCCGAAGCGCGGCGGTAGACTTCCTCGACGTCGGGATGGTCAACCGCCTGTTCCAGCACGCGCGCGATGATTCGCCGTTGCTCCGTCATGCGCATGCCCCGCGCCGCGCAGGCTTCTTCCAAAGAGAGCGGGGTGGTTTCTTCGGTCATCGCTGATACCCTCGAACAGCCAGCCGTCGTCATCGGCCAACTATGGGTTATTTGAGATCAGCTCGCATGACAAGGGCGTTCGCAGTGCCGCCGGCATAGTAGTTGGCACGACGGCCGACCTCACGGAAACCAAGGTGTCGATAGAGGGCGAGCGCCGGTCCATTTCCCTCGTCCACCTCAAGAAACAACGAGGCGACGCGCATGAAATAGAGGCGCCGGATCGTCTCATCCATCATCAAGCGGCCAATGCCGCGACCGCGCCGTGTCGGCATGACGGCAACGGTCAGGATCTCCGCCTCGTCGGCCGCCGCCCGCACCATGATGAAGCCGACGGGGCGCCGGGTAAAGGGCGTCCGCCCTTCGCGGGCCACCACCGTCATCACCGTCGGGTCGGCAATCAAGGCCTCCATTTCGGTTGCCGGCCAGCCATGACGGAAGGCGTGGGCATGCAGGGCGGCGAGATCGTCGGCGTCCGCGACGCGGCCGGGCTCGCAGATCGGTTGCGGGCGGGCGAAGAGGCGCATCAGATCACAAAACTTCATGGGACGGGGGCTCGCGCGAGAAGGCCGGGCACGGGCGGCTGTGGCTTGGCGTCGGGTGCCCTGAGATAGAGCGGACGGGGCAAAGCGGTCGCCGGATCGGCGAGGCTGCCCAGTCGGGCGAGCGCCAGCGGATCGGTGGCGGTCATGATGTCGACCGGTGGCACTCGTCGGCCGGAGATGGCCGCCTGATGGGCGAGGATGGCCGCTCCTGAACCGGCCAAGACGGCGGCGCGGTCACCGATGCGGACGAGCACGCTTTCCGCGTCGGCCGCGAAGGGCGCTTCCAGCACGTCGCCCTTCGGACCATAAAGGGCCGCGTAGACCTCGCCGCGCCGGGCGTCGACAGCGGAAAGCACCGGCCCGGTTGCCGGTTCGTGGAGCGAGGCGGCGATAAGGCAAAGCGCATCGACGCCGACAACCGGAATTCCAAGTGCCAGACCGAGACCACGCGCCGCTGCCACGGCGATACGAATGCCGGTAAAGCTGCCGGGGCCGACGTTCACCGCAACGCGCCCGACGTGATCGATCTCGATTCCCGCGGCAACGAGCACCTCGTCGATCAGCGGGAACAGCCGCTCGGCATGACCGCGGGAAATTGCTTCCGAACGCGAAACGGCCTTACCTTCACCCGCGAGGGCGACGGCGATCCGGTCGTTGGCAGTATCGAGCGCAAGCGTCAGCATCGGCCCCCTTTATCCCGACCCGTAGGCTCTGTCGAGAAGCTAGTCTGCGCCGTCCACTCCTGGCGGGCCGAAGGGCTTTCAGGGCTTGCGCCACCGGGCCGGTGCGGCCAGATTAGCTATGATCACAAAGGAGCTTCGGCATCGTGGCGACGACAGGTGGACAAGGTGGCTTGCGGGAACTCGACGCGCGGTCGCGTGACATCTTTCGCCGCATCGTCGAGGCCTATCTCGACACCGGCGATCCCGTAGGGAGCCGCAACATCGCGCGTCTTCTCGCCGCGCCGCTGTCGCCGGCCTCGGTGCGCAACGTCATGTCCGATCTGGAGGCGGCAGGTTTGCTCTATGCACCGCACACCTCGGCCGGTCGATTGCCGACCGAACTGGGCCTGCGCTTCTTCGTCGATGCCATGCTGGAGATCGGCGATCTCGCAGAAGGCGATCGGTCGGCGATCGAGGGGCGCCTCAAGGCGTCCGGCACTGGCAAGAGCGTCGAGGACGTGCTGACCGAGGCGTCGCAGACGCTGTCCGGCTTGACACGCGGCGCCGGCGTGGTGCTGACGCAAAAGGCCGACCCGCGCCTTCGCCATATCGAGTTCGTCCGCATCGAGCCGACGCGCGGCATCGTCGTGCTGGTGGGCGACAACGGTACCGTGGAAAACCGACTGATCGACCTACCGCCCGATCTGCCGGCTTCGGCGCTGCAGGAGGCGGCCGCCTATCTCAATGCCCATATTCGGGGCCGCACCCTTGGCGAGACGCGCGCCGAGATCGAACGACAGCGCGCTGCCCGCAAACTTGAGCTGGATACGCTGACCTCGCGTGTCGTCGACGCCGGACTCGCCTCTTGGTCGGATGCCGGCGGCAGCCGGCCGCAGACGCTGATCGTGCGCGGCCGCGCCAATCTGCTCGACGACGTCCGGGCGGCGGAGGATCTTGAGCGTATCCGGGCTCTTTTCGATGAACTTGAGAGTTCCGAGGATCTGATCGAGCTGCTTGGCCTCGCCGACGCCGGCGACGGCGTGCGCATTTTCATCGGTTCGGAAAACAAGCTGTTCGGCCTCTCCGGCTCATCGCTGGTTGTGTCGCCTTATCGCGATGCGGAGGCGCGGGTGATCGGCGTCGTCGGCGTTATCGGCCCGACTCGACTCAACTATGCGCGCGTGGTGCCGATGGTCGACTATACGGCCCGCGTCGTCGGTCGCATCCTTGGCTAGCGGAGCGAAGTTGGCATTTGGCGCCCGGTAGACATCGAACCCCTGATCAAGCGCAAGATTAAAAGTTCCAGTAGAATCATAAGCGCGCCGTCCGCCTGGACATTTGCTCCTAAGGCGGCGTCGAGCGGATTACGTCAGAAATGGAGTCTTTTCTGACGTTGGAGGTAACTCTGCACAAAAGGCAGAACGCTGCTGCGTCAGATGATCCGACCACGTGCGGTGACGGGCATCCTCTGCGGCTCCGGCAGATCGGCTTCGGTCAGATACACCTCATCCACCATGTTGCTCACCACGCAAGCATGGTTTGGAACGATGAACAGCCTGTCGCCGACCTTCAGGTCGATCGGGCCGTTGCTGACGATACGACCGTGTTCCTCGGACAGCTGGTCGATGACAAGATCATCGCGCCCGAGGACATGGCCGTAACCGGAGAGGCCGAGCAGGTCCGAGGTGAGAACTTTCGAACCGGCATCGACGATGGCGCGAGTGGCAGCCGGAACCGATATCACGGTCGTTAGTACGGCAAGGGCACAATCCTCCCAGCCGCAGGCCCCGCGCGTGACCAGCGAGCGATCATTGTAGACATAGGTGCCCGGACGATATTCGGTGACGACAGGCGCGTTGGCTGCCTGCATCATGGTGGGCGTGCCGCCGGAACTGATGACGGGTACGGCCAAGCCCTTCGCCTCGATCAGCTTTTTCGCTTCGCTCATGAAGCGCTGGACCGCCGCCTCGCCGCCAGCGGGCGGATAGGTCATGAGGCCGCCGAAAACCAGGCCGGGCGCTGTCGCGATTGTGCTCGCGAGCGCCGCAGCGTCCCCTGGCGAAGCCACGCCACAACGATTGGCGCCGGTATCGCATTCGACGAGAACCGTTAGCGGCGCGGACATGGCGGCAAAGCCCTCCGACAGACCGGCAACCACCGCCGGGCTGTCCGCGACCACTGAAAGCCGCACCTGACGGGCCAAGGCCGCGAGGCGAGCGATCTTTTCCACGCCAACGATGTTGTAGGTGATCAGCACGTCACGGATCGCCTGGCTGCCCGCCACCATCGCCGCCGCTTCCGACACCTTTTGGCATGTGATGCCGACGGCTCCAGCCTCGATCTGCAGTTCGGCAAGATGGGGCAGTTTGTGCGTCTTGATATGCGGACGCACGTTGAGCCCGTGGGCATCGGCATAGGCTTGAAACCGCCGGATGTTCGCCCTGGCGACATCGAGATCAATCACGACGCTCGGCGTGGAGAGATTGGCAAGTTCGGTCAGCCGCAGGGACATAGCAACCTCCAGGACATGGCGGCCATCTGCTCACGACGAACGGGTAACCGCATCGGCATTCTGCGAATTCGACTTAGCGTGCTCTTGACAAGCTATGAACCCTGTATCTCAATATGCTAATCCAGTAAAGCGGACTAATGTCCATTATACTGGACATTCAGGTGATGGAAAAGAATTGGGGAACAAAATGAACATGTCCATCCGCACCGGCGGCGTCCTCGCCGCCTCCGTCTTTCTTTTGCTGTCAACGTCCGCTTACTCCGAGGCCAGCAAGCTTGATGACGTTCTGGCGCGCGGCCACCTCGTGCTCGGAACCGGCAGCACGAACGCGCCCTGGCATTTCAAGAGCGCCGACGACAAGCTTCAGGGCTTCGACGTCGACATGGGCCACATCATCGCCAAGGCGCTGTTCGGCGATCCAGACAAGATCGAATTCGTCAACCAGTCCTCAGACGCCCGCATTCCCAACATCACCACCGACAAGGTGGACATCACCTGTCAGTTCATGACGGTGACCGGTGAGCGTGCCCAGCAGGTGGCCTTCACCATTCCCTATTATCGCGAGGGTGTGGGGCTGATGCTGAAGGCGGGTGGCAAGTACACCGACTATGCGACGCTGAAGGCGGCCGGTTCGTCGGTGACCATCTCGGTGCTGCAGAATGTC
This sequence comes from Pseudomonadota bacterium, assembly GCA_018262505.1. Lineage (GTDB taxonomy): Bacteria > Pseudomonadota > Alphaproteobacteria > Rhizobiales > Pleomorphomonadaceae > Pleomorphomonas. The sequence goes on from JAGSYV010000024.1 coordinate 23,406, forward strand.
TACGCCGAGGCCATGGTGCACGCTGCCCTACCGGAGGCCAAGGTCGACCAGTATGACTCGGTCGATCTCATCTATCAGGCGCTGGAATCGGGCCGCGCCGACGCGGTGGCCACCGACCAGTCGTCGCTTGCCTGGTACATGGCCCAGAACCCGGGTCGCTACGTGGATGCCGGCTACGGCTGGAACCCGCAGACCTATGCCTGCGCCGTCAAGCGGGGCGATCAGGATTGGCTGAATTTCGTCAACACCGCCCTGCACGAAGCGATGACCGGCGTGGAATTCGATTTCTACGCCAAGTCGTTCAAGACCTGGTTCGGCAAGGACCTGCCGCCGCCGCAGATCGGCTTCCCGGTTGAGTTCAAGTAGGTTTTGTAAGGAGCGGAGACGCGCGTTTCCGCTCCTTTCCCATGCAACCGGCGAGGCACCATGGGCTACACGCTGAATTTTGCCGTGGTCTGGCGTAATTTCGACCAACTGTTGGCGGGGCTGGCGCTGAGCCTGGGCCTTGCTGTCGTATCGATCCTGATCGGCGCGGTGATCGGCCTTGCCGTCGCCTTCGCCCTGACCTCCCGATATCGCGCGGTCGCCTGTCCCGCCACGGCCTATGTGACGCTGATCCGCAACCTGCCGATCCTGGTGCTGGTGCTGTTCGCCTATTTCGCCCTGCCGCAGCTGGGCGTCCGGCTCGACAAGGTGCAGAGCTTCGTGGCCGTACTGGCGCTCTATTCGGGCGCCTATCTGGCCGAGGTCTTCCGGGCGGGCCTCTTGTCCATTCCCAAGGGGCTCACCGAGGCAGGGCTGGCGATCGGCCTGACGCCGATGCAGATCCGCTCGACCATCATCATCCCGCTGATGCTGCGCAACGTGCTGCCGTCGATGTCGTCGACCATCATCTCGCTGTTCAAGGACACCTCGCTGGCCGCCACCATCGCCGTGCCGGAGCTGACCTTCGCGGCGCGCAAGATCAACGTCGAGAGCTTCCGCGTCATCGAGACCTGGATCGTCGCCTCCGCGCTCTACGTCGTCACCTGTGCCCTGATCGCCGCGCTGATGCGGCAGATCGAGCGGCGCCTTGCCGTGCCGAGGTGACGCGATGATCGCTCCATCCTTCCTCGACCAGCTCTGGCTCGCCCGCCATGTCATTCTCAACGGGCTCGGCATCACCGTGGCGATCTCGCTTCTGGCCATCCTCGCCGGTTCGGTTCTCGGCGTGTTCGTCGGCCTGTCGCTGGTCTATGGCAACCGCTGGCTTCGCCTGATCGTCCGCGCCTACACCGACATCATCCGCGGCACGCCGGTGCTGGTCCTGGTGCTGGCGAGCTATTACGTCTCCTCGGCAGTCGGGGTGAACCTCGATCCGTTCTCCGCCGGCGTTCTGGCGCTCGCCGTCTTCTGCTCCTCGCATGTCGGCGAAATCGTGCGCGGCGGATTGCAGGCGATTCCCAAGGGACAGACCGAGGCGGCCAAGGCGATCGGCCTCACCTTCGGCCAGACCTTCGCCTACGTGCTGTGGCCGCAGGCTCTCAGACAGTTTCTGCCGGCCTGGGTCAACACCGCCGCCGAAATGGTCAAGGCCTCGACGCTGCTGTCAGTGATCGGCGTCGCCGAGCTGCTGTTGCGCAGCCAGGAGATCATCTCGCGCAATTTCATGAGCCTCCAGTTCTATTTCTTCGCTGGGGCCCTCTATTTCCTCGTCAACTACGGCATCGAGCGCTTCGGCAAATACGTCGAACGCAAGACCGCCATTCCATCCTGAGGATTTCGATCCATGGCCAAGACGATTCTCGAAATCGCGGGATTGCGAAAGACCTACGGTCCGGTGGAGGTGCTCAAGGGCATCGACTGCGCGGTGCATGAGGGCGAGGTGATCGCCATCATCGGCTCGTCCGGCTCGGGCAAGACCACGCTGCTGCGCTGCATCAACATGCTGGAAGATTTCCAGGATGGCACGATCCGTCTCGACGGCGAGGAGATCGGCTACCACGTCGACGCCTCGGCCGGGCGGCGGCGCAAGAGCGAGAGGGACATCGCCCGCCAACGGGCGCTGACCGGCATGGCCTTCCAGCAGTTCAACCTGTTTCCGCACATGACCGCCGCTCAGAACGTCATGCTCGGCCTCGTCAAGGTGAAGCGCCTTCCGAAGGGGGAAGCCCACGCCATCGCCCTGAAATGGCTCGACCGGGTCGGTCTGGGCGATCGGGCCAACCACTATCCGGGCCAACTTTCGGGCGGTCAGCAACAGCGGGTGGCGATCGCCAGGGCCATCGCCATGAACCCGCGCCTGATGCTGTTCGACGAGGTGACGTCGGCACTCGATCCGGAGCTGGTCGGCGAGGTGCTGCAGGTCATCAAGGATCTCGCCGCCGAAGGCATGACCATGCTGCTGGTCACCCACGAGATGCGCTTCGCCTATGAGGTGGCCTCCCGGGTCATCTTCATGAACAAGGGCGTCATCGGCGAAGAGGGCAACCCCAGGGAAATGTTCCTCGCACCGCGCACGGAACGGCTGGCGGAATTCCTCAAAACCTCCAGTTTCAACTGAGAAAAGAGAGAAGCTCATGACCATCAAGCGTTACGGCGCCGGCAGCACCGGTGCGGGCGGACAGCCCCTTCCCTTCGCCCGAGCCGTCGAGGCCGACGGCTGGCTCTACGTCTCCGGCCAGGTGGCGATGGAAAACGGTGAAATCGTCAA
>JAGSYV010000222.1 GCA_018262505.1 Pseudomonadota bacterium
CGTCGCCGTGGTGCGGGAGATCCTCGATCATGAGGACGCCTTCCGCATCCCGAACGGCCCGGACTATCTGGTGGGCTTGCGCGACGTGCGCGGACAGGGGGTGCCGGTGATCGATCTGCGGCTGAAGCTCGGCCTCAGCCGCACCGTGGCGACGCCGCAGACCCGTGTGCTGGTGGTCGACATCACGCTCGGCGATCGCCAGCTGACGCTCGGCCTCGTCGCCGACCGGGTGTTCGAGGTGGTCGCCTTCCGGGGCGACCAACTAGAGGCGGCGCCGGACATCGGCGTCCACTGGAACTCCGACTATATCGACGGCGTCGTCCGCCGCGATCAGGGCTTCGTCGTCGTCATCGACCTCGGACGACTCCTGACCGCCAAAGACCTCATGACCTTCGGCGGCGCAGACAAAACCAAAGCTGTCGCCTGAGACCGAGAAAGATAGTCCGGCGCCACCTGATCGGCGCGCCGGGCTCCCATCGCACCCCACCATGCAAGAGGGCCGAGCTTTTGTCGTCCGTCCTGGCCAACCAATCCGACCGTTCGGTCGACCAGCTCAGCGCGAAGAATTTTCGCCGGCTGTCGGCATTCGTCAACAGCTACAGCGGCATCAAGATGCCCGCCGGCAAGCAAACCATGCTGGAAGGACGCCTGCGTCGGCGACTGCGGGCAACCGGCTTTGAGTCTCTTGATGCCTATTGCGCCTATCTGTTCGAAAACGGCGGCCTTGAGATCGAAGCCGTTGCGCTGATCGATGCGGTGACGACCAACAAGACCGACTTCTTTCGCGAACCCAAACACTTCGAATACCTGCAGAACTATGCGCTGCCGAACCTTGTGCGGAGCGGTCGGACCTCGCTCCGGCTATGGAGCGCGGCTTGCTCGGTCGGGGCGGAGCCCTATACCATGGCCATGGTGCTCGCCGATTTCGCCGAGCAATCCAGGCCGCTCGACTATTTCATTTTGGCAACCGATCTCTCCACCGATGTCCTCGCCGCCGCTCGCAAAGGAATTTATCCTTCGAACATGCTGGCCCCGGTGCCCCAGGATTACATGCAGCGGTTCGTTCGCCGCTCTAGCGACCCCAACAATAATCTGTTGCGCATTTCCTCAGCCCTCCGTTCCAAGGTGGGGTTCGCGCGCATGAACTTCATGGATGATGCCTATCCGATTGATGAGCCGGTGGACGTCATCTTCTGCCGCAACGTCCTCATTTATTTCGACAAGGCAACGCAGGCAAAAGTTCTGGGGCGCTTGTGCGACTGTCTGGCGCCGGGGGGATATTTGTTCATTGGTCATTCGGAGTCGATTACCGGCTTCAACCTGCCCGTCCGAACAGTGGCCAATACGATCTTCCAGAAGATCTAGGGCGCTCTACGCTCGGTGCCGGCCATCCCTGCGCCGCTGCTTCCAAAGCCGACTTGCCGCTTCGATTGCCGCCATGTTAGGCCAAACGGGTCGAGCACGGCGCCCCTCGGGAAAGAGGACACCGCCGAACAAGGTCCTCCCGCCCGCTTTCTGGAGCAAAATGCCGTTGACCAGCCAGAAACGCGTCCGCGTCCTTATCGTCGACGATTCCGCTTCGGTCAGGCAGACGCTCGCCACCATTCTCGGGGGTGACCCCGAGATCGAGGTGATCGGCGTGGCGGCCGATCCTTTCGTGGCAGCCAAGCGCCTGAGGGACGACATACCCGACGTCATCACGCTGGACGTCGAGATGCCGCGCATGGATGGCATCACCTTCCTCAGGAAGCTGATGGCCCAGCACCCCATTCCCGTGGTGATGTGTTCCTCTCTGATCGAAGAGGGTTCGGAAACTCTGATGCAGACCCTGGAGGCGGGGGCGGTCGACATCATTCTGAAGCCGAAGATCGGTGCAGCCGATCATCTCGCCGAGCAGGCTATGCTGATCTGCGATACCGTGAAAAGCGCTGCCCGTGCTCGTCTGGGACCACGACGCGCCAAGGCGCCGGCCGTGGCACCCACCCTGAAGACGCCCGCACCGAAGCTCACGGCCGACGCCATGCTGCCGCCCGCTGCGCAGACCGGCGCCATGGCCAAGACCACCGAAATCATTGTCGCAGTCGGCGCCTCGACCGGTGGCACCGAGGCGTTGCGTGAACTCCTCGTGGCTCTGCCGGCCAACGCGCCTGGCATTGTCATCGTGCAGCATATGCCTGAGCATTTCACCGCCGCGTTTGCCAAGCGGCTCGACGGGTTGTGCCAAGTCAGCGTCAAGGAAGCGGAAGACGGCGACCCCGTATTGCGCGGCCACGTCCTGATTGCCCCCGGCGGGCGCCACCTGCTGCTCGAGCGGCAGGGCGCGCGTTACCACGTCGCGGTGAAGGATGGTCCGTTGGTGTCGCGCCATCGGCCATCGGTCGACGTGCTGTTCCGCTCGACCGCCCGGGCGGCCGGCCCCAATGCCATTGGCGTCATCATGACGGGCATGGGTGACGATGGTGCCCGCGGAATGCTCGAGATGAAGGAGGCCGGCGCCCACACCGTCGCGCAGGACGAGGATAGCTGCGTGGTGTTCGGCATGCCGAAGGAAGCCATCGCCCGCGGCGGCGTCGATACCGTGTTGTCGCTCGAAGACATCGGCCCGCACGTGATCCTTCAGCAGTCCAGGCGATGACGGGCTGCGCTAAAGCGACAACTCGATCCGTTCGAGGAGGTCGGGCAGATCTTCGATGTCGTCGATAGCAAAGCGTGGCTTTTCCGACGCGTCCTTGGGCACATGTGTCCGGCGGGTCGACCAACGCAGGAAGACGCTGATCAGACCGGCCTCGTTGGCACCCTTGATGTCGCGTTCGAGGTTGTTTCCGACCATGACGACGCGGCTTGCCGCCTCGATTGAGAGGCCGAGCGCAGCGAGTGCCGTTTCGAACATGCGACGGTGCGGCTTGGCGACGCCGAGGTTACCTGAGATTACATGCGCCTCGAAGTCGTTCCAGAGACCGTGCTGACCGAGGATGTTGACGAAGGTTTCGCGTGGTCCGTCGGCGACCAACGCCAACCGATAGCCACGCTCCAGAAGCTGCCGGGTGAGGCTCTCGGCACCGGGAATGAGATCCGCTGAAGAGACGATCTCCGTCGCCTCGTCCTTCACCTCGGTGCTTTCGTCGGCCAACGTGTCTCCGCAATCGAGGAAGACGGCCGCAAGATGCGGCACGCTGGCGCGGATGTCTGTAACTTGCGACTGAACGCGGCCCGGAATCCACGCCGCCAACTCCGTCCAGGGAACGAGCGGCGCGGTCTCACTGGGCGACGACGGGGAGAAATCAAAAGCCGGCACAAAGGCGTCGCGCTTGAGCTTGAGCCGCGCGAGGCGATGTTCAAACGGCGTCGCTGCGATCTCGCCCCGATCGCCAAACGGGTTATCGACATGCACACCGTCAATACCGGCAAACGGGCCGCACTGGCCGCAGATGCGGGAGAACTCCGGCTTCATTGCCGCGGGACTCGGCCAGATGGCGTGCTTGCCGGGCTCAAGATAGACGACAGGACGACCGGCTTCGATGGCACAGCCCGTCAGATCGACACGCCGGCCATGCTGCGATCCTTCGATCGCCATGATATTCCCGGCCGCATCGACATGTACCCAGACATGTTCCAGGTCGTAGAGGTGGCCAATGTCCCAGTCGCTCCAAATGGCATACTCGATCACGGCCGCACCACGCGGGACGAGGTCGAATGCCGACGAGGGCGACCGCGTCGGTTCGGTTGCCACGAACCAGCCGAGCCGGTTCGGCGGATAAGGCTCCGTCCGGCAGCACCTGAGAACTGGTCGGTGGTCGGCGGCCAGCTTTTCCGAAACGCCCATCAATAAGCCCCGGTCAACGATAGTTCGCCGGCAAAATGACAGCGGGAGAACCGACCCGGCAGGGCTTCGCGCAGCTCCGGTTCCTCCACCTTGCAGACGTCCTTGGCGTAGGGACAGCGCGGATGGAAGGCGCAGCCGGTCGGCGGGTTGGACGCATCGGGGATCTCGCCCTTCAGCATGATGCGCTT
>JAGSYV010000223.1 GCA_018262505.1 Pseudomonadota bacterium
GAAGGTGCGGCGTCGGATCAGCAGACAAGGATCGCTGCGGGCGATGGCCAGCAGCTTGGCTTCCCAGGGGGCCGGCAGAACGGCTTCGACGGTGTGCTCGACCGTTGTCCACGGCGCAACGGCGCTCAGGTAGCTGTTGGGCGTGCGGGTTGAGAAATCCTGGCTGAGATAGTCCGGCGCCAGAGCCGGGTTCACGTAGCGGTCTTCCAACTGAACGGGAATGTCGTTTTCGAGGTGGATCACCAGCGAGTGGAAGACCGCGGCACCGAGTTCGACGCCGAGTTCATCGGCGAGTTCTGGTGTCGCCTTCAGTTCGTCCTTCATCACCGTCTGCGCCGCGTGGGCATGGCCACGCTCGCGGATCTCGTCGGCGATATTGCGCACCTTGAACACCGACGTCTGGCTCTTGCCCTCGGCGACGAAGGTGCCCAGCCCCTGGATCCGCAGCAGGACGCCGTCTGCCGCCAGTTCGCGCAATGCCCTGTTGATGGTCATGCGGCTGAGGCCGAGCGTCGCGACCAGCTCGTTTTCGGAGGGAATGCGGTGGCGAGGCGGCCATTCGCCGCTGCCGATGCGGGCAAGGATCATCTGCTTGACCATCGCATAATGCGGGGGAGTCCCGCTGGGACGCTCAGTGACGTCGCTCATTTTCTAGGCACTCCCCAAAATTGGTCAGAGACGATTGAATTCGGCTTGCGAGCTAAGAAATTTCCTCTACAGTGCTTGTATGTACAAGTGTGAGGTTTCGCGAACAAGATGGTAACAGATAACCATCAATTGCTATTCGCCGAAAGAGCCTTGCTGGCGGATGGTTGGGCCGACGATGTCGTGTTCGCCATTGGCGCCGATGGCCGAATCGCCTCGATCGAGCCGGGGGCGCCGGCGACGGGCGCCAGACGCCTCGGCGGCCCTGTCGTGCCGGCCGTTGCCAACCTGCATTCCCACGCCTTCCAACGTGCCATGGCTGGCCTGACGGAAGTGGCCGGGCAGGGCGATGACAGTTTTTGGACATGGCGCGAGGAGATGTATCGGCTGGTGTCGCTACTGACACCTGACGATGTCATGGCGATCGCCGCCAAGCTGCAGATCGAGCTCCTGAAGGGCGGGTTCGGGCGTGTTGCCGAGTTTCATTATTTGCATCACGGCACGGACGGTCGCCCCTATGTCGAACCGGCTGAGATGTCGCTGGCTATCCTGCGGGCGGCGGAGATGTCGGGCATCGGCCTGACGTTGTTGCCGGTCTTCTATGCTCACTCGGACTTCGGAGGGGTTGCGCCGACGTCCGGTCAGCGCCGGTTCATCCACGATGTCGATGGCTTCTTGACACTGCTTCACGGCCTCGTCGTTCCTTGCCGGTCGGCGGGGGTACGGCTTGGCCTGGCCTTTCACTCGCTGAGGGCTGTGACCGGCGACGAAATCGCTGCCATCATGCGGGCGGTGCCGGAGCACGCGCCGATCCACATCCACGTGGCGGAGCAGGAGCGCGAGGTGGCCGCCTCGATCGCCCATTCGGGCCGGCGGCCAGTCGAGCGGCTTTATGATATCGCCGATGTCGACGAGCGCTGGTGCCTTATCCATGCCACCCATGTCACCGAAACGGAGGTGGCGATGATTGCCGGCTCGGGCGCCGTCGCCGGCCTTTGTCCGACGACCGAGGCGGATCTTGGAGATGGCATCTTCCCGGCGTCCGATTTTCTCGCCTCAGGCGGGTGTTTCGGCATCGGTACCGACAGCCATGTTGCCACATCGGTGGCCGACGAATTGCGCCTTCTGGAATTTGGCCAACGACTGCGCGATCGTCGTCGCAATCGGCTGGCCGGCCGGCCCGGAGCCTCGGTTGGTCGTACGCTGTTCGAAGGCGTGCTTGCCGGCGGCATTCGCGCGGCGGGCACCCAAGGATCAGGGCTTTCCGTGGGCGCGCCGGCGGATATGGTGGTGCTAGACAGCCGCTCGCCCTATCTCGCCTCCGTAGAGGGCGATGCTATTGTCGATCGCTGGATATTTGGTGGCATCGGGCCGGCGGTTCGTGACGTGATGATTGGCGGTCGCTGGCTGATCGAGGATGGCCGCCACGCACAAGAGGAAGAGATCGACCGCGCGTTTGCCGCTGCCCTTGCCCGCCTTAAGGCATGATATGTTTTTCAAGAGGCCGCTTGCCACGGCGGGAAGAAATTAAGAAGAAGCCGGAGTGCTTCGAAAAACCAGAGGAGAACACCATGAACATTCGTAGTCTCGTTGCCGCGTCCGCCTTGTTCGCCGCGCTGGCCCTGCCGGCGTCGGCCAAGGATTGGAAGGAAGTGACCATTGCGCTGGAAGGCGCTTACGCGCCGTGGAACCTCACGGACGCCAGCGGCAAGATCGTCGGCTTCGAGCCGGATCTCACCGAATATCTTTGCGCCCATGCCAAGCTGAAGTGCACGCTGATCTCGCAGGATTGGGACGGCATGATCACGGCGCTGAATGCCGGCAAGTTCGATGTCATCATGGACGCGCTGTCGATCACCCCGGAACGCGAGGAAGTGATCGATTTCTCGGTTCCCTACGCGGCGACGCCGGCCGTGTTCGCCGCGCCGAAGGATGGCGAACTTGCCAACCTCACCGGTACCGGCGCGGTGATCAAGCTTGCGACGACCAAGGACGGCGCCGATGCCATTGCGCCACTCAAAAAGGCGCTGACCGGCAAGACCATCGGCATTCAGGCGTCGACCGTTTATGCCGGCTTCATCTACGACAACTTCAAGGATGTCGCCGAGATCAAGGAATACAAGACCTCGGCCGAGCGCGACCTCGATCTGTCGGCCGGCCGTATCGACGCGGGCTTTGACGACGCCACCTATTTCCTCGGCGCCTTCGCCAGTGCCGACAATGCCAACCTCGCCTTCACCGGTCCGGAGATTACCGGTCAGGTCTGGGGCGAGGGCGAAGGCCTTGGCATCCGCAAGTCCGATCCGGAGCTGAAGGCGCTGTTCGACGAGGCGATCAAGGCCGCCATCGCCGACGGGACCGTGAAGAAGCTGTCGGAGAAGTGGCTCAAGGTCGACGTCACCCCCTGATGCGCTCAGGATGCTCCCGGATCTAGCCGCGTCACATGTGATCGTCTAGACCTCCGGGAGCGCCCGACGGAGAGCCTTGATGTCCTGGATTGACCTGATCGGCTTCGGCGAACAAGGCCGGGGCGCTATCCTGCTGTGGGCAACGTGCATGACGCTGGCCGTCACCGCTGCCTCGCTGTGCGTCGGGGCGGCGTTTGGTGCCGTCATCGCGGCAGCCAAACTGTCAGCGTCGCGACCGGCGCGCTGGCTTGGCGATGCTTACACGACGATATTTCGGGGCGCACCTGAGCTTCTGGTCATCTACCTCGTTTACTTCGGCGGTTCGCAGGCGGTCACCGCGGTTGGTAAGCTGCTCAACTACGAGGGCTTCCTCGGGTTGCCATCCTTTCTCGCCGGTGCCGTCGCCGTCGGTCTGATCTCCGGCGCCTACCAGGCGGAAGTTTATCGCGGTGCCTATCAGGCCGTCGCGCGCGGCGAGATCGACGCTGCCCGCTCGATCGGCATGGGAACGCTGCTGCGCTTTCGCCGTATCCTTGCGCCGCAGATCCTGCGGTTCTCTCTGCCGGGCCTTGGCAATGTCTGGCAGCTCAGTCTCAAGGACTCGACGCTGATATCGGTGACCGGGCTTGCCGAGTTGATGAGGACGTCGCAGATCGCCGCCGGGTCCACCAAGCAGTATTTCCTGTTCTTCGTGGTTGGCGGAGCGCTCTACCTCGTGCTGACCACGCTGTCCGACCGCATTTTCAATTTCGCCGAGCGGCGGGTGGCGCGAAGCTTCCGCAACAGTCTCGGCCGGCGCTAGGAAGGAGGGCACCATGGGTTTCGATGTCGCCTTCCTCTGGTCGACCTTCGTCAAGCTGGGCAGCGCCGTGCCGATGACGCTGGGACTATTCGCCGCTTCGGTCAGCCTCGGTGCGCTGTTCGCGCTTGGCATCACCTATTGCCGGGTAGGCCGTCCGTCACAGCCTGTTCTGGCCGGTGCTGCGCGACCCGTTCTCCTGCGCGGTGCTGGCGCTGGCTTTCTGCACCGCCGGCTATCAGGCGGAGATCATGCGCGGCGGTTTGCAGGCCGTCCCCGCCCGGGAGATCGAGGCGGGCAGGGCGGCTGGTATGTCGGGCCTGTTGCTGTTCCGGCGCATCATCGCGCCGATTGCCATCCGGCAGGCGCTGCCGGCCTATTCGACCGAGATCATCCTGATGGTGAAATCGACGGCGCTTGCCAGCCTCGTCACCGTCTGGGAAGTGACCGGCACGGCACAGCGGCTCATCTCGCAGACCTATCGCACCATGGAGGTGTTCCTGGTCGCGACGCTGATCTATCTTCTCATCAATTTCATCATTGTCCGCCTGATGGCGCTCGTCGAATACCGACTGTCGCCG
>JAGSYV010000122.1 GCA_018262505.1 Pseudomonadota bacterium
GATCAAGGATTCCGACCTGGCGGCGCACATCTGGCGCTTCCTGTGGGATACGGCGCGCCAATATCGCGAGAGCATCGACGTCTACGGCTCCAAGAAGTCATTCGAATGGCAGCTGATGAGCAGTGAGGAGCCGGTGCTACATACGGCCAAGAAGCCCGAACCGGAAATCGCCGAGCGCGTCAAGGTCCCCGACTACGCCCACCTCCTGCCAGAGCCGATCCGCAAGTTCACCCGTGGCATCGTCGACGCGGACCATCTGTCCTTCATCCAGGGCGGCGGGCACGGCGGCTCGCATCCCCACCTGGTCAACGAGTTCGTCAACGCGCTTCTTGAGGATCGCGACCCGTTCCCCAACGTCGAGCAGTCGGCCAACTGGACGTCGGTGGGAATCTGCGCGCACCAGTCGGCGCTCAAAGGCGGCGAAATCGTCAAGGTGCCGGACTTCCTGAAGCGCTGACCCCTCGACCCGATGCCGTCTTCCTTCTCAGCGAGTCAAAGCATGGATGAAATTCTGCGCCTGTCGCAAATATCCAAGACGTTCCCCGGCGTGAGGGCGCTTGAGGACATCTCCTTCGACCTCAGGCGCGGAGAGGTCCACTGCCTGTGCGGCGAGAACGGAGCGGGAAAGTCGACCCTGATCAAGATCTTGTCGGGCGCCTATCAGCCCGACGAGGGCGGGCGGATTTTCTTCAACGGGGCGGAGGTGTCGCTGACGCCACGCACGGCCCTCGAGATGGGAATCCACACGATCTATCAGGAACATATCGTCTTTGACGCGCTGGATATCACCGAGAACATCTTCGTCGGCGCCGAAATTGCCCGCTGGGGGATTCCGCAACGCAAGGAGATGCGCGAACAGACCGAACGGGTATTGCACTACCTCAAGAGCGACCTGTCGCCCGACATGAGGATGAGCGACCTGACCAGTGGCCAGCAGAAGATCGTCGAAATCGCCAAGGCGCTGGTCTTCCGCAGCAACGTCATCATCCTCGACGAGCCGACGGCCTCCTTCTCGTCGCAGGAGATCGAGACCGTTCTCGACATCGTCAAGACCCTCAAGGAAGACGGCATCGGCATCATCTACATCTCGCACCACCTCGATGAGGTGTTCGAGGTCGGTGACCGGGCGACGGTGATCCGGGACGGCCGGAAGGTCAGCACCTACCCCATCGCCGGTCTTACGAAGTCGACACTGATCAAGGACATGGTCGGACGCGATCCGTCGACCTTCTACAAGCGCGAACGTACCCCTCGCGGCGAGGTGGCGCTCGAGGTCAGGAACGTCACCGGCAACGGGGTGCGGGATATTTCCTTCAAGCTGCACCGGGGCGAAGTGCTCGGCATCGCCGGCATGGTCGGCTCCGGCCGGTCGGAGCTGATGGAGTTGCTGTTCGGTGCGGCGCCCCTGGTTTACGGCGACATCCTGATCGACGGGCAGCCGGTGCGGCATAAAAGTCCCAAGGATGCCATCCGCAACAAGATGTGCTTCATCACCGAGGATCGCCAGAACACCGGCCTGTTCCTCACCAAGACCATCGCCGAGAACGTCGCGGTCGCCAACATGGTGAACACCCGGGAATTCGTGGTGCGACCGGCCGACGAGTTCGCGGTGGGCGAGAAATATCGCCAGCTCCTCGCCATCAAGGCACCCGATGCGCGGACCCGGGCGGTCAACCTTTCCGGCGGCAACCAGCAGAAGGTTGTGCTCGGCAAGTGGTTCAACACCGGCGGCGAGATCTTCATCTTCGACGAACCGTCGCATGGTGTCGACGTCGGTTCGAAGCAGGAAATCTACAAGGTCATGGTCGACCTTCTGAAGGAAGACAAAGCCATCCTGATGGTTTCCTCCGACATGCCGGAAGTCATTTCGATGAGCGACCGGGTGCTCGTCTTCAGGCGCGGCGAAGTCGCCGGCGAGTTGATCGGTGAAAAGATCACCGAAGAAAACATCCTCACCCTCTCGATTGGAGGAACGATAGAGTGAACACCCACGACACCTCAAATTCGACGGAGCCGCGCAAGGAGTCTCTCTTCAAGAGGTATGAGAACCTTACGGTCCTGTCCATTTTCGTCAGCTTTGTCGTGATCGTGGTTGCCCTTCAGCTGATCACGACGGGCGGTTCGCGGTTTCCGACATTCATCAGCCCCGTGAACATCTTCAATATCCTCCAGCAGGTCGCCGTGCCCGGCATCATCGCCGTCAGCATGACGATGGTGATGATCTCCGGCGGCATCGACCTTTCGGTCGGCATGCTCGCCTCGCTCGTCTCGATCGTCGTGGCGCTCGGTATTTCCGAATGGGGACTCGGCGTGGGACCGGCGATCCTGGTCGGCGTAGTGTCGGCGATCATCCTCGAGACGATGATGGGCTTCATCATTTCAAGGACGCGGATCGAACCGTTCATCATCACGCTCGGCGGCATGATCTCGTTCCAGGGCATCGCGCTGCTGCTGTGCAACTCGCGCGAGGTCGTCATGAAGGGTGAACTGTCCTTCCTGACCGCCAATCTGATCGGTGGCGCCAAGGATCCGGTTACCGGTCTCGATCTGCGCATGCCGCCCTATGTTCTGCTGTTCTTCGCGATCGCGCTGATCGGCGGACTGACCCTCAAGTTCACCAAGTTCGGCCGGCGCATCTACGCGGTGGGCACCAACCAACGGGCCGCCTTCCTGTCGGGCATCGACGTCAAAAACATGCGGCTCGCCGTCTATGTCATCCAGGGGCTGCTGGTGGGCATCGGGGCGACCTTGCTGCTTGCCCGCATCAACACCGGCATCATCACGCTCGGCCAGAACCTGGAGATCGACACCATCGCCATGGTGGTGATCGGTGGCACGGCGCTGTCCGGCGGCCGGGGCAACATTGTCGGTACGCTGATCGGCGTGCTGTTCCTCGGCTCGATCGCCAACGCGATGAACATGCTGCGACTGCCGTCGGAAGTGCAATTCCTGGCCAAGGGGCTGGTCGTCGTCATCGCCGTATCGGCCGGGGATATTTCTTCAAGGATTTCCGAGTTCCGCGCTCTCAAGCGCGACCAGGCCGACGCCCAGGCTGCGGCCGCAGAAAGGATGAAAGGAGGATCGGCGCAGGGAGGCGCGCAGTCGGACATGCAGAAGTCGTCCGCCTGACGGATCGGGAAGGACAATACAAAACAACGACCATAGGGAGAAACGAAATGAAAAAACTGGCACTCAAGATTTTGGCTCTGGCTGCAATCAGCTCTGTCAGCGTCGTCGGCCTTGCCCAAGCCGGCTCCAAGACCATCGGCTACTACATGGACAACTCCGACGATTTCTACAAAGCGGGCTTCGAGGTCTTCAAGACCTTGGCGGAACGCGAAGGCTGGACCGTTCTCGACGTCGTCGGTCAGGGCACAGCACCGGACCAGATCTCGGCGGTCGAGAACTTCATCACCCAGGGCGTCGATGCGTTGCTCGTGGTCCAGAACTCGCCTGAAACCACCTCGCAAACTCTGAAGCTCGCGGCCGCCGCCGGCATCCCCGAGTTCCATCTGACGCACAATCCGCCGAACGAGCGCGGTCTTGGTGGCTTTGCCGGCTACGATTGGGTGAAGATCGGCGAGTACGCCGGCCAGTCCGCGATGCAGCATAACGTCAAGCGGCTGATCATGATCGAAGGCAAGCTCGGTCAGGGCACCGCCTCCGGCCAGACGGACGGCTTCCTCAAGTCTTATAAGGAAGCTGGCAAGGACATCGGCAATCTCGCCGAGAGCGTCGGTGTGAAGGGCGCGGGCGGCAAGGATCTGCAGGTGGTATTCTGGGGCTCGGGCGGCTGGTTCGCCGATCCGGCCAAGAAGGTCATGCAGGACGCCATCACCAGCCTCGGGCCGGATGGCTTCGACGGCGCCTATGTTCACAACGACGAGATGATGGCGGGCGTGCTGCAGGCGATGGAAGAGGCCGGCCTCGATCCGAGCAAGTATTGGCTCGGCGCCAGCAACGGCAAGGAAAAGGCCTGGAAATGGGTGGCTGACGGCACCGTCACCATGGACGTGAACGAGACCGCCACGCTCGAAGCCGACATCGCCCACCAACAGATCAAGGCCTACTTCGCCAAGGAGCCCTACAAGAAGGCAGTGTTCGTCTCGGTGATCCCGTTCAGCAAAGCCGACATCAACGTCGACAAGCTCGTCCCCTTCTTCCACGACGACTACATGAAGAAGCGCGACGCCGGCGCCTTCATTTACGACATCAAGGACCCGGTGTTCCGTTCGAATCCCGGCTATTGATGCCTACTTGCCGGGAGGGGGCCTCACGGCCTCCTCCCGGTCTTTTTTTTCCGGCGGTTCGCCGCCCCGGATCGAATTTGCCGGCCCAAAGCCGACAAGATGACGTAAAAAGCAAGGTGGATATGGCGCGCCGGGCGACCGGCACGCCTCATCCCGACAAAAGGCCCGTCTCCAGGAGGAACAGGATGAAGACGATCAAAGGGCCGGCGATCTTTCTCGCCCAATTCGCCGGCGACGCGGCACCGTTCAACAGTCTTGCCGGTCTGGCCGGCTGGGCAGCCGGCCTCGGCTACAAGGGCGTCCAGATTCCAGCCTGGGACGGACGATTGATCGACCTTGCGCGAGCGGCCGAGAGCAAGACCTACTGCGACGATCTACGGGGCGTTCTGGCCGATGCGGGGCTCGAAGTGACCGAGCTCGCCACCCATCTTCAGGGACAGCTGATCGCCGCCCATCCGGCCTACGACACCCTTCTCGACGGCTTCGCTCCGCCGAGCGTCCATGGCAACCCTAGGGCTCGTCAGGCCTGGGCGGTCGAACAGATGAAGCTTGCGGCAAGGGCCTCAGCCAACCTCGGCCTCACGGCCCATGCCACCTTCTCAGGCGCACTTGCCTGGCCCTATCTCTACCCCTTCCCGCAAAGACCGGCCGGTTTGATCGAAGCCGCCTTCGACGAACTCGCCTTGCGCTGGAAGCCGATCCTCGACGCGTTCGACGAGGCCGGCGTCGATGTCTGCTATGAGATCCATCCGGGCGAGGATCTGCACGACGGCGTAACCTACGAGATGTTCCTCGAGCGCGTCGGCAATCACCCGCGCGCCTGCCTGCTCTACGATCCCAGCCACTTCGTGCTGCAACAGCTCGACTATCTCGCCTATATCGACATCTACCATGAGCGTATCCGGATGTTCCACGTCAAGGACGCCGAGTTCAATCCGACCGGCCGCCAAGGCGTTTATGGCGGCTATCAGCCCTGGGTGGATCGCGCCGGCCGTTTCCGGTCGCTAGGTGATGGCCATGTCGACTTTTCAGCCATCTTCTCCAAGCTCACCCAATACGGCTTTGACGGTTGGGCGGTGCTGGAGTGGGAATGCTGCCTCAAGCATCCTGAGCAAGGCGCGGCCGAAGGCGCCGTTTTCATCGCCGATCACATCATCCGCGTGACGGAAAAGGCCTTCGACGACTTCGCCGGATCCGGCACCGATCTAGCGGCCAACAAGGCGATCCTCGGTATCGCCTGAAGCGGCGGAAGCCCGGATATATCCGGGCACCGCTCCATGTT
The DNA here is from genome assembly GCA_018262505.1 of Pseudomonadota bacterium. Classification (GTDB taxonomy): domain Bacteria; phylum Pseudomonadota; class Alphaproteobacteria; order Rhizobiales; family Pleomorphomonadaceae; genus Pleomorphomonas. Next base: position 5,533 of record JAGSYV010000122.1, read on the forward strand.
TTTGTTTGCGCATCGGATTTGTCCGAAAAGCGGGTTCCCTTTTCGGTCCGATGCGTTGGAGGAGGTTGCCATGACAATCGAAGCATCCAGCAGCACCACGGTCGGCCGCCGCCTGCGGCTCGGCATGGTCGGCGGCGGCCGCGGCGCGTTCATCGGCGCCGTTCACCGCATGGCGGCGCGGCTCGACGACCGCTACGAACTGGTGGCTGGCGCGCTATCGTCCGATCCAGAGCGGGCGCAGGCCAGCGCCGCCGACCTCCACATCGCGCCTGACCGGACCTACACCGACTTCGAGACGATGGCGAAAGCCGAAGCAGCGCGCCCCGACGGCATCGACGTCGTGTCGATCGTCACCCCCAACCACCTGCACGCCCCCATCGCCACCGCTTTTCTCAAGGCAGGAATCCACGTCATTTGCGATAAGCCGATGACGCGCACCGTTGCCGAAGCCGAGGCGCTGGCGGCACTGGTCGCGGAGACCGGACGGATTTTCGTGCTCAGCCACAACTACACCGGCTATCCTATGATCAGGCAGGCGCGATCGATGGTGACGGCCGGTGAACTGGGACCGATCCGGCTGGTCCAGGTCGAGTATCCGCAGGACTGGCTGACCGTCGCCGCCGAGACCATGGGCTCCAAGCAGGCCGAATGGCGCACCGATCCCGACAGGGCCGGCGCTGCCGGCGGCGTCGGCGACATCGGCAGCCACGCCATGCAGCTTGCCGAATATGTCTCGGGCCTCGAATGCGAGGCGCTGGCAGCCGACCTCAGCACCTTCGTGCCGGGCCGACGCCTCGACGACAATGCCGGCATGCTGCTGCGCTTTGCCGGCGGCGCGCGCGGCATGCTCTGGTGCAGCCAGGTGGCGCCGGGAAATGCCAATGCGCTGCGCCTCAGGATATACGGCGAGCGAGCAGGCATCGAGTGGAGCCAGGAGAGTCCCAACGAACTTCATTTCTCGCCGTTCGGCGAACCGACGCGAAAGATCATCCGGTCGGGGCCGGGCGCCAATGCCGTTGCCGCCCATGCGAGCCGCATTCCCGGCGGACACCCCGAGGGCTATCTCGAAGCCTTCGCGCAGATCTACGCCGATACGGCCGAACTCATCCTGGCCCGCATCGAGAAGCGCAGCCCAAACCCAGACGCAATGGCCGTTCCAACGGTCCGCGACGGCGTGCGAGGCGTTCGCTTCATCAACGCGGCCGTCGCTTCCAGCCACGCCGACGCCGCCTGGACAAGGCTCTCCGACGTCTGAGCCGGCATGGGCAGCCGGTCTTCCCCCGGGGACCGCCCATAGCCGATCGGTTTCGGCGACAGCCGCCGCGTCGTCAGCCTCCCGAGGCGACGCGGCGGCTTTTTGCACCTATCTGACACTAGGCGTAGGGCGTGCCATCCTTGTGGCTGGCAACCCATTGACCCGTGTCGTCCATCGTCAACTGCAGATCGTCGTTGGGATACTCGACCGTGTCACCCCGCTGCCGGTCGCCGATCTCAAGATAGGTGGCCGGCTCGTCCGCGCGATTGATGAGATGATGCGCCGTGCCACCCGCCGGAAAACCGGCGCACATGCCCGCCTCAAGCACCGTTTCGCCGCTGTCGTGAACGAGAACAAGCGTGCCGGTCAGCACCAGCACGAACTCGTCCTGAACGCTGTGGCGGTGGAAGAGCGACGTGATGGCTCCCGGTGGTATGGTGACATGATTTACGCCGAAGCTTTTTAGTCCGAAAAGGTCTCCGAGCGGCCGCTTGATGCGGGCGGAGATGCGGGTTGCAAACGGCTCGGGCAGAAGAGAGGCCTTTAAGCGCGGCGTTGCTTCCGCTGCAACAATAGCTCTGATCATCATGTCGCTCCCTCGGGATGGAATGCCGACATCCGCCAGAGCATTTCCGGCGAACTCCGGTTCGCCGGAAACTCTAGATGTCGGCCATCTGGTTATTTGGCATAGACGGCGGTGATGCTGGCGCTGCCAAGCGCGTTGGCGTTGGTCATGAAGCCGACCATGGCCGCGCTTGTCTCGATCGGCAGATCAAGCTTCTCAACCTTGAGCGCGGCTACCTTGAAAATGTAGCGGTGGACGGCGCCGGGCGGAGGGCAGGCACCGCCGAAGCCCGGCACACCGAAATCGGTGCGGCTCTGGACTGCGCCCGCCGGTAATCCTTTGCCCGATCCGACACCGCCGTCAAGTTCGGTGACCGAAGCCGGGATATTGAACACCACCCAATGCCAGAAACCCGAGCCCGTCGGTGCATCGGGGTCGTAGGCAGTGACCACGAAGCTCTTCGTCCCGGCAGGAGCATTCTCCCAAGACAATTGGGGCGACGTGTTGCCTCCCTCGCAGCCCATGCCCTTGAAGATTTGCGCAGCGGAAAGCTCCTTTCCTTCGGAGATATCGGTGCTCTTCAGCCGGAATTCATCGGCCATTGCCGTCCCGGAGACAAACAACAACGCACCCGCGATCATGATATGGCGAAACATCTTTCCATCCTCAGTCGGTCAAGAGATGAAAAAACTAGCCCGCGGCCATTCGCGGCGCGACGCCGGGCCGCTCATTGGTGGTGCCGATCCGCTCAATGTCGTTTCGCCTCAGGCGAATTTGAAACGGCGAGGCAGGTTATCGTTCAACCCACTGATAAAAGAACTTTTTTACAACTGGCTCTTTGTCAGCGTGATGCGTCGGCAATAGGCAGATCGATCCTAAAGGAGCCGCCGCTGGCGCTATCGACCAGGTCGAGGCTGCCCCGGTGGGTCGCCACCATGGCGCGGGCGATGGCAAGGCCCATGCCGGTGCCGCCGTCGGCGCGATGGGTGGTGAAGAAGGGATCGAAGATATGCGGGCGATTGGCCGGCGAGATGCCGGGACCATCATCGGCGACGACAATGGCAAGGCGACCACCTTTTGCCACCGCTGAAATGACAACATGGCCGGCGCCGGCGCGTCTGGCGTTCTCGATGAGATGTCCGAGAACCACAGCGAGCGTTTCGGCCGACATGGCGACGCTCCTTTCGAGATCGCCCATTGTTTCGATCGCCACATCCGGCTTGCCTTCGCACAGGGCGTCGATCACGTCGGCCGGTCGGCACCCACCGACGGTCGGCATCGTCTCGGCGCGCGCGAGGTCACGCAGGCGAGCAACCAGAGCGCCCAAGCGATCGGCGTTCGCCTGGATGCCGGCGAGGAATGCCGCTCGCTGGGCGGGCGTCATGGTCGGTTCGGCAACGTCGTCTGCCAGGAGCTCGGCGGCTCCCGAAATGGCCGTCAGGGGCGACTTCAGCTCGTGGGAAACATGGGCGGCAAAGGTCGCTACATACTCGGAGCGAGCGGCCAGACCTGCGGCCATCTCCAGAAAGCTTTGGGAAAGTTGAGCGAATTCCGCCGTGCCGTGATGGTCGAGCGGCTTCAGTGCGGCCCGATCGCCACCGGCCACCGCCGTGGTGCGTGCGATCAATGCCCTTACTGGCCGGGTGATGGTGCGGTGAAAAACGAAGCCGATCACCCAAGTGGCTGCCAGCACGCTCAGCAGGGCGAGCCCGACCTTACGGCGCTCCTCATAAAGCTGCTTGAGGGCGTTGGCGGGTGTCCGCGACGCATAGACGACGGCGGCGACCTGCCCGTTAGCGGCAACAGGCAGAGCAACAAACACACGGATGTCAGCCCCACGGCTGATCGAATCCAGAGCTGGTATCGGACGTTCGGAACTGCGGTGCCGCACCACCGACCGGTACTCTCCGTCCAAGGCACCCGCGACTTCAGGCAGCGCCGCCAGCGACTGCCCCACCTCGTTTCCACCGGCCACGACCACCCCATCGGCATCCAGGATGCGGAAGCCGGCCAAGGTCGCCGCACTGATCGCAGCCAACTCAGGTTGGAGGCGAAGACCAAGATCGGCGAGAGCCGAATTTGTGGTGCCTGTGCCGAGCGCCGCTTCCGGACGCAGCGGCAGCACATCATCGACGGCAAGATCGAGGCGGGGCAAGACGGGAGCGAGACCGTCGGTGTTCGGCGTGACGATCTGAACCGGCGGACCAAGCCGCAGGTTGATAGGAGGCCGTGCTGAAAGGTCGGCACTGATCCGCGCGGCGATGGCAACGCTTTGGGCGATCAGCTCGGCCTCGGTCTGGCGAACCAACTGATTATCGTAAATGCGGAAGAAGATGATGCTGCCGAGCGGCAGACACACCACCAGCGCCAGCACCGAGGCGACGATGAGCGCCAGGCGCGGCCGCCATTTTTGCCGCACCTGCGGCGCCGGCGCGCTCACGATACCGCCGCGCACGGACCGAGCCGGAAACCGACGCCATGCACCGTTTCAATGGCTGTTGCGCAACCGGCCGCTGCGAGCTTGGCCCGGATGTTTCGAATGTGGCTGTCGACGGTGCGGTCGGAGATATGGATGGCCTCCGGCCAAGCCGTCTCCAGTATTCGCTCGCGATCAAACACCTGGTTCGGCCGGCTCAGCAGCGCCCGTAGAATGGCAAATTCCTGCGCCGTCAGGACCACCGGCCGCTCGCCGACGAACGTGCGATAGCCGTCGGGATCGAGCGAGACGACGCCGCGCCCGAGGCGCCGACTTTCGGACTTTGGCTCCATTGTTCCGCGACTGCGTTTCAGGATGGCACCGACGCGGGCCACCAGCTCGCGCGGCGAGAAGGGCTTGGTAACGTAATCGTCGCCGCCGAGTTCGAGACCGAGCACCCGGTCGATTTCCTCGTCACGGGCCGACAGGAACAGGATCGGCGCCTCGCTGAGCTTACGGATTTCGCGGCAGGTGGCGAACCCATCCATCTCCGGCATGCCGATATCGAGAACAATGAGGTCTGGCGCCTTCGCGGCAAACAGGGTCAGCGCTTCCCGACCGTCGCCAGCAGCACGCGTATGGTGGCCAGCCTTTTCCAGGGCAAAGGTGATCACCGAGCGGATGGCCGGATCGTCATCGACCACCAGGATGGAAGCAGGCTGCATGACGAGGTCACCGAGGTTCATGCCGCGCTCCAAAGGTCGAGACGATATAATTGAGATCAAGAGCCGGCCCTTGACCAGTGACCTCGCGCGAATGGGCAATATTGAAGCCGGTGACCAGACCGGCGAAATCCACGAAGCAGCAGACCCAGAGAGCGAGAAAAGCCGCGCCGGCGTTGATGTTCACCAGCCAGAGCGTGGAGTGCCGGCCGAGAATGCGGATGAGGATGGTCAGGAAGCCGAAGGCGACGAGCCCCATCCAGACGAAAGCCGCCACGCGCCAGAGGGTCAGAGAATAGGCCTCCACGTAAAGATCGAGGCGCAGCATCGACGAGACGACCAGCAGCAGCCCTTGCCCGACAAAGGCCAGCAGGAGCGGCTTCAAAGACCGCTGGCGCTCGCGGTCCGGGTCGCCTCGAAGGGCCATCAACACGAAGGTGGCGGCCACCATCGCCGCCGCCATCAGCGGATAGGCGCCCCGATGGGCGTATTCGGCATGGCTCATGCCCTCGGGCAGGTCCATGCCACCCCAGAGATAGCCGAGGGCGGCAAGTGTTTGCAGCGCGAACAACAGGTTGAAGGAGACGAGCGAGCGCCGGATGGCAACATCACCGAAGAAGTTCAACCAAGCCCCATTCGCGGCCGGCAGCACGGACGGCTTTACGGCACGCCGGCTTCTGACGAGGTGCAGAAAAGGCCAGACGATGAGCGCCATCGCAACCCAGAAGATGAGGCGCCGACCGTCCATGAGCGTCAGATGATCCGGCGTCAGCAAGCTGACCCAGTGATCGATCACCGGATTGGCGATGAGGAATACGATGACGAAGAACAGCGACAAACCAACCGGCACGATCCATCCGGAAATGTCGAAATGCATCCGACCGCGCCGGATCCTCGCCCGCCGGATGAGCAGGCAGTCACTTGCGAGCCTTAGCCAGCCGATGAGAGGCAACAGCGCTACACTTCTCGCGATCGCCCGCCACCCGACGGGACCGTGAACCAGCACCACAACGCTGATGGCGGACAGGACGATGGCAAGGGGAACGGACAGCGGATCGGCGTCGGCGATCAACGCCGCCATGGCGGCGGACAGCAGAGCGGTGGCTACAAAGCGCCAACTCCCAAGAGAGCGAAGCCGATTGAACGTCGCTGTCGCTGCGAAGAGCAAGACGAGAAAGAGCGCGACCGGCAAGCCGGCGGCCGGTGCTTGGTAGAAGAGAAAATCCGACAGCACCACCAGCAGGACAACGGCGGCGAGGCGCTGCCTGAACCACTGCGTGGGGCCGATATAAGCGGGTTTGCGATTGGCAATAAGAAAATCCATTCCTGGAAGGCTCCGATCAAGACATCTGGCAATCAGGCACGACAAGGCGCGCCGCCGGCTTTGGCGCGGTCTCACGAGGTTGGGGAGAGGCCTGGCTCTGCGAGGACTCGTCGTTGGCCGCCGGCTCGGCAAGCCACCAGGCGTCGCGAACGAGACGGTCGGGAAGGATTCCGATGGGAACGGGGTGGTGGCGGGCGCGGATCGACATGCCCCGTCGTCGCATGTCAGATCGCAGTGAGTTGGGCGGTTTTCAGCAGCCGGTCAGGTTTTTTGTGCAGCGCGTGTGCAGGCGTCATGAGCATCATGCGCGCTCGGCACCTCTCGGCATCGTCCGGGCGTTGAACTTTCCCTTCGCCGGGGCGTTCAGCCTATGCTTGGGCGCTCCAGACAAAATAGCGAGACCGCCCCGAAGCCACCGAAATATGAAACCTGTCCCCATGTCCGCGTATATCGGCGGGCAGATAATGAGGTAATCGACCATGAAAATCTTGATGGTGCTGACGAGCCACGATGCGCTGGGCAACACGGGAAAGAAGACTGGCTTCTGGCTCGAGGAGTTTGCGGCCCCATATTACACTTTTCTCGACGCCGGTGCCGAGATAACGGTAACTTCGCCCGCCGGAGGCCAGCCTCCGCTCGATCCCAAGAGCGACTTGCCCGACTTTCAGACCGAAATGACCCGTCGCTTCAAGTCGGACCCGGCCGCGCAAAAGGTGCTGGCCAATACCGTGAAGCTCGACACGGTACGCCAGGAGGATTTCGACACGGTCTTCTACCCCGGCGGACACGGTCCCCTATGGGATCTTGCCGAAAGCCCGGTTTCGATCGGTCTGATCGAGAGCTTCGTCCGCGCCGACAAGCCGGTTGGCTTTGTCTGCCACGCTCCCGGCGCGCTCAAGAACGTCAAAGCGGCAAACGGCGAGCCCATCGTCAAGGGGCGTATCGTCACCGGCTTCACCAACGGCGAAGAAGATGCCGTCCATCTGTCGGATGTCGGACCGTTCCTGATCGAGGATACTTTCATTGCCCAGGGCGCGCGGTACCGCAAGGGACCGGATTGGGCACCCTATGTGGTGACGGACGGAAAGCTGGTCACCGGCCAGAACCCGGCAAGCAGCGAAGACGCGGCGAAGGCCCTGATGAAGTTGATCGCGTAACCGAGAAGGGCCGAATCGGAGTTCCTGTTCGGCCCCGATGCAAGCAGGCCTGCCTTGGGCTCGGCCTCAGCCAGTTCCCGGTGCTGTGGGGCGGCAGCCGGCTCGACGAGGTGCCCTTACGCATCGGCTGTCGCTGGGTGGGGTTCCGGCCGGAACCAAACGAGACCGCAGAAACATCAGGCGGTGCTCAGCCAAACGCGATGCCGTTTATGGCGTGGCGACCGTTGAATGTTGGGGGGGCGTTAAAAAGCGCTTCCGGCATGGTTTGATTCCAATAGTGGCCTAGCCGGCATAGGTGCGAGTTTCAGCTCAGTTGCAATGCAGGCAAAAACGGGAAATGTAGCCAAGGCTCCACTTTTTTGCCGCAACCTTAATAGCCTTCCGGATGACATCTTTATTTGGGAATGGTTCCGATTACCGCCGTTTCCGCAGAATTATTTATTAAACTCATTTGGATACATTGCGCACACTCCAGTACAGCATTAAGGGAAACGTACTACCTATCGATCGGATACGATTCCATGACCCAAACGCTTCGCTTAGCTATCGGCAGCCTGATCGTCGGTGTCGCCGTTCTCGGGCTAAAGGCTTTTGCCTATTGGCTTACCGGCTCGGTCGCGCTCATGTCCGATGCCCTGGAAAGCATCGTGAATGTCGCCACCGCCGTGGTTGCCCTGATTGCGATCCGTGTTGCGTCCGCTCCCGCCGATGCCCACCATCCCTACGGGCATCACAAGGCGGAGTTTTTCAGCGCGGTTCTCGAAGGCGTGATGATCATCATCGCGGCCATTCTGATCATCGAAGAAGCCTACAAGGGCTTCATGAACCCGCACCCGCTCGATGCTCCCCTCGAGGGTCTGCTGGTCAACGGACTTGCCACGGCGATCAATGGTTTCTGGTGCTGGATACTGATCGTGCAAGGCCGCAGGCATAAGTCGCCGGCCCTGGTGGCAGACGGCCATCATTTGCTTTCCGACGTCGTATCGTCCGGCGGCGTCGTTCTCGGTGTCCTGCTGGCAGTGATCACGAGCTGGTATGTTCTCGATCCGATATTGGCCGGCCTTGTTGCTCTCAACATATTGTGGTCGGGCTGGAAGGTCGTCAGATCGTCGCTCAGCGGGCTGCTCGACGAAGCGGTGCCGGACGACAGGCTCGCCTCCATGCGCACGATCATCGCGGCTGCCGCCTCGGGCGCCATCGAGGTCCACGACCTGAAAACGCGCCACGCCGGCAAGATGACCTTCGTCGACTTCCATCTCGTGGTTCCCGGAGCGATCAGCGTCAGCGAGGCGCACGACATTTGCGACAAGATAGAACAGGCCATCAAGGAGGAGTTTGGCGACATCACCGTCACCATTCATGTTGAGCCGGACAATCAGGCTTTGCAGCGCGGCGTATTGGTTCTGTAGCAAGGTGGCTGGCGACGCTTATCTGGCTTTGAACGCCAGCGGGCTCCGACAACCATGACTTGGACCCGCATCGATCAACACTGAGGCCTGCGGGTGCACTTGCCGAATTTTCGAGCTGGCGAAAGCTTGGGCCATTTTCATAAGCTGTCGGTGACGCATTCACCTCGTCCAAATTGCCGCAATGTACGAGGATGAGAAATGGTTTAGTCTGACCTCGATCAGGGCCTGTTTGCGCTTTGGTCAAACCTAGGGGGCCTAGCATGGCGAACAAAAGCGTCGAAGGCTATTCGACAATACAAATAACTCTACACTGGCTTATCGTTGCCGCGGTCTTGTTTCAGCTCGTGTTCGGCGAAAGCATGACAAATGTCGTCGAGGCCCTGGAAGAAGGGGCGACGCCGGGGGCTGGCGATCTTCAGCTTTCATCCGCTCATTTCTGGGTAGGCATCGCCATCCTCGTGTTGCTCGTGCTCCGTCTGGCTGTACGGATGTTCACGGGCACTCCGGAAGTCATCGGCGCGCCCGGTCTGATGACGCTCGCCGCGTCGGCGATGCATTGGCTATTCTACGCCCTTCTGGTCGCCGTTCCAGTGACGGGGCTGTTGGCGAAGTACGTGGGAGACCCATGGGGCGACATACACACCATTGGCAAACCCATCTTCATAGTCCTGATCGTTCTTCATGCAGCGGCGGCGCTCTATCATCACTTCTTGCTGAAGGATGAGACGCTGGTGCGCATGCTGAAGCCAAGGCGTTCCTGATCGGTCCGGCCCAAGACGCGACGGCCGTTTTATTATGGCCGTCGCCCTGGTCATGCGCAGCGGATTAAGGGCTTCGCTGAGCAAGCTTGCAAATCACTCTTCCGGCCCCTCTGTGCCGACTTTCCTTTGACAGTCGGCAGCCGACCCCGAAAGGCCGCCGCTTCATATTCGCCTCAGCCTGACTTGGTATCCGGAGAGCTACGCGCTGAGGGATTTTTACGCCGGGCAAGCCGGCAGTGGCGATGCGGCGGAGTTCTCTGGAGCAAATTTACGATGCGTTGGTCGAAAAGCAGCCTCCTCTTGGGAGGGCTCCCGATCTTGGCTGTACTCTTCTCCATCGCTCCGGCCTACGCAGTTGAAGGTCAGACAGCATCCACAACGAACTCTGGTGTCGTCATCACTTTGGGGGGCTCCGTCGAAACGGCACCGGATTACCCTGGTGCGCGCCGACAGGGCATAAGCGCGCTGCCTTCCATCGACATTCGACGTTTCGACGAGGTCGAGGAACTGTCGGCTCCCGATGACGGTATCGATTATAGCCTTTTCGACATCGCCGGCGTTGAAGTCGGTCCGGTGATCGGCTTTCGGGATCGACGCAACTCATCCGCAGCGGGTTTCCCCGGATTGCATGATCTGTCCTTCGACGTTGACGCGGGCGTCTTTCTTCAGACCTGGATCGTTCCCGACCAACTGCGCGCCCGCACAGAAATCCGGCAGGCGCTTACCAACGGCAGTGGCCTGGAGGTCGATGCAGGTATCGATTGGTTCAAGCGTCTTGGCGATGACTGGGTCCTTTCGCTGGGTCCCCGCCTCTCCTTTGCCGACGCCTCCTACATGCAAAGCTATTTTGGCGTTTCACCCCGCGAGGCCGCTTTGTCGGGCCTTTCAGCATTTGATGCCGGTTGGGGAGTAAAATCGGTCGGCCTCGCCGCCTCGATCAGCTACCAAATTTCTCCAACATGGTCGCTGGATCTCTACGATCGTCTGGACGACCTGACTGGAGACGCCGCCAAGAGCCCGATCACTCGGTCGGGCGTCGGAAGCCGCCTGCAAAATACGGCAGGTCTTTCCCTGAGCCACAGCTTCTCGCTGGACCTCGGACGTTAGTCAGGCGCGACGATCCAAGCTCTCCAGGGCGAGTCTTTTTGGCCGGTTCCCCGGAAATGACAGCCCGTCGGGCAACCTTCATAAAACCGAAGCATAACTGACACATGGGTGGCCTATGCGATGCAGGCTGCCGCTGCAACCGCTGTCGGCAATGTACAGTTATTAGGGGGGCACCCTATGTTAGTCCTTAAGTCCGTCGCGCTGAAGCTCGGCGCGCTCCTTCTCGGCGCCGGCATCGTAGCTGGCTCCGCCGCTGCTGCTGAGATCACCGGCGCTGGCGCCACCTTCCCCTACCCGCTCTATTCGAAGTGGGCGGAGAGCTACAAGGCCAAGACCGGCGTCGGCCTCAACTATCAGGCGATCGGCTCGGGCGGCGGTGTCAAGCAGATCAAGGCCAAGACGGTCACCTTTGGCGCGACCGACAATCCGCTCAAGAAGGACGCGCTGGCTGCCGCCGGTCTCGTCCAGTTCCCGACCGTGATGGGTGGCATCGTCCCGATCGTCAACCTCAAGGGCATTGGCCCCAACAAGATGGTTCTCGACGGCCCGACGCTCGCCGACATCTACGCCGGCAAGATCAAGACCTGGAACGACGCGGCAATCACCAAGCTGAACCCCGGCCTCACCTTGCCGGCGACAGCGATTGCCACCGTGTGGCGCTCGGACGCTTCGGGCACCAACTTCAACTTCACCTACTACCTGTCGCAGGTCAGCGCGTCGTTCAAGTCGTCGATCGGCTCGGGCAACAGCGTGAAGTGGCCGGGTGGCATCGGTGCCAAGGGCAATGACGGCGTCGCCGCCACCGTGAAGCAGACCGCCAATTCGATCGGTTTCGTCGAATACGCCTATGCCAAGCAGAACAACGTTGCCTTCACCAAGATGGTCAACGCCGCTGGCAATGTCGTCTCGCCGGACGTCTCGGCCTTCACCGCCGCCGCCGCCAGCGCCGACTGGTCAAAGGCCGTCGGCTTCTACCTGATCCTCGCCAACCAGCCCGGCGCCCAGGCTTGGCCGATGACCGCCGCGACCTTCATCCTGGTCGAGGCTCGTCCGAAGGACCCGGCGGCGACCGCCGAAGCTCTGAAGTTCTTCGACTGGGCCTACTCGAACGGCGATGCCGCCGCCAAGGCGCTCGACTACGTGCCGATGCCGGCCGCCGTCAAGGCTTCGGCCCGCGCGACCTGGGTTCGCGACGTCACCGTCGGCGACAACAACGCCCCGCTCTACAAGCCGGGTTCGTAATAAAGGTCGCACGTCAGCGACAGAACTTTGCGGGGGTGCACGACTGTGCGCCCCCGTCTCCGCGACCGCCCAAACCCGGTCGCCATCCTCATGGCGGTGCTCTGCCCTATGACCGATGAAACCCTTGCCGCCGCCGTCGAGGAGCTACGGATTGCTCCCGAGATGACCGGCACCTTGCACCTTTATCGTCGGCAGGATGCCGTATTCCGAGCCATTACGTTCCTGTCGGCCGCGCTCGTTGTCATCGTGCTCGCCGGCATGATCGCATTTCTCATCCACGGCGCGATACCGGCGCTGACGGCCATGGGGCCTGCCTTTTTCTGGACGTCCGACTGGGACACGGTCGAGGACGTCTACGGTGCGCTCGCTCCGATCGCCGGCACCCTGATCACCGCGACGATCGCCATGGTGATCGGCATCCCGGTCAGCTTCGGCATCGCCATGTTCCTGACCGAGATCTGCCCGGTCGTCCTGCGCCGACCGATCGGCACTGCCATCGAGCTCCTGGCCGGTATTCCAAGCGTGGTCTTCGGCATCTGGGGCCTGTTCTACCTGACGCCGATGCTGCAGGAATATGTCCAGCCGGCGCTGATCGACTATCTCGGCCCGCTACCGATCATCGGAATGCTGTTCCAAGGCCCGCCGTTCGGCATCGGCATCCTCGACGGCGGCATCGTTCTCGCCATCATGGTGTTACCCTACATCACCTCGATTACCCGCGACGTGTTCATGACCGTGCCAGCGCTGCTGCGCGAATCCGCCTATGGCATGGGCTGCACCACCACGGAAGTCGTCTGGAAGATCGTCATTCCCTACTGCCGCGTTGGCCTCATCGGCGGTGTGATGCTCGGCCTCGGCCGGGCGCTCGGCGAGACGATGGCGGTCACCTTCGTGATCGGCAACACCTACCAGATCAGTGCCTCGCTCTTGGCACCCGGCACCACCATTTCAGCGGCGATCGCCAACGAATTCAACGAGGCGTTCGAGGAACAGCACCTGTCGGCGCTGATCGCCCTCGGCCTCGTCCTGTTCCTGATCACCTTCACCGTGCTCGCGCTGGCCAAATGGATGCTGATGGCGATCGACAAGCGGGAGGGCCGCCGATGAGCGCTCGAGTGCGTCGCCGCAGCGCGGTCAATATTGTCGTCTTGTCCCTGTCGGTGGCGACGGCGCTGATCGGGCTCGTCTTCCTGGGACTGATTAGCTGGACGCTGGTCTCGCGAGGCCTGTCGGCCATCAACCTCGACCTGTTCACGCTCGAAACGCCACCACCCGGCAGCCCTGGTGGCCTTGCCAACGCCATCGTCGGTTCGGCAATGATGACCGGCCTCGCCATGCTGATCGCCACGCCGATCGGCATACTCGCCGGCACCTACCTTGCGGAATATGGCCGCGACAGTCGGTTCGGCAGCGTCGCCCGGTTCATCAACGACATCCTGCTGTCGGCTCCGTCGATCCTGGTCGGCCTGTTCGTCTATGGCTTCACGGTGCTGCCCATGCAGCACTATTCGGCCTGGGCCGGCTCGATTGCCCTGGCGCTGATCGCGCTGCCGGTGATCGTGCGTTCGACGCAGGACATGATCGGCCTGGTGCCGGTGCCGCTGCGCGAGGCGGCGGCCGCGCTTGGTGCTCCGGAATGGCGGGTGATGGTATCGATCGTCTGGCGAGCGGCCGGCAGCGGCATGCTGACCGGCGTGTTGCTCGCGGCGGCGCGCATCTCCGGCGAAACGGCGCCATTGCTGTTCACGGCGCTCAACAATCAGTTCTGGTCGACGGACCTCAACGCCCCGATGGCGAACCTGCCGGTGGTGATCTACCGCTTCGCCCTCAGCCCCTATGACGATTGGCAGCAGCTCGCCTGGGGCGGCGCCTTCCTGATCACCTTTGCGATCCTCGTTCTCAACGTGCTGGCGCGGCTTGTTTCGGCGCGCAGCCAACCGGCCAAACGCTCACTCCCCGCCCTAGGGTGCATACCAAGCCAGCCGACGCCGAAGCCACTGCGGTCAAGGTATCGGTCCGCAGCCTCCACTTCTACTATGACAAGTTCCAGGCGCTGAAGAACGTCAATCTCGACCTCGAAGATCGGCGCGTCACCGCTTTTGTCGGCCCGTCCGGCTGCGGCAAGTCGACCCTGCTGCGTATCTTCAACCGCATCTACGCCCTCTACCCCCGACAGCGGGCGGAGGGCTCCGTCATGATCGGCGGCCATAACATCCTTGACCGCGAGCAGGATCTCAACGCCCTGCGAGCCATGGTCGGCATGGTGTTTCAGAAGCCGACGCCATTTCCGATGACCATCTACGAGAACATCGCTTTCGGGATTCGGCTCTATCATTCCGTGCCGAAGTCGGAGCTCGACGATCGTGTCGAGCATGCCCTGAAACGCGCCGCGCTGTGGATCGAGGTCAAGGACAAGCTCAGCCAAAGCGGGCTCAGCCTCTCCGGCGGCCAGCAGCAGCGGCTCTGCATTGCCCGCACCATCGCAACCGAGCCGGCGGTCGTCCTGCTCGATGAGCCGGCGTCGGCGCTCGACCCGATCTCCACCGCCAAGGTGGAGGAACTCATTTCCGAGCTCCGCTCGGACTACTGCATCGCCATCGTGACGCACAACATGCAACAGGCGGCCCGCTCGTCGGACTACACCGCTTTCATGTATCTCGGCGAGCTGGTCGAATTCGGCGCAACGGAGCGGATTTTCACCAATCCCGTGGATAAGCGCACGGCCGATTATATCACCGGGCGCTTTGGCTGATTTCGGCCCAGAGACGATGACCGAACCGACTGAGAGACCGTAATCCGCGAGCTTGCGGCCACGAACCGACAGTCGGAGAGCCTGGCCCCAAGCCAAATGACAATCCTCCAGTCGTTGGTGTCTCGAGCGTGGGCACCTGGCAGACCGACGCGTTGGCTTTCCGGACTGCGGCGAGCGCCGGCTAATTTCCAGGAATTGCCGGCGCATCGTGCCCTCCATTCTACCCCCCCATCCATGTTTCGATTCATTCATCGGGGTGAACCCTTATTTCATTCTTGCCTGCCACGCTGGCTGACAAGGATCGGCTTGGGCTTGTCCCATATTCTTGCTTCTGGGTGCCGCCGGAGGAAACAAGGCTGTGCTGACTGAAGGCCATGGCGTATCCAGCGGAACCATGCGCGCACTAATCGTCGACGACAGCAAATCGGTGCTGTTGTGGATGGGCGCTGCACTGACCGAGATGCCCAACCTCATTCTCGATCTGTGCGACACGCCAGAAGAAGCCTTGGCACTCGCGGCAACGCGCCAATATGATCTTGTCGTGGTTGACTATCTGATGCCCAACCTCACGGGCATCGAGGTGACCGAAGCGTTGCGCTTGCGGCCCGACTATCACGCTGTTCCCATTGTCATGATCAGTGCCGAGCAGGACAGCGGTGTCAGGCTCAACGCCATTCTCGCCGGCGTCAACGACTTTCTCAACAAACCGTTCGACCCGATCGAGCTCAGGGCACGCGTCACCAACCTGATATCGCTTCGCCGCACCCAGATCGAGTTGGCCGCCCATGCGCACCGTCTCGAGGACGCGGTGCGCGAGGCGACTACCGAATTGGCGTCACGCGAAAAGGAGATGATCTGGCGTTTGGCGCGGGCCATTGAAATGCGCGACGGCGGCACGGGCGCTCACGTATCGCGCGTGGCCTCCATCAGTCTGGTGATTGCCAAGGGGCTATCGCTCTCACCCCATTTCTGCCAGATGATCCATCTCGCGGCCCCTCTGCACGATATCGGCAAGATCGGCATCCGCGACGCGGTGCTGAACAAGCCGGGTCGCCTTACCCCCGAGGAAATGGCCGAGATCCGCGAGCATGTAAATTACGGCGTCCGGCTGCTTGAAAACGGCACCTCGGATCTCATCCGGGTAGCGGCGGCCATCATCGGCGGCCACCACGAGAAATGGGATGGCAGCGGCTACCCGCGCGGTCTGTCAGGAACCGCGATCCCGATCGAGGCGCGCATTACGGCCATCGCCGACGTATTCGACGCCCTGACCTCAGCCCGACCTTACAAGGAAGCGTGGTCGCCGAAACGCGCCTATGATGAAATCGTACGCTGTTCGGGGAGCCATTTCGATCCGGACTGCGTTCGAGTGTTTCGCGAGAAGTGGCCGGATATCGAAGAAATCGCCCGCACCCTTCGCGACGACGAGGAATGGCTGGCAGCCGAATACATCGGACGTGTGATTTTTCGATGCCCATTTCGGCGCGTAGTTCAGGCACCCGTCACGGTTCAGTTCGCCGGGCGGTTGCAGCAACCTTTCCAACTGGAGGATATGAGCGTCGCGATGATCAACATGGCGGCCCTTTTGGCGTCGTGTCGGTCAGCTAGACTCGGGCTTTAACCATATCAGTGTCAATACCTAGGTAATTGTTTCAGGTCGATACAATCGCTGAGGCGCCCTAACGCGGCCCCACACCCGTTAACAATCTAGACGAGTCCGATCTGCGCCGTCACCAGCCGTTTCCTCGTTAAACGGACAGGAATCCTGCGAATTATCACAGGCTAAGTACTCGTAAGGCGGGCTTACTGACTCTTGAGTATTAACGAGATTATTCAGTTCCTCCTGATTCTATTTCCAGCCTTTTGAGGCAGTCATCACCGTAAAATCCTAGTTTATGGAAATTTAGCAATTGCCATCCATATTTTCTCCGCTAGTAGGAGCGGTCCAATGGAGACGTCAACCGTCATTCGGATGCATCCAAACCTGTGCGTTTCAGACGCCCATGCATCTTATTCTATTATTTCGGAATCGATTAGGGGATTTTCGAGTATTAAACTGTCTATCCCACACGACGCGACAGTTGATCTCAGCTTTCTCCAGATCATCGAAGCCGCAAGGCTGAGAGCTAACGAACAGGGCAAGTCCCTCTCTCTCCTTGAGCCGGCAAGCGGCGAGCTTAGGCGCGTGCTGGACCGGAGCGGCCTCATGACGGCCGCGACAATTTCCGATCGTTCATTCTGGCTCCATGAGGAGACCACCCAGTGACCGCGAGTATCCTGACTGTCGACGACTCGGTGTCAGTGCGCATGACGACGCGCATCGCCCTCACCGGCGCCGGCTACAAAGTAACGGAGGCGGTCGACGGTCTCGACGGCCTCAACAAGGCCCGAGCCACCCGCTTCGATCTTGTCGTCACCGATCTCAACATGCCGAATATGGACGGCCTGCGCATGATCGAGGAGTTGCGGCGCCTGCCGAACCAGATCGGCGTGCCCATCCTGTTTCTCACCACGGAATCCGACGCCACTCTCAAGGGGCGCGCCAAGGCGGCCGGAGCCACCGGTTGGCTGGTCAAGCCCTTCGAGCCGGATCAACTGATCCGTGAACACCGCCTCGATGATCGCGCGCTGGTCGATGCCGTTTTCCGCGCCCTTCATACCCTCAAGGGGTCGGGCGCCATGTTCGGCTTCGATCGGCTGGCTGCCTTCACCCACCATTGCGAGACCGCCTTTGACCGCGTCCGCAAAGGATTGGCCGAAGCAACACCCGGACTGGTCTCGGCGGTGCTCGAAGCCCGCGACCACATGCGCGCCCTCGTCGAGGACCCCAGCGGCGATCACGCTGCCGAGGAGCGCTACCTTCTTGAGCGCCTTGAGGCGGCCGTTTCGGGAGCGGCGGCGACGTCGGTCGCCTCTATATCAGAAACGCCGATCAAGGCGGCAGCCTCGACCATGCCGACCACTTGGCGCATCAAGTTCAGCCTGCCGGAGAATAGCTTTGTCAATGGCACGAACCCGCTGAGCTTCCTTGATGAACTCAGAGCGATGGGCGAATGCCGCGTCCTTCTCGACAAATCGGCCCTGCCGCCCTTGGAAAAGCTCGAACCGACGGCACTCTACTTCCACTGGGAGGTGACGCTCACCACCGATCGCGGCCGTGCCGACATCGAGGATGTGTTCCTGTTCGTCATGGACGACATGACGTTGGAGATCGCGGCGCTGAGCAGTGACACGCCTTCGGTGGAAGTCGTGCCGTCGGTCACCGAGAATGCCGATATGCCGACCCCCGTCGTGACCGTCGCGCCGCTGCCGGAGCCCTCGGCCCCCGAAGCGGCCACGCGTCCGGTTACCGACGCCGCCGACCCGAAACTGCGGCGGAAGGCGGAAAGCGTCCGCGTCCCCGCCGAGCGGCTCGACGAGCTGATGGACCGGGTCGGCGAGTTGGTCATCGTCCAGTCCCGCCTGCAGCAGATCGCCGCCAACAGTGCCGACATCGGCCTCCGCACCGTCAGCGAGGAGATGGAGCGTCTTTGCAGCGAGCTGCGCGTCACCATGATGGTGCTGCGCATGGTGCCGGTCGCCACGCTGTTCGACCGCTACCGCCGTTTGGTCCATGACCTTCAGCGCGATACTGGCAAGAAGATCGAGCTTTCCACCGATGGAGAAAGCACCGAGATGGACAAGACGGTGATCGAGCGCCTTGCCGACCCGCTCGTCCATCTGGTGCGCAACGCCGCCGACCACGGGCTGGAAGACGGCGACGCTCGCCGAGCCTCCGGAAAGCCCGAAGCCGGCAGCATTCGCCTATCGGCCCGCCAGACCGGCGGCGAGGTGATCATTTCGGTCACCGACGATGGTCGTGGCATAGATCGGGCCAGGGTAAGGGCCAAGGCGGAAGCGGCCGGACTGATCCAACCGGGCGCGACTATTGCCGACCAGGACCTCTTGCAGCTGATCTTCCAGCCGGGCTTCTCGACGGCCTCCTCCGTTACCAACCTGTCCGGCCGCGGCGTCGGCATGGATGTCGTCAAGAAGGCGATCGAGTCGCTGCATGGATCGATCGACCTGACCAGCCGCCCTGGAGAGGGCTCCACGGTCTCGCTGCGCATTCCGCTGACACTTGCCATCATCGACGGACTGCTCGTCAGGGTGGGCGAGGGGCACTATGTGATCCCGCTGCCGGCGGTCGAGGAATGCATCGAAATCAGCCAGGAGGAAGATCTGCGCTCGCGCGGCCGCGCCTTCCTGTCGCTCCGCGATACCCTTGTGCCCTTCATCCGTCTGCGCGAGCTGTTCGCCACCGGAACCAAGCCCGACCTCTACCAGAAGATGGTCGTGGTCTCGACCGGCGAGGAGCGTGTTGGCCTGATCGTCGATCAGATCATCGGCCATCACCAGACCGTCATCAAGTCGATGTCCAAGTTGCATGATGACGTGACCACCTTCTCGGGGGCCACCATTCTTGGTGACGGCTCCGTCGCACTCATCCTTGACGTGGGCAATCTGGTGTCGCTTGGCCAGGAACAGGAGGCGCAGTTGCGTGCCATCGCATGAGTGATTTAGCCCTCAAGACCAAAGCCGTTCATGACACCACCGCCGAGAAAATAGAGGTCCTCACCTTCGAGATCGGCGGCGAGACCTTCGCCCTCGAAGCAGCCATCGTTCGAGAGATTCTCGACCTCATGCCGGAAGCGATCGTTCCCGGCAGCCGGCCGTTCGTCAACGCGGTCATCAACTTCCGCGGCAAAGTGATACCGCTCGCCGATATCCGCGTCGCCATGGGCATGCCGATGACGGCCACCACCATCGACAGCCGCATTGTGGTGGTTGAGCTGGATCTCGACGGAACGCCGTCTCTCGTCGGTCTCAGGGCCGACCGCGTCAATGAAGTTACCAGTTTGTCGAAGGCGGGCGGAGAGCCCCCTCCGCGCGTCGGCCTCAAGTGGCCGCCGCAGTTCATCGAGTGTCTGATCCATCGGGAAGGGACTTTCGTCATCTTTCCCGACCTCGAGGCCATCTTTGCATCAAAGGGCCATACGAGGCAGCAGGCCTGAGTCGAACGCCCGAATTCACAGAACTGATCCCGCATAAGCCCGGCCTGGTCCGGACACACCCAGGGAAGTGCTCGTATCATGCGTATCACCATCAAACTGAAGCTTGCGCTGTCCTTCGCCCTGGTCGTGGCGATGCTGATCGCACTTGCTGTGCTCAGTATCACCAACCTATCCAAGCTCAACAACTCGTTGACCGAGCTCATCTATGGCCCGGCTCTCCGTCTGGAATATGCGCTGACCGCCTCCGGTTCGCTTGCCGAAAGCATCCGCCAGCAGAAGAATGCGCTTCTGGTGACGAATACCGAGGAGATGGCCGCCTATTACGAGAAGTCCGACGCCGCCCTCGCCATTGTTCGCGACGTTACAACCAAAGGGCTGGCCATTGCCGACGAAGAGGGAAAGCCACTCTGGGAGAGGCTGCTGGAAGCGGTCACCGCGTATGAGAATACGGTCAAGAACCTGCACCAGACCCAGCTCACGAGCGGTCAGCAAGCGGCCATCAACCTTTCCAATGGCGACATTCGAACGGCAGCGACTGCAATGACCGCTGCGGCCACCGATCTCGTCGCAGCCGATAAGGTGGCGATGGGGGATGCCGAGGACGCGGCAAAAGCGAACTATGAGTCAACGCGCCTGATCCTGATCGCCATCGCGGGCGCTGCCACGCTCATCGGTGCCATTGCCGCTGTCTGGATGTCGCTTTCCATCGCTCGCGGCCTGAGGCGCGGCGTCGAACTCGCCGAAGCCGTTGCGATCGGCGACCTCAACCACACCGTCACTCACAAGGCCAACGACGAAATCAAGGACTTGATGTCGGCCATGCAGAGGATGACCGCCAACTTGCGCGAGACTGCCGGCATGGCCGCCGAGATCTCCAACGGCAACCTCACCGTGACGCCGAGGCCGTTGTCCGACAAGGATACGCTCGGCCAGTCGCTGCTCGATATGGTCGAGCGTCTTCGTTCGGTTGTTGCGGATGCGTTGGTTGCCTCCGACAACGTGTCGGCCGGCAGCCAGCAGCTGTCGTCGGCCTCCGAGCAGATCGCCCAGGGTGCCACCGAGCAAGCTTCGTCGGCCGAGGAAGCCTCCTCGTCGATGGAGGAGATGGCCTCCAACATCAAGCAGAACGCCGACAACGCCGCCCAGACCGAGAAGATCGCCCGCCAG
>JAGSYV010000224.1 GCA_018262505.1 Pseudomonadota bacterium
GGCTTGGTGGTGGGAACGGCCGAACCGCGCGGCGGCGCCGTGTCGTCGAAGGCATCGCGCACCGGCGGGCGGCCAGCCATGATGCCACGCAGCTCCTCGCCGGTCAGCGTCTCGAACTCGAGCAGCGCCTCGGCGATGGCGACGAACTTGTCGTGGTTCTCGGTGATGATGCGGCGGGCATTCTGCTCGCCTTCCTCGATATAGCGGCGGACTTCCTCATCGATCAGCTTGGCGGTCTCGTCGGCCATGTTGGTCGACTGGCTGACCGAGTGACCGAGGAACACTTCCTGCTCGTTGGGCCGGTAGCGGACGCGGCCGAGCTTCTCGCTCATGCCCCATTCCATCACCATCGAACGGGCGAGGCTGGTGGCCATCTGGATGTCGCCGGCAGCGCCGGTCGTCACCTTCTCCGGACCAAACGTCTGGATCTCGGCCTCACGACCACCGAACAGCATGGTCAGGCGGGCCACCGCCTTCTCGTAGGTCCAGTTGTAGCGGTCGCTCTCGGGCAGGGTCATCACCATGCCGAGCGAGCGGCCGCGCGGGATGATGGTCGCCTTGTGGATCGGGTCGATGGTCTTGTCGAGGATGAGCGCGATGACGGCATGACCGGCCTCGTGATAGGCGGTGTTGCGCTTTTCCTCCGGCGTCATGGCCAGCGACTTGCGCTCGGCGCCCATCATCACCTTGTCCTTGGCGTCCTCGAACTCGGCCATGGTGACGATGCGCTTGTTGCGGCGGGCGGCGAGCAGGGCGCCTTCGTTGACGAGGTTCATCAGGTCGGCACCGGAGAACCCTGGCGTGCCGCGGGCCAGCACCTTGAGGTCGACGTCGGGCGCCATCGGCACCTTGCGCACATGCACCTTCAGGATCTTCTCGCGACCGTTGACGTCGGGGTTCGGCACGGTGATCTGGCGGTCGAAGCGGTGATCTGGCGGTCGAAGCGACCCGGGCGGAGCAGGGCGGGATCGAGCACGTCGGGACGGTTGGTGGCGGCGATAATGATGACGCCTTCGTTTTGCTCGAAACCGTCCATCTCGACCAGCAACTGGTTCAGCGTCTGCTCGCGTTCATCATTGCCACCGCCGAGACCGGCGCCACGATGACGGCCGACCGCGTCGATTTCGTCAATGAAGATGATGCAGGGGGCGTTCTTCTTGGCCTGCTCGAACATGTCGCGGACACGCGAGGCGCCGACGCCGACGAACATCTCGACGAAGTCCGAACCGGAAATGGTGAAGAAGGGCACGTTGGCTTCGCCGGCGACCGCGCGAGCGGTCAGCGTCTTACCGGTGCCCGGAGGGCCGACCAGCAGCACGCCGCGCGGAATGCGGCCGCCAAGCCGCTGGAACTTCTGCGGGTCGCGCAGGAACTCGACGACCTCGATCAGATCTTCCTTGGCTTCGTCGATGCCGGCGACGTCCTCGAAGGTGACGCGGCCGTGCGCTTCGGTCAGCAGCTTGGCCTTGGATTTGCCGAAGCCCATGGCCTTGCCGCCGGCGCCGCCCTGCATCTGGCGCATGAAGAAGATCCACAGGCCGAGCAGGATCAGCATCGGCAGCCAGTTGAGCAGCGTACCAATCAGCGAAATGCTCTCGGTGGGCGGACGAGCGACGATGGTGACGCCGGCCTTGGTGAGCTCACCGATGTAATCGGCGTTGTAAGGCGCGTAGGTCTGGAAGGCGGACCCATTCTGCAGGTGACCCGATATCGTCTGGTTGACGATGGTCACGTCGCGCACGGCGCCCTGGTCGACGTTCTTGAGAAACTCTGAGAAGGCCACGTCGTTGCCGGGCTGGCGAGTGTCCGAGCCCTGGAACAGCTGGAACAGCGCGACCAGCAGCAACAGAATGATGACCCAGAGTGCGAAATTGCGGAAGTTTGCGTTCATCGTCGACCTTTGAGGCGCATCGCGCGATGCGGGAGGGGCCGGGCGAGTGGGTTCGGCCCTCGTCACCCTAGCTCATGTCGGGTTAAGATAGGTTGTCGGTAAGGCCTTGCCAAGCCACGGGCTGGCAATCCTCGCCTGCGACAGACGATTGCCAGCCGATTGGGCGGATTATGACCTTCAATCCGGCTGGAAGATCGCCGCCATCGGCAGCGCTGACAGTGGGAAGACTCGCCACGGCGGCGGCGGGCATGTCGCCGCTCCGGGCTCCCGAGCCGCGCGGGCCGATCAAAAGACGGCGGCCGCCGGCTCCGGCGATCGACACCATGAACCTGTCGTCCCAGACACGATCGCCATCGGCGTCGACGACGAGTTGCGGAAAGCCGGTGCGTCCGGCCTCGGCATAGAGCCAGAGGCGATCCTGGCGCAGGTGCAGCACGACGCCAGCCATGGTGGCGCGTCGGGGAGCGGCGCCGGCGCGGAAGGCGGCATGCCAGTTTTCCGGGGCGTCGGCACGCGGCGGATAGTCCGACGGGCGGATGGCGCGGATCAGCCGGACGAGGAGGCGGAGGCCGATCTCGTCGGGCGCCGCGGCGAGCGCCGCGGTCTCCACCGACCAGACCCCATCGTGGTTGGTGGCGGCGCGGTTCAGGAGATCGTCGGTGACCGCCTGCAGCGCCGCCTCGGCACGGGCCATGCGGCGAGCCGTGTCGGCCAGGCGATCGGCGGTAAGGCCGAGATCGGCGAGGGCCGGCAGGGCCTTGCGCATGCGGACGCGGGTGTAGCGATCGGAAGCATTGGAGGGATCGGTGATGTAGGAAATGCCAGCTTCCCTGAGAACGGCAAGCAGGTCGGCCTTGGGGGTGTCGAGGAGCGGGCGCAGGAAGCGAACGCCGTCAATCATCCGCTCGGCCGGCATGCCGGCAAGGCCGGCGACACCGGAGCCGCGTGCCAGATGCATCAGCAGCGTTTCGGCCTGATCGTCGCGGGTATGGGCGAGAAGGACAGCATCAAGCCGGTGCCGGCGGGCGGCCTCGACGAGAAGGCGATAGCGGGCGGCGCGCGCTTCGGCCTGAATGCCGCTGGCCGGCGGCGGACCGTCGTGGTGCCAGACGAGCTTCTCGGCCGGGTGGCCGAGACGGGCAGCGAGATCCAGAACGGTGTCGGCCTCGCGGGAGGCCTCCGGTCGGAGACCGTGATCGACGGTCAGCACGCAAATGGCAGGCGCAGCCAGGCTTTCGCGCGTCCAGAGATCGAACAGGACAAGCAGGGCCGTCGAATCGGGACCGCCGGAGACGGCGACGCCGACGCGGCAAAGGCCGGCGAGCGGAGAAAACAGGCTGTCGCGCAACTTCGCCGGTGGAATATCGGGCGAGGCAGAGCGGTCGTTCATGTCAGCTGCAGCCGAGCTTTTGCTTCTGCGTGGTGACGCGCGAGACAAGACCGGACTGGGCCTTGGGAAATTTCTTGGTCAGTTCGCCATAGGTGGCGCAGGCGGCGCTGGTCTCGCCGAGGCCCTCGAGCGACAGTCCGAGCTTGAACAGGCTGTCGGGTGCCTTCTGGCTGGTCGGGTGGTTCTTGTAGGTGGCGAGGTAGGAAGTGGCGGCATCGCGATACTGATGGCGCGAGAAATAGCTCTCACCGAGCCAGTATTGGGCGTCGGCGGCGCGCGGGTCGCCGGGGAAGTCGGTGAGAAACTTCTTGAAGCCGGTCTCCGCCGCCGCGTAATCGCCACCAACGATGGAGGAATAGGCGCGGTCATAGTCGGCGCCGGGATCGGCGGCGGTTGGCGCCACCGAGGCCATCTGCTGCTGTGGCACGACCGGCACGCTGCCTGCAGAGGGCGGAGCCAGCGTGCCGGCTCCGCCGGCCAGATCCTGACTGGCGGCGGCGGCAAGGCCGCCGGAGGTGGCGATGGGGGAATTGTTCGGGGCCAGTTCGCCACGGGCGATCGCCGACAGGTCGAGCGGTCCCCCGACGGCACTCGCCGAGGGAGGTGCCGTGTCGGCGGCCATGGTGCCGGGCAGCGTGCCGAGCGGTGCCGGCTGTGTGCCGAGCGTGGCGTCAGCCGCCGGCTGGGTTCCAGCCACCGCGCCGGGGGCGTCGATGGCAAAGCCGGCCGGCATCGTGCCGCCTTCGCCGACCGAATCCATCGGCGCCTCGGCGTTGGTTGCCGTGGCGGCGGCGGAGGGTGCCACCGCTGGAGCGGCTTCGGAGCGCTTTTGGCCCTTGCCGCCTTCGAGCTGCTGCAGGCGGAACTGGTTATCCTCCTGGGCGCGCTTCAACATGTTCTGCAACTGGTCGATCTGATGCGTCAGCTCGTCGATGCGGCCGTTCAAGGTGCGCATCTGCTGTTCCATGTTGTCCATGCGGACCGCTTGCTGCGCGGCGTCCTGCTGGCCGGGAATATTGGCCGGCGGCGTCGGGTCGGAGCCGAACAGGCCGGCCGAGGCGGGCGCGGCGGCGAGAACGGCGGCGGCGAGCGTGGCGATGGCCAGCGCGGCGAAACGGAAGCGGCTCGGTGGACGGAAAAGGCGGCTGGTCATCAGCGCGAGTATCCTAGGCAATCTGGCGGCGCTCTCCGTGCGGCCGGTGGTCCGCCGGCCGGAGGACGCCTTCATCGAAGACAGGACCATGATGCCGCTCACGGCGCAACCCCTGGGGACGGCGGCGGACGGACTTCCAGACAGCACGATGGTCGCTTCGGTCCCTCCGACGAAACTAAAGCGCCGGACTTCGGCGGCATTGCGGCCGTCAAACGAAAATCCCGGACTCCGCGAGGGATTCCGGGACGATCGTGCCTGGGGTGTGGCGGCGATGACGGCTTTAGATTAGCCGCCCGTGTTCAGCACGGTGACGGCGCGGCGGTTCTGCGCCCAGCAGCTATCCTGATCGCAAAGGGCGACCGGGCGCTCCTTGCCGTAGG
>JAGSYV010000225.1 GCA_018262505.1 Pseudomonadota bacterium
CCGCCAAAACCCGGTTTTCCTTGACTTGGCGCCGCCTTGCCGCTAATGGCCGTCCATTCTCGTCCTGTTGCGACAGCCGAGCCGCCGACCGGGGCATGATCCCGGAGGTCAACATCCGCCAGCGCGTCGCGCCCGCGGATGTGACCGGTGCTTGGGTTTCGTGCCGGTCGGGGCCATATGAACGGTCCGACAAACCGTTCGACGAGGACCGCCGATGTTTGAAAGCCTTTCCGATCGCCTTGCCGGCATTTTCGACAAGCTCACCCGTCGCGGTGCGCTGTCGGAGGCCGACGTCGCGGAAGCCATGCGCGAGGTGCGGCGGGCCCTCCTTGAGGCCGATGTGGCGCTCGACGTCGTCAAGTCTTTCACCGACAAGGTAAAGCACCGCGCCGTCGGCGTCGATGTGGTGAAGTCGGTCACACCAGGCCAGATGGTGGTCAAGATCGTCCACGATCAGCTCGTGGAAATGCTTGGCTCGGACGCCCAGCCGATTGACCTCGAAGCGCCGGCACCGGTGGCCATCCTGATGGTCGGCTTGCAGGGTTCGGGCAAGACGACGACAACGGCCAAGATTGCCCGCCGCCTCACCGAACGCCAGCGCAAGAAAGTGCTGATGGCCTCGCTGGACACCCGGCGTCCGGCGGCCATGGAGCAGTTGAAGGTTCTCGGCGAGCAGAACAGCATCGACACACTGCCGATCGTCGTCGGCCAATCGGCCCAGGAGATCGCGGCGCGGGCGATGATGGCCGCCCGGCTCGGCGGCTATGACGTGGTGCTGCTCGACACCGCCGGTCGCGTCACCGTCGATGACGCGCTGATGAATGAGGCGGCCGACGTCAAGCGCATCGCCCAGCCGCACGAAGTGCTGCTGGTTGCCGACGCGCTGACCGGTCAGGACGCCGTCAACACGGCGCGCGCCTTCGACGGCCAGATCGGCATCACCGGCATCGTGCTGACGCGTGTCGACGGCGATGGCCGTGGCGGCGCCGCGCTGTCCATGCGCGCCGTCACCGGCAAGCCGATTAAGCTGATGGGCGTCGGCGAAAAGGCCGACGCGCTGGAAGATTTCCATCCGCAGCGGGTGGCCGACCGTATTCTCGGCATGGGCGACATCGTGGCGCTGGTCGAGAAGGCCGCTGCCAATATCGACGCCGAAAAAGCGGCCCGCATGGCCGCCAAGATGGGCAAGGGCGAGTTCGATATGAACGACCTCGCCGATCAGCTCGGGCAGATGCAGAAGCTCGGTGGCATGAGCGGTATCCTCGGCCTGATGCCTGGCATGGGCAAGATGAAGAACCAGCTCGCCGCCGCCGGTTTCGACGATCACCTCCTGAAGCGTCAGCTTGCCGTCATCCAGTCGATGAACAAGAAAGAGCGCGCCAAGCCGGCCGTCATCGACGCCAAGCGCCGCAAGCGCATCGCCGCTGGCTCCGGTACCGACGTGTCGGACGTCAACAAGGTGCTGAAGATGCACCGGCAGATGGCCGACATGATGAAGGCCATGGGCAAGCAGAAGGGCGGCCTGTTCGGCGGCCTCGGCAAGCTCGGCGCCATGATGGGTGGCGGCGGTCTGCCCGACCCATCGAAGATGGATCCGGCCCAGCTCGAAAAAATGGCCCGCGACATGGGAATAGGCGGCGGCCTTGGCGGCAAGGGCGGTTTGCCGCCGGGGCTGCCCGGGGCAATGCCACCCGGTCTCTCTGGCCTGCCGGGTCTCTCCGGTGGTCGCATGCCGGGATTGCCGGGGCTTCCCGGCCTGCCGAAGGGGCCAAAGAAATGACGACGCTCGATCCGGTGATGGCCGAGCTCCTCGAACTGCGCGGCTCGATCGACAACATCGACGCAGCGCTGGTCCATCTTCTCGCCGAACGCTTCAAGTGTACGCAGAAGGTAGGCCGGCTCAAAGCCGAGCATAGCCTGCCGCCGGCCGATCCCTCGCGGGAGAAAGTCCAGATCGAGCGGCTGAGGGCGCTGGCCGCCGATGCGCGGCTCGATCCGGATTTTGCCGAGAAATTCCTGAACTTCATCATCACGGAAGTGATCAGGCACCACGAGGCTCTTCGCCGCTAGGCGGTGCCTCTCCCCAAACCAAGACAGTCCAACCTCAAGAACAAGCTGGAGTAACCCGATGTCCCTCAAGATCCGTCTCGCTCGTGGTGGCGCCAAGAAGCGTCCGCACTACTCGATCGTCATCGCCGACGCCCGCTCGCCGCGCGATGGCCGCTTCATCGAGAAGATCGGTACCTTCGATCCGATGCTGGCCGATGACGCCGAGAACCGCGTCGTGCTCGATACCGACCGCGCCAAGTACTGGCTCGACCAGGGCGCTCAGCCGACCGATCGCGTGCTGCGCTTCCTGGACAAGGCCGGTCTCGCCAACCGCCCGACCCGCAATAACCCGAAGAAGGCCGAGCCGGGCGACCGGGCCAAGGAGCGCGCCACCGAGCGGGCCGAGAAGGCCGCCGCCGTCGAAGCTCCGACCGAGTGATCTCGGCCTGACATCATCCCATAAGGGACCGTCCCGCCCCGCGGGGCGGTCCTTTTCGTTGCTGGAGACCGCGTCGTGGCCGAGCCGCAAAAGTCCATCCTGATTGCTGAGATTGGTGCCGCTCACGGCGTGCGTGGTGAGGTGCGCGTCAAGGCGCATACCGGCGACCCGCTGGCCATTGCCGATTACGGTCCTCTGCATGACAGCCGGGGCGGCGTTTTCCGCGTGAAGTCGATGAGGCATTTGAAGGACGACATGCTGGTCGTCGCCTTCGAGGGCGTGACCGATCGCACGGCTGCCGAAAAGCTCAATCGCACCAAGCTCCATGTCGATCGCTCGGCTTTGCCGCCGCCGGACGAAGACGAGTTTTATCACGCCGATCTCGAGGGTCTCGTTGTCGAGACGACGGCTGGCGAGCCGGTTGGTACCGTGGTGGCTGTAGCCAATTTCGGCGCCGGCGATCTCCTTGAAGTGCGGCGACCCGGCGGCGCGTCCGTCTACGTGCCATTCACCCGCGCCGTCGTACCTATCCTCGACTTTGCCGCCGGCAAGGCCATCGTTGAGCCTCCGGAGGGGCTTCTCGATGAAGCCCGTGAGCCGGAGGGGGAGGATACGCCGTGACCGGCTTTGCAGCCGAAGTGCTGACGCTTTATCCCGAGATGTTTCCGGGGCCGCTGGGTGTCAGCCTCGCCGGCCGGGCTCTCGTCGAGGGGGGCTGGTCTTTGGCGGCGACGCAGATCCGCGACTTTGCGGAAGGACGTCACCGCAATGTCGATGATACGCCGGCCGGTGGTGGTCCGGGCATGGTGATGCGCGCCGATGTGCTTGCCCGCGCCATCGATGCGGTGTCGCCGTTGGACGATCCTCGCCCGCGTCTGCTGATGACGCCGCGGGGAGCGCCGCTCAAACAGGCGCGCGTGCGAGAACTCGCCGCCGGTCCCGGTGTCGTCATCGTTTGCGGCCGCTTCGAGGGCGTTGACGAACGGGTCATTGGCCACCGTCACCTCGAAGAAGTGTCGATCGGCGACTACGTGCTGTCGGGCGGCGAGGTGGCGGCTCTTGTGCTTCTCGACGCCGTGGTGCGCCTGCTGCCCGGCGTGATGGGCAATGGCTTGTCCGGCCTTACCGAAAGCTTCGAGGAAGGTCTCCTTGAACACGCCCAGTATACCCGACCGCCGGTCTTTGAGGACGAGGCCATCCCCCCGGTGCTGCTGTCGGGCGACCATGCAAAGGTGGACGCCTGGCGCCATATCGACGCCGAACAGGTAACGCGCGAGCGACGCCCCGACCTCTGGACCGCCTACCGTGCGACCGAAGGCCGGAAATGAGCGCTTTTGTGAAGGCTTTTTGGCAAAGAATCTGGGTGGAAGTGGTCGACAAACCGGTCCGGCTCGTGTAGGAACCCGGCCGATAGTTGATTGACGTATCGCCCCTTTTGACGTATCGCCCCTTCGTTCCAATGTGACGATGTCTCGGGCGCTCTGGTCGGCTCAGGAACAAGAAGGAATTCAAAGATGAGCAAGATCATCCTGGAGCTCGAGGCCGAGCAGATGGCCGTGGTCAAGGCCCAGCGCGAGCTGCCCCAGTTTTCTCCCGGCGACACCGTTCGCGTCAACGTGAAGGTCACCGAAGGTACCCGTACCCGCGTACAGGCCTACGAAGGCGTCTGCATCGCCCGCAAGGGTGGCGGCCTCAACGAGAGCTTCACCGTTCGCAAGATTTCCTACGGCGAGGGCGTCGAGCGCGTCTTCCCGATCTACTCGCCGATGATCGATTCGCTCGAAGTGGTGCGCCGCGGTAAAGTGCGCCGGGCCAAGCTCTATTACCTGCGCGACCTGCGCGGTAAAGCCGCCCGTATCTTCGAGGCGAGCAACGCCCGCGCCCGCAAGCTCAACGACGCTGCCAAGGCCGCCAAGTGAACTCAGCCCACGGCTGACTGATCGTCGGGCCCGCGTGCTTTTGCTCGCGGGCCTTTTCACGTCCGGAGAGCCCGAAGCCCATGCAACAGGTCAAGATCGCCACCTGGAATATCAATTCGGTCCGCATGCGTCGGCTGATCGTCGAGCGGTTACTCAACGAGGCCGCACCCGATGTGCTGTTCCTGCAGGAGACCAAATGCCAGGACGGACAGTTCCCGGCCGCCGACTTCCGCAAGCTCGGCTATGACCACATCGCGATGAATGGCGGCCGTGGCGGCTATCATGGCGTCGCCATCGTATCGCGTCTGCCGCTAAGCGACGTTCAGGTTCACGAGTTCTGCGAGAAGGTTGGCGATCCGCGTCACATCTCAGCCGTGATTGGTGAGGGGAACTCCGCCTTTCGCGTCCATAACTTCTACGTTCCGGCGGGTGGCGACGAACCGGACGTCACCATCAACCCGAAGTTTGACCACAAGCTGCGCTTCCTCGACGAGATGAAAGACTTCCTGCCGACGGCGGCGGATGGGTTGCCTGACGTCGTGGTGGGCGATCTTAACGTTGCCCCTTACGAGCATGACGTTTGGTCGCACAAGGCGCTTGTCAAGATCGTCAGCCACACGCCGATCGAATGCGAAAAGCTCGAGGCAGTCCGGGGGGCGGTCGGCTACGTCGACATTGCCCGACGGTTCGTGCCTCTCGAGGAAAAGCTTTATTCCTGGTGGAGCTATCGCGCCAAGGATTGGCGCGCCGCCGACAAGGGACGGCGGCTCGATCATATCTGGGCTCATCCCGACATGGCCGAGCGCGTGAGCGATTTCCGTATCCTGAAGGATGCGCGCGATTGGGACCGTCCGTCCGACCACGCACCGGTGATGGTCAGTATCGCGGTCTGATATCGGATGCGTTAGTTTCCGAGCCGGTCGAGGCGGTCACGCACCGTCATCAATCGCGAGGTCGTGTCACGGACGTTTGCCGACAGGCGCCGGTGCAGGCCGGCGGCTATTTCGGGAAACTCGTCCAGCATGCGGCGGAATAGCGGTCGGCGGATCAAAATGGTTTCCACCCGGCCACGCGCCACGGCGGTCATCGTTCGTTCGCCATCGACGATCAGCGACAAACCGCCAAGCAGAGCGCCGCGTCCAACCACTTCGGCGGCCGACTCCGCCTCTCCAGGCGGAAACAGAGCTACTTCTCCCGACGACACCACATGGGCGCAGTCGGCGCGGTCGCCGGCCGAATAGAGGCGTTGCCCATCCCGAAAATCGCGACTCTCGGCCGAGAAGGCAAGCAGGCGCAACTTGTCCTCCGTGAAATCGGAGAGCATGGACACCGTGCCGAGCAGTTTGATATCGGACTCGAGACTCATGGATGGCCTGGCGCGGGCGGATCAAATGGAC
>JAGSYV010000025.1 GCA_018262505.1 Pseudomonadota bacterium
TCACAACTTTCTACGCATGGCCGAGGAATTCGATCTCGCCCGCAAATACGCCGAGCGGCTCGACCTGCGCGCCGCCTCGCTCAGCCAGCCGGTCGGCACACTGTCGGGCGGCAACCAGCAGAAGGTGGTGATCGGCAAGTGGCTGGCAACGCTGCCGAAGGTGATCATCCTCGACGAGCCGACCAAAGGCATCGACATCGGCTCCAAGGCCGCCGTGCACGCCTTCATGAGCCAGCTCGCCGTCGAAGGCCTCGCGGTGATCATGGTGTCGAGCGAGATCCCGGAGATCCTTGGCATGAGCGACCGCGTCATCGTCATGCGCGAAGGCCGGATGGCCGGCGTGTTCGAGCGCGAAGGCCTGACGCCGGAAGCCCTGGTGCGCGCGGCAACCGGCAACAAGGAGGCCGCCGCGTGACCTCTCGCCCCGCCTGCCTCACAATTCCCGCCCCGGAGCTTTTCCGATGAACACCATCCGCAGCCTTTTCGCGCGGCGCGAAGCGCTCCTGGTGCTGGCCTGCCTCCTGCTGCTTGCCGCCATCACCGCCCGCTTCCCCGCCTTCTCGACACCGCGCAATCTCGCCGGCGTCTTCAACGACACCTCGATCCTGATCATGATGGCGCTCGGCCAGTCGGCGGTGATCCTGACCAAGTCGATCGACCTGTCGGTGGCGGCCAATGTAGCGCTGACCGGCATGACGGTGGCCATGCTGAATCACCTTGCTCCCGGCCTGCCGGTGATCGTGCTGATCGTGGTCGCCCTCTGTATGGGCATGCTGCTCGGTGCCATCAACGGCTTTCTGGTCTGGTGGCTCGACATTCCGGCCATCGTGGTGACGCTCGGCACCATGACCATTTTCCGTGGTCTTGCCTTCGTCGAATCCGGCGGCGCCTGGGTCAACGCCCACGAGATGTCAGCAACCTTCCTGGAACTGCCACGCGCACTGGTCCTTGGTTTGCCGGTCCTGTCGTGGGTTGGTCTCCTCGCCATCGCACTGGCAGTGCTGCTGTTCACCCGCACCGGTCTGGGCCGCGCCTTCTACGCCACCGGTGGCAATGCCGTGGCCGCCATCTATGCCGGCATCGACATCGGCAAGACGCGTTTCCTCGCCTTTGTCCTGTCGGGCGGGGTGGCGGGTCTCTGCGGCTACCTCTGGGTATCGCGCTATGCCGTCGCCTATGTCGACGTGGCCTCAGGCTTCGAACTCGATACCATCGCCGCCTGTGTCATCGGCGGCGTCTCGACCATTGGCGGCGTCGGTACGGTCGGCGGCGTCGTTCTCGGGGCGCTGTTCCTTGGCATCATCAAGAACGCGCTGCCGGTCATCGGCATCTCGCCCTTCTGGCAGATGGCGATTTCCGGCGCCATCATCATCACCGCTGTCGTCATCAATGCCCGCGGCGAACGCGTCAAGGGCCGGGTCATCCTCCGCCGCAAGGAACTTCCGCTATGAGCGATCAGTCCGCCGTCCTTTCGCCGCGCCACATTCCCGATCGCCTCGACAGTCCGCTCAAGCGAGCGCTGAAAAGCTGGGAAACGCTGCTGCTCGTCGTGGCGATCGCCATTGCCATCGCCAACTCGCTGGCTTCGCCCTACTTCCTCGATCCGTGGAACCTGTCGGACGCGACGTTCAACTTCACCGAAAAGGCCATCCTGGCGCTGGCCATGACCTTCGTGATCATCTCGGGTGAGATCGACCTGTCGGTCGCCTCGATCATCGCGCTGGCTTCGACGGCCATGGGCGCAGCGGCTCAAGCTGGCGCCGGCACGCCGGTGCTGTTCCTGATCGGCCTGAGCGTCGGGTTGGCTTGTGGCCTGTTCAATGGCGTTCTGGTGGCCAGGCTGGGCTTGCCGGCCATCGTCGCCACCATCGGCACCATGAGCCTCTACCGCGGCATCGCCTACGTCGTACTCGGCGACCAGGTCTACAAGAACTATCCGGCCGACTTCGCCGTGTTCGGCCAAGGTTATGCCGTCTGGATCTTCTCGATCGAGTTCGTCACCTTCCTCGTGCTGGCCGTCATCGCCGGCGTCGTGCTGCACAAGACGATCTTCGGTCGACAGGTCTACGCCGTGGGCAACAATGCGCTGGCGGCGCGCTTTTCCGGCGTCAAGGTCCAGCGCATCAAGTTCATCGTCTTCCTGATGACCGGTGCCGCCGCCGGTCTTGCCTCGGTGATGCTGACGTCGCGGCTGGGCTCTACTCGCCCGTCGATCGCCGTCGGCTGGGAACTTGACGCGGTGACCATGGCGGTGCTGGGCGGCGTCGGTATCAACGGTGGCACCGGCAACATCCTGGGCGTCGTCATCGCCGCTTTCGTGATGGGGCTCGTCACCTTCGGCCTGGGCCTCTTGAACGTGCCCGGCATCGTCATGAGCATCTTCATGGGCCTGATGCTGATCCTGGTGATTGCCCTGCCGCTCGTCGCGCAGCGGATCAACAGACATCGCCGCGCCGCTCGCTGACGGCCGATCAAAGACAAGGAAGAAGTTGATGACGCCGAGGTTTGTTGCGGTTCTCGATGTGGGCAAAACCAACGTGAAGCTGGTGGTTCACGATCTCGAAACCGGCGACGACGTGTTCGTTCGCACACGGCCCAATGCCGTCATCGCCGCACCGCCCTACCCCCACTACGACGTGGAGGGCATGTGGGCCTTCTTCCTGGATACGTTGAAGGAGGCGGCGGCAAACCTGCGGATCGACGCTCTCTCGTTCACCACCCACGGCGCCACGTTTGCCCTGCTGGCCGGCGACCAACTGGCGCTGCCGATCCTCGACTATGAGTTCCGTGGTCCCGACACTCTCGACGCAGCCTATGCGGTCGCGCGACCGCCCTTCGCCGAGAGCTTCACCCCGCGCCTGCCCGGCGGTCTCAATGCCGGCGCACAGCTGTTCTGGCAGTCTCATACCTTCCCGGAGGCCTTCGCCAAGGTGACGGCCATCATCCCCTATCCGCAATACTGGGCCTTCCGATTCACCGGTGTGCTGGCGAGCGAGCCGACATCGCTTGGTGTGCACACCGACCTCTGGGCGCCGGAGAGTCGTGGCTTTTCGTCCTTCGCCAACGCCGAGGGTTGGAGCCGGCTGTTCGCGCCATTGCGCTCCGCCTTCGACAAGCTTGGAACGGTGACAGCGGATGTCGCGGCGCGCACCGGACTTTCTCCGGATACCCCCGTCTATTGCGGCATCCACGATTCCAACGCGTCGCTATTGCCGCATCTCCTGAGCCGCAAGCCACCATTCACGGTGCTTTCGACGGGCACCTGGGTCATCATCTTCGCTGTTGGGGGCGACGCGTCGGCGCTCGATGCTGCCCGCGATGGTCTTTGCAACGTCGACGCCTTTGGCAATCCGGTGCCATCATCACGCTTCATGGGCGGGCGGGAATTTGACCTCTTGACGGAAGGTCACGCAAAGAAGCCGACCCCTGAGGACGTCCTAACCGTTCTCGACCGGGGCGTCATGATCCATCCGACGTTTGTCCCGGGTTGCGGACCTTTTCCGACTGAAAAGGGGAGCTGGAGCGTCAATCCGGCTTCGCTCTCCGATGGTCAACGCACCGCCGCCGTCAGCCTGTATCTGGCGCTGATGGCGCGCGCTGCCATGGCGGTAGCCGGCGCCGCCGGTCCAATCGTCGTCGAGGGACCGTTCGGCCGAGACAGGCTTTTTGCCGAAGCGCTCCAGGAGCTCACAGGCCGGCCGGTGCTGATTGCAGCAGGCGCGACCGGCACGTCGACTGGTGCGGCCATGCTGGCCTTGGGGCCCGACGGATCGCCAAATCTTGCCGCCGACCGGCCAGTCGGCGGCGCCTACGATCTCGCCGGCCTCGGTGACTGCGCCGATCGCTGGACGGGTTGAAGCTGCGGACCGACCCGCCCCCTCAGTCCGTAGGCGAAACCGGTGTCCGAGATACCCAGCGCCGTGACCTCACCACCGAGGACGACGGGCAGAACGGTGCGCAGGAGACGCTGACCGAAGCCGCTGACTTCGATCGACGGCGTACCCAACATCCGCCAATCGAGGCGGAAAGCCCCATCAGGCAACAGGGCCCAGGACACGATGACATGGTGCGGCGGCTGATCAGCCGCGGCGGCCGCGGTTACGAGTTCGTGGGCGCCGAGCATCACGTTCTGCGCCACATCGGGGCCGAGAAGAACCCGAGGACCGTCGACTTCCACCACGATATTCGCAGTGTGTTCAACATCGGCCCAGGCTCGGGCTATGACCTCGCCGAGCAGAATGCCGCGCCAGCCGTTCTGCACCAGGAGTTCATGAGCCGCTGACAGTGCCAACAGCCGGCCGCCAAATGGCACCAAAAAGCCGGAGGCCTCGGGGCAGCCTTCGGCGCTTTGCCGGGCGATGCCCTGCACAACCGCCAGCAGATTTTTCGAACGATGTGTCAATTCGCGCAGAATGTCGCGCATCTCGCGCTCGTGTTCCTTGTAGCGAGAGATATCAATGGCCGCCGTCAGAACGCCTGTGACCTCTCCGTTCATCATCACCGGTTCGACGAAGCCTTCGAACCAGCGCTGCCGCCCCCCCAAGACGAATGAAATTTCGAAGCGCTCGGCTGCGCCGCCGGCCAGAACACGCCGCCCAATATTCATGAACTCCACCGCCTCGGCCGGTGGCAGGAAATCGCCGGGGCGGCGCCCCAGAACATCGGCTTTGGAGAGCGGACGGGGCGGATTGTGAACCCAGGTAAAAAGAAGATCGGCGTCGAGCTCCAATATGGAAATGTCGGAGCCATCCAACGCCATCTCGAACCGATGCCGAACTGTTTCGAGTTCCGCGGTTCGCCCGGCAACGCGGCTTTCCAGGTCGCGATTGAGATCGCTCAGTTGGTCGATCAGTCTTCTATTCGCCGATTGCCCTTCCATGAGCAGAGCATTGGCCTCATTGGCCTCCTGTCGTGTCGGCTGGCCAACAAGCCGCGGGATCATCGGCCAGACAGCAATTCCCACGACGAAGGCGATGACGGCGGTGACCACTTCCAGGAGAATGAAAATGCCGTTGTCGGCGGCACCGGGGAGCACCCGACCAATCGCGCCAACGGCGATCGCCAAG
The DNA here is from genome assembly GCA_018262505.1 of Pseudomonadota bacterium. Lineage (GTDB taxonomy): Bacteria > Pseudomonadota > Alphaproteobacteria > Rhizobiales > Pleomorphomonadaceae > Pleomorphomonas. The sequence goes on from JAGSYV010000025.1 coordinate 5,067, forward strand.
ACAAACACACAAAGCAGGGCGGAAGTGCCGATCAAACCGCCTCTGCGGTGGCGCATGCGGAAAAGGTAAGTCAACAGCCCCGCCGACACAGAAGCGCAGGCAACGACGGTCATAACCCTCGCCAGCGTCTTGAGTGTCTCGAAGTCATCGGGCTGCACCTTACCCTCCACGCCAGACGGCCGACGTTCAGGAAGTTCACCTGTGGCTGGCCAATCGCTAGACTTTGTCTTTCAGTCGCAACGAGGCGACCTTCTCGAAGAACAAGGCCTGGGAGATCACCGCCTTCACCATTTCCTCACGGAATGGCTTGGCGATCAGGAAGGTCGGTTCCGGGCGCGCGCCCGTCAGAAGCGATTCAGGATAGGCCGTGATAAAGATAACTGGCACCTCGAAACTGCCCAGGATGTCGTTGACAGCATCGAGCCCGGACGAGCCGTCGGCGAGCCTGATGTCGGCAAGTATCAGGCCGGGGCGCTCACTGCGAGCCATGGCGACTGCTTCGTCGCGCGTCCGCGCGTTGCCAACAACGGTGTGACCGAGCCCCTCGACCAGACCCTCGAGGTCCATGGCGATCAGCGGCTCGTCCTCGATGACGAGCACGCGCGAGACGACCTGCTCGCCGATCTGCCGCGCCGACTCCGACAGCAACGCCGAGAAGGCCTCGGGGCCAACGTCGAGAATGCGCGAGGCATCGAAGGGGGAGAACCCCTCCATGGCCGTCAGCAGGAACGCCTGCCGTGGCAGTGGGGTAATGGCGTCAAGGCGGCGGTCGGCAGCCGGCCGATTGCCTTCTTCTATCCGCACGTAGTTCATGGGGTTGGCGTTCCAGACCGAAGAGAACAGCTTGTAGACCCCGAGGCGCGGATCAAGCGATTTGTCGAAACTGTCGGGATCGGCCACCAGATGTTCCAACATCGCCACGACATGGCTGTCACCGCTCGCCTGACTGCCGCTCAAAGCCCGCGCATAGCGGCGAAGAAGGGGAAGCTGCGGCGCGATCAGGGAAGTGAGAGACATGACAAGCCTTTCCAACGCGTAAGCCAGCAATAAAACACGAAGTGATATCCTTCGTGAGAACGCCGAGAAAGGTGATCGGTTCCTCTTTCGGCCTATTATTTTTCCCTCCCGCCCGGAACCGGACCTCGTCGTTCGCGTTTCCAGCAAGATGTATATTGCAGCTGTCGCCGCCAGATCGTCGATAGGACTGTTGTTTCTAGTCGTCCTGAAAGAGTCGCCATGTCAGATAAAAAGAAAACGCAGGAACGCCCCTCTCTAGAGCCGCCAATCCAAGCCCATCTCGGCGATCAGCTCAAGAAACTCTATGGCTCGATCTTGTCTGAGCCGATTCCTGAAAAGCTTACCTTGCTGCTCGATCAACTCGAAGAAGCCGAAAGAAAGGAGCGGGAAAAACTGTCGAGACCTGTCGACGGGAGTGGCGATCGATGACGGGCATCACAGCCTTCAAATCCGCTCTCTTGGCGGAGCTTCCGTCCTTGCGAGCCTTTGCAATCTCGCTGTCGGGAAGCCACGACCAAGCCGACGATCTCGTCCAGGAAACGGTGATGAAGGCATGGGGCGCCCATGCCAGCTTCATACCCGGCACGAGCCTGCGAGCTTGGCTTTTCACCATCATGCGCAACACCTATTTCAGCCAGTACCGCAAGGCGAGACGTGAAGTTCAGGACAGCGACGGCGAGGCGGCGGCCCGTCTCGTCTCGGCGCCTGCTCAGGAGGGCCATCTGGACCTTGCCGACTTCCGTTTGGCGCTCGACAAACTGCCGGACGATCAGCGCGAAGCGCTCATTCTCGTCGGTGCATCCGGCTTTTCCTGCGAAGAGGCGGCTGAGATTTGCGGCTGCGCCGTTGGCACCATCAAGAGTCGCGTCAACCGGGCGCGCCAGAAGCTGCTGCAAATGATGTCCATGCAGAACGCTGCCGATCTCTGAGCGTCTACCGCCTGTTCTGGACGACCTGCCGTCGCGCCTCACGCACCGGCTTTCTTGTGTTGATCAGGATGGAAGCGATACCCGGCTTTCGACCTTGAGTTCGCTGCGAATGGTCCGGGCGATCAGCAGCAGCGGCACGGCCAGCACGGCACCGATGGCGCCCCACATCCACGTCCAGAAGATGATCGAGACGAAAACGAGAAAGGGATTGATCTCAAATCGACGCCCGAGAACCGCCGGGACCACTGCGTTCTCGCAGACCAAATGAACCGTCATGAAGGCTCCCACGGGCCAAAGAACGGACAATAGCCCATAGTCAAGCAACACACCGCCCGAGGCGATAGTCAACGAGACGACAGCCGGTCCGAGAAACGGCACGAAGCTCATGGTGAAGGCGAACAAACCCCAAAGAATGGGGGCCGGAAAACCGGCCGCCACGGCGATCAAACCGGTTATAAATCCAACGCAGGCGTAGATGATCGATGTCGTTCCAAAATAACGCGTCAACGATGCTTCCGTCGCATTGAAGATTCGGGTGCCAGCCAAGCGATCCTCACGGCCGCCAAACGCAAGGATCGACTGCCGCCTCAGTCGTGCTCGGCCTGCCACGTAAAATACGAGGGTGGCGAGAAAGATCAGGAACTCGCCGAAGGCCGGCGTCAGCCCACCGAGAAAGCTCGCGACCACCCCCAAATCCAGCGCCCCCAGCATCTTCTCAAGGCTGGCTACCCCGCCGTCCGGGTGCGAGCCGCCGCCTGTGAGACGCGCCTGCAGCGTCGTGAAGGGTGTCAACATATCGCCGAAAGCGGCGGCGAGACGCGGCACAACCTGCGGTAGTCGCTCGACCAGCGTTGAAATCGGCTCAGCGATCGCCTCGATCAGCAGAAACATACTGACGCCCAGCAAGGCGGTAAGCGCAAGGCCGGCGACCAGCGGAGAGATTCCGATACGTTGGCCGCGATCACCCACATGAGCAATGACGCTGCCGACGATGATGGCCGCCACCATAGGAACGACCAGCGAAGCAGCGGCGTGCAAGGCCACAAGCAGCACCAGGACGAACAGTCCGATCTCCGACAATTCGGTGAGTGCTCGGCGTGTCTCTGGCCACCCCTTGTTCTCCCGCATCATCCCCTCCTCCGGCAGCTGTCAGTCGAAGGGCGTCCGGCGAACGATGTATTTCAAGGAAGCACTCCGTCGCATGAGCGCCGCATCTTGGGTACTGCGGCGAAAGACTCCCTGACCAATGCGCCAGCGGCGCTCCGGTTCCTTGCAATTGCTGCAAGCTCGGGGGAACCCGATACCGTGTCGGACGTTGTTGGAGCAAACGCCCATCGACAACAGACGGACTTTTGTCAACGCCCCGGCCTGTCCGAACCCCGGACACAGACGAGAACAAAGGACAAAGCCGATGCAACCTTCCGATACCTCCTCCACCAAGGCTGGTTCCGGTCCTGCCGAGAAGGTCAAGAAAGACGCCGCTTCCGCAGTTTCCGCAGCCAAGGCCGCCGTTACCGATACAGCAAACATGATCAAGAAGGATCTCGATATGTTAGGAACCTCTGGTGCCAAAACCGTCGCCGACAACGCGGCGAAGATAAAGAACGATCTCGGTGCCGCCGGCAGCGATCTCGCTGACAAGGCGGGCGACGTCGCGGTAGCTGCCCAGGAGGCGCTAAGCGAGATGCGCCGGATCATCGATGAGTTCGCAGCCAAGACCGGGGTGAAGGCCTCGGAAGCCCTCGATACGGTCAAGGCAAGGGGCGCCGACACGGCTGATCACCTCGGCGCGGCGTTGAGCGGTGCAAGCGCTCTTGGCAAGGAAGGGATCGATGGCGTGGCTGAAGCCGTTGCCAAGCGTCCCATGACTGCCATGGCGGTGGCTCTCGGCGTCGGCCTTCTCGTCGGCCTCGCCTCGCGCGGCAGTTCGCGCACATGACAGTCGCGCGACTTTTCGGCATCGATATACCTCGCCTCAAGCGGCGAGGTGGGGTTGCGTTCGTGGCCACGGTGATTGCGACGGTCATGGCGACGCTGGCCTTCGCCTTCGCCGCCCTTGCCGGATACGTTGCGCTTACCCGTCGCTTTGACCCCGAGATCGCCGCCCTTATGGTGGCCGGAGCGCTTTTGCTCGTCGCGATGATTGCCCTGGTGATAGCTCGTCAGGTGATGAAAAGAGCGCGACGCGAGATGAGGGCAGCCATGTCGTCGAGTGCCATCGTGGCCTTAGCGCCGACCGCAGTCTCCATGGCGGCCCGGCACACTCGCCTCGCAGCCGTCGTGGCCGCATTGGGCATCGGCTTCTGGTTGGCCCGCAACGCCACTCGACGCTGAGCGGAGAGACGATCGCTTATCAACCGATCGGAAATTCAATTGAGACTGAGGTGCCCGGGTTGAGCTGGGCATAAGAGACCTCAGCATCAAGGTTGCGAGCCATCGCGCGCAAGACCTTCGAGCCGATACCGGTTCCCTGGGCGGCGCCTGTGCCGTCCCAGCCAATGCCGTCGTCGTCGACACAAATTTGCAGCCGGCCGTTATCGAGCTTTTGAGAGCGGACCCGTATCTCCCCGGTGACGTCGGCGGGATAGGCATATTTGAAGGCGTTGGTTACCAGTTCGCCGACCATGACGCCCAGTGTCACGGCCTTGTCGGTCGGCAGGGAGATCGGAATGAGCTCGGTCTTGACCATGCGCAAGACCCCGTTGCCGGCCAGGGAGGCCGACAGCTCGCCCACGAGGTGGCTGAGATAGGCGCCAATGTCCACCTCGCCGATATTATCGGAGGTGTAGAGATGCCGGTGTACGCCGGCAACCGCCGAAATTCGGCTCTGGGTCTCCTCGAGGGCATGGCGGGCATGGGGATCGCTGACGGCTGAGGCCTGCATGCGCACCATGGCAGCGACAAGGCCCAAGGAATTGGCAACGCGATGGTTGACCTCTTTCAGCAGCATCTCCGCGCGATCGCGCGCCTCCCTGATCAACTGTTGGTCGCGCGCTCGCGCGCTTTTAAGCCGCCAACGCTCGAACGCCTGTTCAAGGGCAGCGATCAAAAGATCAAAGAACTCTTCCGATGCGTCCTTGATGACGTAATCGTCCGCGCCCTGCTTGAGAGCTTCAATCGCCAGTCGGGCATCCATCGATCCGGTGACATAGACGACCGGTGGGCGGGAACCGCGCGGCCCCATTCGGGCCAGAATGTCCAAGCCCGTCTCTGCGGCGAGCGTATGATCGAGAGCGACGATATCGACGCCCCCCGCGGTGATGAGTCTCAGGGCTTCGTCACCGGTCGTGACATGCACCGTCTCATGGCCGCGCCGCGCCAGAGCCTTGCGGACCAACGTGGCAAGGGCCATGTCGTCCTCGACGTGCAGGACCCTGATGGACTCCTTGAGATCGGTCCCATACGGCAATTCAGTCTAGCTCCGGAATCTGCATCGATTTCGCCGCGCGTGGCATCTCCCGAGCAGCTCGATCTCGATGTCGATTTCGCGCCTTATCGCCAAAACGATTTCACAGCGCTGGCCGATGCCTGGCCACCGCTCACCGTGGCCATCAATGAGATCAATCGATCCCTTGGCCAAAGGGACTTCTATCCCTTCGTTCTCACAGCGGAAATCCTAGCCAAACTGGCGTTCGTCCACGCGCTCATTGCGTCGAGCCGCTCCGCCGAAAGACGCTGATGCATATGAAAAAGCCCGGCTCTTCTGAAGCCGGGCTATAGGCAGAAACAGCAAGACACTTTGGGTCATCCTCCGACTTTGCGTTCGCGCGTGGACCGGCGGGAGACGATTTCGGCGGCCGGAACCCGTCGTCCACCGGCGGCCAAGGCTGCCACCAGCAGAACGATGGCGGCGATAAGCGGCGCCAGCGCCAGAAACTGGGCGGCCCAGGTCGTCACTTCCGGAGTGGCCATCGCCGGCAAATGGGAAAGGGCAGACTGTTCAACGAGGGCAAGTGTGGACATGGCTTGTTCCTCTTTTTTGCGCCGACCGAAACCGCTGGCACCGGCGGCATCACTTACGGACAGGGACCATCATGATCAGGCGACAGGTTCACCGCCGGCTATTTCCCCTCGACCGACACGCCTTTTTTACCGATCGAGATTTCGACGCCATTCGGCTGCTTCTTCTCTTCATAGAGTTGATAGCCAAGAATGCCGACGCCAGCGGCAAGCAGAACAATAATGGCGATAAGCATCTGACGGTTCATGACGTCCCCCAACTCGAAAGCCGGATAGAACAAACCGGCGTGACAGGCAAAGCTCGACGATCATCCGACCTTCACCAGGGAAACACTTCCGACGATCTGTTGGTTCCCTTTATCTGTAAATATTCGCAGCTATCGTAGCAAAGCAGGCTGGAACCAAGCTGGCGTGCTTGTCCGACCACTCTGCCTGCTTCCTGGCGAATGACGAAAACGACAGGCCCCGGCGCTCCCTTTCCGGAGCGCCGGGGCCTGTCGATGTCAAAGCCTGTGTGCCGTCAGGCGATTGCGTGCGTCACCGATCGCCTCGGGCGAAAGACCAGCACAAGAACCAACGTCCAGTAACCGACGAAAACGACGAGCTCCATCAGGTTGGGCGTCGCCCGGTAACCGGTCAGCGCCGAGATGAAGCCGCCTGTCGCGTCGCCGTCGGAGAGCAGCCAGCCACTGTCCCAGAGACGGCGGGACAGGCGCGGCAGGATCTCGAGGTCGATCAGACCATCGATACCGGTCATCAACAGCGCGCAGGCGAGGAACAGCAGCATGACCTCGGTGATGCGAAAGAACAGGCGCCAGGAAAGCACACGACCGCCAGCCTGCAGGAGACCGTAGCTGAGGAGCGCCAGCGCAAAACCGAACAGACCGGCTCCCACACCGGTGAGGAGATCACCAGCCGCGCTCGAAGACAGAATGCCGTAAAGGAAGATCACGGTCTCGCTGCCTTCGCGGGCGACGGCGACAAGCGCCAGCACGAAGACACCCCACCAGGATTGGCGGGCAATGGCGGTGGAGAGCTGTGTCTCCAGGTCGCGCCTCATGGAGCGGCCGTGCTTGCGCATCCACAGCACCATCTGGAGGATCAGCGCCGCGGCGATCAGTACCACGGCGGTCGTGTAGGCGAGCTGTGCCTCCTCGGAGATGACGTCGGCAAGACCGACCAGCAAGGCGGCCAGAAGACCGGCGAAGGCCAGCCCGGCGACGACACCGCCCCACAGGAACATGCGGGCGCGACCGGTGTCGCGCGTCTCGGTACGCAACCAGGCATCGAGAATGCCAATAACGAGTAGCGCCTCGACGCTTTCACGCCAGACCACGAAGGCTATGGAGCCGAACATTGAACTAGACCTCGTCTTGTCCCGTCACGCCGATGTGCTCACTTGGCGATCAGCAGGGCGGGTGGCGCTTCCGGGTGGAAGTCGTCGAAGAAGGAGTATTCGCCTGGATCGAGATACTTGATCACCATGGATGTGGTGACGCCCGGCCCGATCACCTTTTCCTTGCGGAGCGGCACGCTTTCGAATTCGGCCGGTGTCTTGCCGAGATTGACGAGCTGCAGCTCGAAGCGAGTATCCGCCGGAACCTCGATACGCCCCGGTGTCACGATGCCGTCGTTGAACTCGATACGAAACACGGGATCATCCTCGGCGGCGGCCGGCGCGGTCGCCGCGAGGATCACGAGCAGGCAACCGGCGACCAGACAAAGCCGCCGCCGATGCGTCGTGTTTGGGAGAGGCTCAGTAGCCACCCTTTTTCCCCGTGCCGGTGTAAGTGAATTCATAGTTGGCGTCGAAGGGCGCGAACCACGCGGCAACCCCGGTTTCCTTATCGACGTGACGGCCGAACGCCATATGCCCGGTGCCCATCGGCGGCGCAATATGGAAGGTCAGCTTGTAGGTGCCGGGGCCATCGAGCTTGAGGTTGTCGCCATAATGCGGACCGTCGGAAGCAACCATGCCCATCAGCGGCCCTTTGGCAACCGACCTGCCATCCTTGGTGAGCTCGTAGCTGATATCGAGATAGGGCATCCAGTCGCCATTGGCGAAGCCATTGACGTTGTCCTTGGTGGCGTGGATATCGGCCTCGATGTGGACGTCCGCCTTGTCGGCGGCCAGCATCATGCCGGCAGGCTCCATCTCGATCGGCTGCAGGTAGACGGCCGCCACTTCCATGCCACCGCCGAACTGCGGCTCGCCGATCGGATACTCGAGCGCGTAGGCACTCGTCGTAAAACCAAAGGCCGCCGAGGCCAGAGCCAGTCCTGTCAGGATGCGCATTTCGTTGTCCTAGTTGCTAATGATTGTCATTAGTATCTTCCATATGGCATAGAGGTCAATCATAGGGAAACCCCTGACGGCTCATTAGAACGCTTCTAATCAATTGATCGCAGTGGCTTTTTCATGGTCCTGCATTTCCGGCAAGGTGAGGGAAACCACCAGCTTGATCTGCAAATGCAAGTGCGAGCAATTAGCATCTGCATGCGCTTCGCGGACGGGTGAAGTGGCATGACGTCGGACTCGCTGTCGGAGGGACACACAATGAACAGGCTTGCCCGTGGCGACGACTTTGTCGGCCCGGCCGTGAGATCGATGATTGAGGTTGGCGGCGTCGACTCCCGGAGCTCCTTCACCCGCAAGGCCGAGTTGCTGTTCGTTCGCTGGCGGCGACACTTCGGCTGGATTCAGGTGCTGATGTTCGGCGTCTTCCTGGTGGTGATCGGCCTGCCGCTGTTGCTGCCCGACCCGCCGGCCGAAAGCGGCATCCTCTCCAACCCAACCCTGTTCCTGCGCTATCTTCTCTGGGGCATCTGGTTTCCGCTGGTCTTCCTGTCGGTGATCGCTTTGGGCCGCCTGTGGTGCGGCACGCTCTGCCCGATGGGCGCGGCCTCCGAGCTCGCCAACAAGTTCGGCCTGCAGCGCGCCATTCCCGGCTGGATCAAGTGGGAAGGAACGCCGGCGCTCAGCTTCATCATCATGACGCTTTACGGCCAGACGATCGGCGTGCGCGACCATCCGGAAGCGGCGGCGGGGCTGTTCGGCGGCACCATGCTGCTCGCCATTGCCATCGGCGGTCTTTATGGCCGCAACAAACGCGTCTGGTGCCGCCATCTCTGCCCGATCGGCCGCGTCCTGGGTCTTTATTCCCGGCTCGGTGCGGTACAGTTCACCCCGAAGGTCCGGCTCAGTGGTGGCGATGCCTACACCGAGCGCGGCGCCTGTCCGACCATGATCGATCTACCGCGGAAAGTTGAGAGCCGTCATTGCATAGAATGTTTCCGCTGCGTCAACCCGAAGGCAGCCGGCAGCATAAGGCTCGAACTTCGCCGTCCAGGCGTCGAAGTGGAAGAGATCCGCGATCATCGCGCCAATCCGGCAGAGGCCTGGTTCCTGTTCCTCGATACCGGCGTGGCGCTCGGCGGCTTCCTGTGGCTGGTGCTGCCGCAGTATCAGGCGATCCGCCAAAGCTTCGGCGTCTGGGCCATCCAGAACCACATCGACTGGATCACGCGCATTGGCCCGTCATGGCTGATGAGCGTGCATCCCGCCCGGGCCGAAACTTTCATGTGGCTCGACTTCATCATGATCGTCGGCTTCATGCTCGGCACCATGGCAGTGCTCACCGCCGTCCTCGCCAGCCTTACGACCGTCGGGGCTGCGATCGCCCGGCGGCTGGGCGCTGACGGCACCTTCGGCCAGGTGTTTACGGAACTCGGCTACCAATATGCGCCAGTGGCTTTGATGAGCCTGATCATCGGCCTTGGAGCCGAACTGCTGATGCCGTTGCGCTACACGTTCGTCGGCATGGAAGGCGTGCATGTCATCCGCGGCGGACTGTTCCTCATCGGCGTGGTCTGGAGCATATGGCTCGGAGATCGCATATTGCGACGGCAGGGACTGGCGCTTTCGAAGCGCTGGATGCCACTTGTTCCCGGCATTGCCGGCAGCCTGTTTGTCGGCTTCGGCTGGTGGCCGGCCATCTTCGGGCTCTGACCTCCACACATAGCATCCCTTCCTGACAGCCTTGTGACGTAGGCGATCGGAAACGATCGTCTGCGTTTTTTCATCGTCTTTTTCACCTGCTGAAAGGCATTCGTTTCCAGCCGGCGACAACTGTATACTTAGTTACAATTGCTATTGAACCCATCGTTGACCTATTAAAGCATGAGAAACTATTCCTCCCCTAGAGACTGTCCTTTGACGACTGCCTTTCATGACATTTTCATCACGGAATTCACGGCTGGAGCTTCGAAGAAACATGCACATTATCGTAAGGAGCAGCGGTTTGCTGCTCGTGCTGGCTTTCATCTCCGCCTGCCAGCCGAGCGCCCCCTCCGGACCGCCGTCGGCCGGCAAGGCTGAGGTCGGCTACGTGACGCTCCAGCCCACATCGGTGCCGCGGACCATGGAAGTGCCGGGGCGCGTCGTGGCGCTGGCGACGGCGGAAATTCGGCCTCAGGTGGCTGGCATCGTCCGCAAGATCGCATTCAAGGAAGGCGGCGTGGTCAAGGCCGGCGACGTCCTTTACGAACTCGACGACGCCAAGTTCAAGGCCGCCTATGCGGCAGCCGAGGCGACCGTCAAAAAGGCGAAGGCGGCCACCGCCGGCGCGCAAACGGCCTTCGATCGCAACGCAAAGCTCTCGCAAAGCAATGCCGTCGCCGCCCAGACGGTCGATGATTCCCGTTCGACACTTCTACAAGCGCAGGCCTCCGAGGAAGCGGCGCGCGCCGACCTGGAGACCGCCCGCATCAATCTCGAAAACACCACCATCCGCGCGCCGATCGGTGGCATTATCGGTGTGTCCGCGGTCAGTGTCGGCGCACTGGTTACCGAGAACCAGACCGACGGCCTCGCCACCATCCGTCAGATCGATCCGATCAACATCGACCTTGTCGATTCCAGCGCCAACCTCCTGCGCATCCGCGACGAGGTGGACAGCGGGCAGTTGGGACGAAATGCCGGCACGCCGCCGGCCGTGACGTTGACGCTCGAAAACGGTAAGCCATACGGCACCGCCGGCACCATCTCGCTCACCGAAATCGTCGTCAGCGAGACCACCGGCACCTTCACGCTCCGCGCCACCTTCCCCAACAGCCAGCGCGTGCTGCTTCCCGGCATGTTCGTCCAGGCCAGCGTCGACCTCGGCACTCTCAACAATGCTTTCCTGGTTCCCCAACGAGCGGTGACGCGCGGCGACGATGGGGGTGCTACGGTCTATGTTGTTTCCGCCGACAACAAGGCGGAAACCAAGCGCATCACGGCAACCGGCACATCGGGCAACAACTGGATTGTCACCGGTGGCGTGGCTTCGGGTGACCGGCTGATCGTCGACGGCTTTCAAAAGTTCTCGGCTGGCGCCGAGGTCGTGCCAATCGAGGCAACCATCAATGACAACGGCGTGGTCGAACAGGATCTGACGACGGGGAACGGCAAATGAGCCTCTCCTCGCCACGCAACGCGCTTGCCAGCTTCTTCATCGCCCGGCCTGTCTTCGCCATCGTGCTGGCCACCGCCACGCTGCTGGCCGGCGTCATGGGCATCTACTCGTTGTCGATTTCCCAATACCCCGACATTGCGCCGGTCACGGTGCGCGTTTCGGCGACCTACACCGGCGCCACCGCCGAAGCGGTCGAGAATTCGGTGACCAAGAAGATCGAAAGCGCCATGACCGGGCTTGATGGTCTGCTGTACATGCAGTCCTCGTCGAGCACCGGTTCCGCCTCGATCGAACTTACCTTTACCAACGGGACAGACCCGGAACTGGCACAGGTCGAGGTGCAGAACAAGCTATCGCGCGTCGAGTCCCAGTTACCGGAAGCCGTGCAGGACGCCGGCGTCCGCGTCAATCGGTCGCCGTCCGGCATCCTGTTGATCGGCAACATCATCTCCCGCGATGGCCGCTACAGCTCCGATGAGTTGGCGGACATCATGTCCAGCCAGATCGAAGATCGCATCGAGCGACTCGACGGCGTCGGCGCCGTGCAATCCTTCGGTTCCGGTTACGCCATGCGCATCTGGCTCGATCCGGCGGCGATGTTGAAATACCAACTGGTGCCGAGTGATGTGACGACCGCCATCAAGGCGCAGAACGCCCAAGTTGCCGCCGGCTCCATCGGCGCGGTTCCGGTCGTCAAGGGCCAGCAACTCAAGGCCAGTATCATCGCCCAGTCGCAGATGACCTCTGTCGACGAGTTCAAGCGCATCAGCCTGAAAACCACCTCGGACGGCTCGGTCGTTCGGCTTTCCGACGTGGCGCGTATCGAGATCGGTCTCGAGACCTACGGTCAACAGTCGAGCTTCAATGGCATGCCGTCCGCCGGCTTCGGCGTTCAGCTCGCCTCCGGCGCCAATGCCATCACGACGGCCGACCTTGTCCATGCCGAACTCGACAGCCTCAAGGACTCGCTGCCGGAAGGCGTGGAGATCGCCTATTCCTACGAGACGACGCCCTTCGTCGAACTCTCCATCGAGAAGGTGGTGGAGACGCTGATCGAGGCGGTTATCCTCGTTTTTCTGGTGCTGCTGCTGTTCCTGCAGAATATCCGCGCGACGCTGATCCCGATGATCGCCGTCCCGGTCGTGCTGCTCGGCACCTTCGGCGTGCTCGCCGCGCTCGGCTACTCGATCAACATGCTGACCATGTTCGCCATGGTGCTGGCGATCGGCCTGCTCGTCGACGATGCCATCGTCGTCATCGAGAACGTCGAACGCATCATGCGCGAGGAGAAACTGTCGCCGCGTGAGGCAACGGAAAAATCGATGGGCGAAATCACCAGCGCCCTGATTGGCATCGCGCTCGTGCTGACCGCCGTGTTCGTTCCCATGGCCTTCTTCTCCGGCTCGGTCGGCGTCATCTATCGCCAGTTTTCCGTGACCATCGCCAGCGCCATGCTGCTGTCGGTGCTGGTCGCCATCATCCTGACGCCTGCGCTCGCGGCTCTGATGCTGAAGCCCGGCCATGAAGGACCTCTTCATCACTGGCTGGGTTGGTTCGACCGCGGTTTTGCGCGACTGACGAATGGCTATTCCCACACGGTCGGCCGGCTGGTGCTTCGGCCGGTCCGCATGTTCGCCGTCTTTCTCGCCCTCATCGCCGGCGCCTACGGCCTCTACACCAAGCTGCCAACCTCCTTCTTGCCGGAGGAGGATCAGGGCGTGCTGATGACCATGATCACCCTGCCGGCCGGCGCCAACGCCGCCCGCACCCAAGCGGTGATCGACAAGGTACAAAATTACTATCTCACTGAGGAGAAGGACGCGATCCAGAGCGTGTTCATGACGCTGGGCTTTGGTTTTTCCGGCAGCGGAGAGAACACGGCCATGGGCTTCGTTCGCCTCAAGGATTTCGATCAGCGAACCGACAGTCGCCTTTCGGCGAGTGCCGTCGCCGCCCGCGCCTCGGCGCATTTCCGGTCCATCCGCGATGCCGAAGTGTTCGTGCTGGCGCCACCGGCCATCCAGGGGCTTGGCCAGACCAGCGGCTTTTCAATGTATCTTGAGGACAGCGGCAACGAGGGGCGCGACGCGCTGAATGCCGCCGCGAATACCTTGGCCGACAAGGCGACGACGAGTTCCTCCATCGCCAACCTGCGCGGCAACACGCGCACCCTGGAGTCTCAGCTCAAAATCAATATCGACCGACAGAAGGCCGGCGCGCTCGGTGTCGATCTTTCCGGCATCAACAGCCTGATCACCACCGTATTTTCCGGCTCGGACGTCAACGACTTCATCTATCGCGGCGAGATCAAGCCAGTCTACGTCCAGGGCGACACGCCCTTTCGGATGCAGCCGGGCGATATCGACCGCTGGTATGCTCGAAACGGCAGCGGCGAGATGGTGCCGTTTTCCGCCTTCGCCAGTACCGAATGGGTGAAGGGCTCGCCGTCGCTGTCCCGCTTCAACGGCACGGCCGCTGTCGCTCTTGACGGAACGGCGGCCACCGGCGTCAGCTCCGGTGACGCCATGACGGCAGCGGAAGCGTTGGTGGCCGACCTCGACGGTGGCTATTCGACGGCCTGGTCGGGCCTTTCCTATCAGGAACGCCTCGCCGGTTCGCAGGAGATGCTGCTTTACGCGGTGTCTCTGGTCGTCGTCTTCCTCTGCCTCGCGGCCCTTTACGAAAGCTGGTCGATCCCCTTCTCGGTGCTTCTCGCAGTGCCGGTCGGTGTGTTCGGCGCCCTCGCCTTTGCCGAGCTGTTCGGCCAGTCGAACGACGTCTATTTCAAGGTCGGTCTGCTCACCACCATCGGCCTCACCGCCAAGAACGCCATCCTGATCATCGAGTTCGCCAAGGATTTGATGGAGCGCGGTGCCGGTGCGGTCGAAGCTGTGACCGAAGCTGCGCGTTTGCGGCTGAGACCGATCGTCATGACCTCGCTCGCTTTCGTGCTCGGCGTAACGCCGCTCGCCCGCGCCACTGGCGCTGGATCGGCGGCGCAGAATGCTATTGGCATCGGCGTCATGGGCGGCATGATTTCGGCGACGCTGCTCGGCGTATTCTTCGTGCCGCTGCTGTTCGTCACCATCCAGCGGCTGACCGCCGGCAGGCCGAAGCCACAAACCACCGTCGGAGAGTCCGAGCGGACGTGAGGCGGATCGCCGCGACGGCTGCCCAGAAACCTTGATCATTAACGATGGTCGGACAACAATCCTCGCCTGGTTTTTCCCGTACCGACGTCTGGTTGCCACATCGATCGCGAGCGTCGAACCTTTGCCGTGGCCCGCTGACGCCCCTCTGGTGCGGTGCCGTAGAAAATTCGTCCGCAGAAGCGGCGGCCATGGGCAGAACTTTTCCCGGGCATGTTGCACAAGGGCTGTGCACGTCGTCGCCGTCATAGTCGGCATCTGCCATAGTCTCAAGCGAAGACGACGCCGTCGTTCTGAAGTCCGGCCGCCGGATACGCACAGGAACTTTCAAGATGACCAAGACCCTCCCCATCCCTTCCCTTACCCGCCGCGCCGGCCTGGCCGCGCTTGTCGGCGCCGCCGTGCTGTCATCCTTCGCCACGCTGGGCGCAACGGCGGCCTATGCCACCGACAAGGCGTCGCTGAAGGTCGGCATCATGTCGGGTGAGGACGAGGACGTGTGGCGGGCCGCCGCGGCCGAGGCCGAGAAGGCCGGCCTCAAGCTCGAGCTCATCACCTTCAACGACTACACCCAGCCGAACGAAGCGCTGGAGCGCGGCGAAATCGATGCCAATGCCTTCCAGCACAAGCCTTATCTCGACAACCAGATCAAGCAGAACAGCTATCATATCGTCGTCGCCGGCTATACCGGCCTGTGGCCGATCGGCCTCTACTCCAAAACCCACACCAAGGTAGCCGACCTGAAGGACGGCGCCAGCATCGGCGTGCCAAATGACCCCTCCAACGAGGGGCGCGCGCTCAAGGTCCTGGAACAGCAGGGCCTGATCAAGCTCAAGGACGGTACGGGCATCCTTGCCACCGTCGCCGACATCGCCGAGAACCCGAAGAATCTCGAGATCAAGGAACTGGACGCCGGCGTGGTCGGCCGGGCCATCGACGATCTCGACGGCGCGGTGGTCAACACCGACTGGGCACTGAAGGCCGGCCTGACGCCGGAGAACCGCATCGCCCAGGAGGCGATCACCGACAACCCGTACCGCAACTTCATCGCCGTGCGCGAGGCCGACGCCAAGGATCCCTGGGTGACCAAGCTCGTCGCCGCTTACCAGAACCCGACGGTCAAGACCGTGTTCGACAAGGTCTACAAGGGTACGGGCGTCGCCGCCTATTGACCGGCGAGATAGAAAGCCTTTGAACAGGCGATCCGGCGGCTTTCCGCCGGGTCGCGTTCATCGGGGGAGCCCGAGCGCGGCATCCCCGGACGAGACATGACTGGAAGAAACGTGACCTCGCAGCCGTCCGCCACAGCCTTCGTGGCAGTGGACCCCACAACCGGCGCCCCCGAAGCGCCGGTCGTTGCGCTTTCCGGCGTCAGCCGCAGCTTCGGCCCGACGCGCGCGCTCGACGATCTTTCGCTCACTGTGCGGCACGGCGAGATCCTCGGCATCATCGGCCGCTCCGGCGCCGGCAAGTCGACGCTGATCCGCTGCCTCAACGGCCTCGAGCGCCCGGACAGCGGCCACATCGAGATCGAGGGGCGCGACATCGTCGGCCTTTCCGAAGGCGAACTGCAACCGATCCGCCGCAAGATCGGCATGATCTTCCAGCACTTCAACCTGATGTCCGCCAAGACCGTGATGGACAACATCGCCCTTCCGCTGAAGATTGCCGGCTGGAGCAAAGCCGAACGACGGGCGCGGGCACTGGAACTCCTGGACCTCGTCGGCCTTTCCGACAAGGCTGGCTCCTATCCGGCGGCGCTGTCCGGTGGCCAGAAGCAGCGCGTCGGCATTGCCCGCGCACTCTCCGCCCGCCCCGCCCTGCTGCTGTCCGACGAGGCGACCTCCGCCCTTGATCCCGAGACCACGCGGTCCATTCTGACGCTGCTCAAAGACATCAACCGCAAGCTTGGCGTCACTGTCGTCTTGATCACTCACGAGATGGAGGTGGTGCGGACCATCGGCGACCGGGTCGCCGTGCTCGAGGCAGGCCGCATCGTCGAGGAAGGAGAAGTCTGGCACGTATTCTCCGATCCCAAGACCGAATTAACGCAGAGCCTTCTTTCGGGTGTCCGGCCGCAATTGCCGGCATACATTGCGGCAGGGCTCACCCCCGATGGCCGGGAGACGGTGCTTGGCGTCGATCTCACCGACCCCAAGCTGGGCAATGGCCTGTTCGCGGAAATTCTCGAGCGCCTGCCGGCGGCGCATTTTCTGCACGGCGGCATCGACCATATCCATGACCAGCCGGTTGCCCGCTTCTTCCTGACTGTCCCGCGCGAACCGGCCGGCCTCGTCGACGAGGCCACCGCCTATCTCCGGTCCATCAACGCCCGCGTCGAGGTACTCGGTCATGTCTCCCGTCCTGTTTAACCTATTGCTCCAGTCGATCTGGCAGACGGTCATCATGACGCTGGCCTCCGGCGTTATTTCCTTTGTGGCCGGCCTGCCACTGGCCCTCGTTCTGGTGGCGACCGACCGTGGCGGCATTGCCGAGAATCTCGTCATCAATCGGGCACTCGGCTGGGTGATCAACGGCTTCCGTTCGGTGCCCTTCATCATTTTGCTGGTCGCACTGATCCCCTTGACCCGGCTTCTGGTCGGCACCTCGCTTGGCACCGCGGCGGCCATCGTGCCGCTGGCCATCGCCGCGGCGCCCTACTACGCCCGCGTCGCCGAAGTGTCGCTGCGCGAGGTCGATCCGGGCCTGATCGAGGCGGCGCGTGCCATGGGCGGTAACCGCTGGACCATCGTCCGCGAGGTGCTGGTGCCGGAAGCGCTGCCGGGCATCGTCGCAGGATTTACAGTGACGCTGGTGACGCTGGTCGGTGCCTCTGCAATGGCCGGGGCGATCGGCGCCGGCGGTCTCGGTGACCTTGCCATCCGCTATGGCTACCAGCGCTTCGAGACCGGCGTGATGATCGCTGTCGTCGCCGTTCTGATCGTGCTGGTGTCAGGCCTTCAGTGGCTCGGAGACCGTTTGGTCGCCCGCCTGGATCATCGCGCCTGAAGCGTCGCTCGGCCACCCAGACAATATTGAGCAGATCCAACCGCCCCCTCGTGGGTGGTCGCCCCCATTTGGAATATTCATGCCGTCCGATGGCACTCAGCACTACCTGCAAGACAGGGATTGATACCACACCTCTTGAGACGAGCAGATTGCGCGTCGGAATTTATGAAACGCCTATTTCATACGTTAGTATGACCAGCGCCGAATGCACCCGATCTCTCACATTATGCTTTCCCACCATTAGGCGCCGATAATCAGTGAGTTAAAGAAAATAGACAGCGTTGTGCACGGTCTTTGAACCGAAACATCGGGTTTCCTCGCACCCGAAAGGGGCTTGACGGCACGGATCGAGCGTGGAACTAATCTTCCATTCTATGCGGTAAAACAGTCGCTTCATTCTTGATCGATTGAAGCAAGGGAGGAGGCTGGTCTGCGGGGAGCCGACCAGCAGGAGGTGGGAGAAGACGGTCGGACAGCGAAGCCGGTTTCCGGCAGCGCAGCGATCGGTTGCTCATCACCGCAATCGAGGAATCGGAAATGGTCGCCGATGGAATCCTGCTGAGAGTCAAGGGCCTAACCAAGAAGTTTCCCGGTGTCGTCGCGCTGGACGGAGTGGATATTGAGGCGCGAGCCGGAGAGATTCATGGCATTTGCGGCGAGAACGGCGCCGGCAAGTCGACCCTGATCAAGATGCTGACCGGCGCCCATACGCCGGACAGCGGAACGATCGAATTCGACGGCGTAACCTACACGTCGCTGGATCCCCGTCGGGCGATGGGCATCGGCATCGGCTGCATCTATCAGGAACTGAACCTCATCCCGCACCTTAGCGTGGCCGAGAATATCTTCTTGGGACGCGAGATGTATCTTGCGCCGGCGCTCAATGTTCTCGACCGCGCGCAGATGAATGCCAAGGCGGCCGAACTGCTCGCCGATCTCGGGCTCGCCGTGTCACCCACTGCAAGGCTCGGCACGCTGGGCGTCGGCCATCAGCAGATGGTGGAGATCTGCCGCGCCGTCTGGTCGAACGCCAAACTGATCATCATGGACGAGCCGACGTCCAGCCTCAGCGAGAAGGAGGCCCACGACCTTTTCCGCGTGATGGCTCAAATGAAGGCGCGCGGCGTCGCCATCCTCTTCATTTCGCACCGCCTCGACGAAGTGCGCGACAATTGCGACACCGTCACGGTGATGCGCGATGGCCGCACCATCGAGTCCTTTGCCATGAAGGAGCGTTCGGTTGCCGACATCATCCAGCTCATGGTCGGCCGCAGCATCCAGAACAAGTATCCCAAGGAGCCGGCGCCGCATGGCGACGTCGTTCTGTCGGTCCGCCATCTCAATCGGAAGGGCGTACTGCACGACATCTCCTTCGACCTCAAGGCGGGAGAGGTGCTCGGCTTTGCCGGCCTGGTCGGCGCTGGACGCACCGAGACAGCGCGCGCCATCACCGGTGCCGACCCGTATGACAGCGGCATGGTCGAGGTATTTGGCAAGGAAGTGAAAATCCGCCACCCGCTCGACTCGATCAACGCCGGCATCGCCTTCCTGACGGAGAACCGCAAGGAGCAGGGGCTTATCCTGATCCAGAGCGTCGCCTTCAACGCCACCATCGTCAAGATGCACAAGTACGGCAAGGCCGGCTGGCTGAGCCTGAAACGCCTCAGAGACACTGCCCGGAAAATCTGCGCCGAAATGCGGCTCAAGACGTCGGGCATGGACATGCTGGTCGGCAAGCTGTCCGGTGGCAACCAGCAGAAGGTGGTCATCGCCAAGTGGCTGCTCTCCAACGCCAAAATCTTCATCTTCGATGAGCCGACACGCGGCATCGACGTGGGCGCGAAGGTGGAGGTCTACAAGCTCATCAACCAGCTGGCCGCCAACGGTGCCGGCGTCATCATCATCTGCTCGGAAATGGAAGAGGTGATGGGCATGGCCGACCGCATCCTCGTCATGCACGAGGGCGAGATCACCGGCGAGATGCCCCAGGCGGAAGCGACGCAGGAAAAGATCATGTACGCCGCATCCGGCTTCAAGCAGGCGTCCTGATCCGAGGCGTCCGACCCGTTTTCCCGGCCAGAGCGCCGGACTGCATTCCGTGGGAGGAATTTTCTGATGTCCAACGAGGTCCTGACCAACGACAAGCTGCCGGGCGAAAAATCGATCGCCAAGAGCGCTGCCATGACGGATAAGCTCTACCAGCTCGGCGTCCTCCTAAGCCTCATCCTGCTCTGCGTGGTGATGAGCGTGCTGTCGCCGCGCTTCCCGACCATGGACAACCTGATGAACGTCGCCTCGCAGGCGGCGGTCAGCGCCATCGTGTCGATCGGCATGTTCCTGGCCATCCTGACGGCGGGCATCGACCTCTCCGTCGGCTCGGTGCTGGCGCTGTCGACCATGATGATGGGCATCGCCTCGGACCGTTGGGGTTGGGGGCCCTACCCTGCCATCCTGATGTGCCTCGGCTCGGGCGCCGTACTCGGCCTCGCCAACGGCCTGCTGCTCACCAAGCTGCGCCTGCCGCATCCCTTCATCTCGACGCTCGGCATGCAGAAGATGGCCCGCGGCATCGCGTTGTTCGTCACCGCCGCCGCCCCGATCAGCATGTTTCCCGACGAAATCCAGTACCTCGGCAACAACTCGATCGGCCAGGTGCCCGTCAGCTTCGTCCTGGTCGCCATCCTCTACATCGGCATGTACTTCTTCCTGACCCGCACCTCGACCGGCCGCTACATCTACGCCGTCGGCGGCAACAAGGAAGCGGCTCGCCTGTCGGG
>JAGSYV010000123.1 GCA_018262505.1 Pseudomonadota bacterium
GAGGTAACTCCCTTGTTCCCTTGACACCGGCGGGTTCCGTCTTCCCGGAACCGCACGCGCGGGATGTTGTCCAATGTTCAGCCGATCACTTCACCGAGCTAAGTCGGGCTGCAAAAGCTATTGTTGGCATAGAAAAACAGCATGCCTTACAGGGCAAAACGCTAAATTCTCATGCCGCCAAAGCAATTAAGCGTGATCTCTTCCAAGAAAATTCGCGAACCATTTCCCGCTCGACTTAATCGTTCGACGCTGTGTTTCGAAGTCGACGTAGACAAGTCCGAAACGCTTGTCGTATCCCGAAGCCCATTCGAAGTTATCAAGCAAACTCCACGCGAAATATCCGAACACATCAACCCCGCGGGCGCGGGCGGTTCTCACCGCTTCGATATGGCGCTGAATGAACGCCAGACGCCCGAAATCATCGACATCACCCTCTGATCCCATGGTATCCCGGAAGAAAGCGCCGTTCTCGGTGATGGCGACCGGTCCTGGTGCATAGTTGTTCTGCACGGTGGTTAGCAATTCAACCAGCCCCTCCGGGTAGATCTCCCACCCAAACCCAGTCTTCTCCACGTCATCGAGTTCGACAACACGCGTCCTTGTCGGCAGAACGGAATCAGGGGCGTCCGTTACGACTTCGCGGAAGTAATAATTGATGCCGAGGTAGTCGGTCTTGGCGGCGATGGCGGCGAGATCGCCATCAAGAATGTGCGGTGCCGAGGGGCCGAGCGCCTCCAGGGTGTCCACCGGGTAGCCTCGCCCATGGAGGGCGTCGAGAAACCAGCGATTGCGCAGGCCGTCGTGTCGGTGCACGGCCGATCGATCTTCGTCGCAGTCTCGCGCCGGATGAATCGGATGCAGACTGAGTACGATGCCGCACTTCGCATCGGGTACGTTGGCGCGCAATACGGGCAAGGCTTGGCCGTGGGAAAGCAGGATATGGTGGCAGGCTTGCATCGCACGGCCTAGATCGCGCTCTCCCGGCGCGAAATCGCCATTGAAGTAGCCAATGATGGCGCTGCACCAGGGTTCGTTATGCGTCGCCCAACGCTTGACCCTGTCTCCTAGGCGAGCACTGACGACGTGGGCGTAATCGACAAAGGCGCTCGCCACATCGCGGCTGGGCCAGCCGCCCGCTTCCTGAAGCGCCTGGGGAAGATCCCAATGAAACAGCGTTAGCCACGGATCAAGTCCACGCTCAAGGATCCCATCGACAAGTCTATCGTAAAAGTCGAGGCCCTTGGCATTGATCTGGCCTCGCCCGTCCGGCAGCACGCGCGGCCATGACACTGAGAAGCGATAGGAATTGAAGCCCATTTTCTCGACCAGATCCAGGTCTTCCGGCCAGCGATTGTAGTGATCGCAAGCTGTGCGGGCCGTATCATTGTTGAGAATATTTCCTGTCTGTTCGCTGAAGGTGTCCCAGATAGACGGCTTACGGCCATCTTCTGACACCGCGCCTTCGATCTGGAAAGCTGATGTAGCAACGCCCCAGTGGAAGTTCTCGGGAAACTGGTCACGCGAAATGGCAAGCACTTTTTTCACCTTCGCAATTCGGAACTCTTCCGGCATGTGGAATCGCTGATAGCGGCCGTGGAAGACGAGCATTTAAAAGACGGGTAAACCGATGAAGAGGCGGCCACGCCGAACCTGGGGCGGCTGGTTGAGGGCAGCCCCGGCGTTTGGCGCTATTCCTTGACTGCGCCCTGCGTGAGCCCGCTGACGATCCGCTTCTGGAAGATCAGGACTAGGACCACGATGGGTATGGTGGCGGCGACGGAGGCCGCCATGAAAGATCCCCAGGGCAACTCGTATTGTGAGGCTCCCTGCAGAAAGGCAATGCCGACGGGAACGGTGCGGTTGCTGGGCGAAATGACGAAAGTCAGCGCGAACATGAATTCGTTCCAGGCGCCGATGAAGGCCAGCAGACCCGTCGTCACCAGCGACGGACCGAGGATGGGCAGAAACACACTGCGGATGATCACGGCGATCGAGGCGCCATCCACAATCGCCGCCTCCTCGATCTCCGTGGGAATTGTCCGCATGAAGGTCGTCAGCACCCAGATCGTGAACGGCAGTGAGAACGTGGCGTAGGAAACGACCAGCGCACCCAGATGGTCGTACAGCCCGAGAAAGCGGATCAGCTCAAACATTCCGGACAAGACCGCGACCTGCGGAAACATCGAGACGCACAGAACCACGAACAGAATCGTCTTGCTTCCCGCGAAGCGGATGCGCGCAAGGGCGAAGGATGCCGTGATCGAAACCACCAAGCATAGTCCGACCGTCAACACAGCGACGATGACGGAGTTGAGCAGGCTGCGGCCGATCCCGGCTTCGCCCAGCGCATAAACATAGTTGTCAAGACTGAACGCCGTGGGCAGGTATCTGGGCAGGAAGAGATCCTGTCCCGTGCGCAGGGACGTCAGAACCGCATTATAAAAGGGAAAGACACAGACCACACCTGTCAGTGCCGCCCCTATGTAAAGGGCTGTTCGAAGGGCTATTTTCTCGGCTCGCGGCGTTATTGCCATCTTTATTTCTCCCCGCTGCCGGCGGCGATGCGATTGAAATACAGGAAGCAGGCTGCAACCATCGTCACCATCAGGAAGACCAGGACCGAGGCGGCCGATCCAGTCCCCATTTTCTGATAGCCGACCAGTTGGTCACGGGCGTAGCCCGACACCGAAATCGTCGCCTCGCTGTTCGACGTGAGCACATAGATCAAATCGAAGACCCGTAACGCATCCATGGCCCTGAAGATCAGTGCGACGATCATCGCAGGACGAATGAGCGGTATGGTGATGTGCCAGAAGCGCGTCCATGCCGATGCCCCATCGACACGCGCCGCTTCGTAAAGGCTGGTCGGGATCGTCTGAAGAGCTGCCAGCAGCAATAGGGCCATGAAGGGTGTCGTCTTCCAGACGTCCGCGATCACCACGGCGCACATGGACAGGAATGGCTCGGCGATCCAGGCGACCGGATGGTCGATGAGTCCGAGACGAGACAGAATGTCGTTCACGACCCCATACTGGTCGTGGAACATCCAGCCCCACATTTTGGCGCTGACGATCGTGGGGATAGCCCAGGGTATCAACACCGCCGTGCGGATCAGCCCCCGGCCTCGCAGGCTCTGGTGCATCAGCAGGGCGACCGCCATGCCGAGGATCAGTTCGCAGGTGACGGACACGGCGGCGAACGAAAGCGTATTGACGACCGACCGCCACCAGAGAGGATCGGCAAGAACGCCAATGGCTTCACCATCGACCCAACCCAAATAGTTGGTCAGTCCGACCAGAGAATATTCATCCGGAGTGTCAAGCGCAGCGTCGGTGAAGCTGTAGAAAAAAGTCCGGAAAAGAGGCCATCCAGCGACGCCGAACAGCATAAGAAGCGCCGGCATCGTGAGGAACCAGGCTTCCTTAGCTCTTCTATTGAAGATCGTCTTCGCATTGCGTGGCATCGCTCCTCCAACTTGCGGTGAACCGTCTGGTCGAGGCGGGGTTTTTGTCGAGACTCGCATCTTCCTTCGCCAGCTTGCTCGTGTTCTCCGTCACCGAACCAACTGGTCTGTCGAAGGGTGATGAATTGGGCGGTTGGCGCTGGGCGTGCTTTCCTCAGAGGATTGCACGCCCAGGCGGGGCTTATTTCCACTCGGCGCCCTTAAGGCGCTTCAATTTGCCTTCGAGATCGGCAACGGCCTGGGTTCCGTCAGTTCGCTTTGACAGGACATCGTAGGCGGCGTTGAAGATTGCCTTGGATACCGCTGGGAATTGCCTTTTGGTCGGCGTCGATGGACGGGCGATTGCCGAGTCGAAGACGGTCTTCATCTGCGTCAGCGTGGGCGACTTGGCGAGGATTTCAGGGTCGCTGTAGAGCGACATCAGGGTCGGGCTCTGCCCCATCAGCATGAAAGCCTTTTTCTGCGCCTCCTCGCTGACCAGAATGCGCACGAGTTTGAAGGCCTCGTTCTTGTTCTGCGAGTAATTGCTGACGCCCCATTGCCATCCGCCGAGCGTGGCGGCGTTCTGGCCGTCTTCTCCCCCCTTGGGCAGCGGCATGATTCCGACTTTGCCTTTGACCGGGCTGGTATCGTCCTGCGTCAACAAATAGGCGTAGGGCCAGTTCCGCATGAAGACCGCGTCGCCGTTTTGGAAAACGGCGCGCGCTTCTTCCTCGGTGTAGCCGAGCACGCCTTGAGGAGAGATCGTGCCGACCCATGAAGCGGCGACGTCGAGCGCCTTGGCCGCCTTCGGATTGTTGACGGTAATCTTGCCATCGGCATCGACAAAGGTTCCGCCATTGTAGGCGGCCACCCATTCCAGAGCGTCGCAGGTCAGCCCCTCGTAGGCTTTTCCCTGGAACACAAGGCCATTGATTTTCGTGTTGCCGGCGGCTCGCTCCGAATCCTGGATGCGCTTTGCAATTCTCGCCATGTCCCCCCAGGTGGCTGGCGGCTTCTCACCATATTTTTCAAGAAGATCCGTTCGGTAATACATGACCCCGGCATCCACCAACTCGGGGATACCCTTCAGCCGGCCATTGACGACATTGTTCTGCCACGCTGCCGGAAAGATCTTCGGTTCAAGATCCTTGAAGTTGTCCGTCAAATCCGCCAAGTGCTTGTCTAGCAAGCCCAACCACACGATGTCGATGTTGAAGACATCGACAACGGAGCCGTCCTTCGAGGCGAATATTTGCTGGAACAGGGAAAGCCGCTCGTCGGAACTCGTTGGAAACTCAACCGTCTCCAAGGTGTTCCCTGTTTCCCGCTCGAAGCGCTCCTTGACGTAATTGCAAAATGCCTTTCCCCCGCTCGAGGCGAAGCATTCCAGCTTGATGGTTGCCGCCTCGCTGCTCGTACCGGCCAATAAGGCGAAAAGGGCTGCGGTAGCCAACGCTTTGATTTTCATAACGTTTACCTCCTCCAGTTATCGTCTTCTCAAAGAAGCTGGTAAATGCGCGCCTCGTATGGGCGCAATGTGAAGCTTCTCGCTTCATGCGTTGGCGATAGCGGATAATTGGCAATAACCAACCGCGCTGAGGTGAAATGTTCGCTGTTTGGCAAGGAAAATTCAGGCGATCCCGCGCCAAAATTGCAGACAATCAGCCAGCGGTCCGCCCCTAGTGTCCGCATATAGGCGTAAATCTCGCGATGTTCCCGAAGAAGAAGAGAATATTCGCCATCGACGAGGATGCGGTTAGACTTCCTGAGGGCAATCAGTTGTCTGTAAAAGTGGAAAATGGAATTCGGGTCGGCGAGAGCGGCGTCTACGTTGACCTCTTTGCTGTTTGGGTTCGCTTCGATCCACGGGACTCCGGTGGTGAACCCGGCATGCGGTGCTGCCGACCACTGCATTGGCGTACGCGCGTTGTCTCGGCCTTTGGCGCGGATGGCGGCCAGAACTTGCTCGGGAGGCTTTCCCTGCACCGTTGTCGCGACCCGATACATGTTGATCGACTCGATATCGCGACACTGTTCGATGCTGGAGAAGGGCATGTTGGTCATGCCGATTTCCTCGCCCTGATAGATATACGGCGTACCCTGAAGGCCATGCAGGAATGTCGCCAGCATCTTGGCGGATTCAACGCGATAAAGACCTTCATCGCCGAACCGTGACACCGGGCGCGGCTGGTCGTGATTGCATAGATAGAGCGAGTTCCAGCCGCGTCCGTGCAGTTCAACCTGCCAGCGCGTTATGATGTCCTTGAATTCGATGAGATCCAGCGACGCCGGCACCCATTTCCCGCCATCGATGCCCTTGGCATAGTCAGCCTCCATATGCTCGAAATGGAAAATCATATCGAGAACGCCGGTTTCGATGTCGGTTAGCTCATTTCCTTGTTGCGTTGTGGCAATCGGCGCCTCGCCGACCGTGATCAATCCGGCGTATCGCGACAGAACCTCGCGGTTCATTTCGCGCAGAAACTCGAACAGTCGGGGGCCATTGGCCACCATCGAGAACCCCGGTTGCAGGAAACCATCCCGAACGATGGCAGCACTGGGTAGACGGCCGTCCGGGGTGAACGGTTTGGAGATCAGAGTGATCACATCCATACGGAAGCCATCCACGCCCTTGTCGAGCCAGAAGCGCATGAGGTCATAGACCTCGGCCCTTACTTTGGGATTCTCCCAGTTCAGGTCAGGCTGCTTCTTGGAGAACATGTGGAGATAATATTCACCGGTCGGCTGGTGATATTCCCATGCCGATCCGGAGAACGCCGCCTCCCAGTTGTTCGGTGGGCCGCCGTCTTCACCGGGACGGCTCCAGATATAGTAGTCGCGGTAGGGATTATTCTTGGATTGGCAGGCTTCCTTGAACCAGTCGTGCTCATCGGATGTATGATTCACCACCAGATCCATGACAAGTTTGATGCCCTGAGCATGCAGGGCATCGAGCATTCGGTCGAAATCCTCCATCGTACCGAAATCGCCCATGATCTCGCGATAACCGCTGATATCATAGCCGTTGTCATCATTTGGCGAGCGGTAGATCGGGGAAAGCCAGACCACGTCAACGCCAAGTTCTTTTAAATATCCAATTTTCGATGTGATGCCGTTCAGGTCTCCAATACCGTCACCATTCGAATCCAAGAAACTCCTGGGGTATATCTGATAAACAACAATATCTCTTCGCCAATCAAAACCCATTTCGCCACCAAGAGTATTGGATGCTACGCTGCGTCGGATAGTTTTTCTTGTGAATTTGGGACGCTGTATGGCGCGTAATTTAACGCCTAGCCAATTCCAGCTTGAAGCGATATCGCTATCAAAAAGCCGATTTCATTACGAAAAATCGGACGTTCGGAGCACTCACCCCTCTTGATTCCTGCCGACGTCTTCGCTTTTCATTATCAGAAGCGAACTGCCTGGAAAGGGAGCCCCGAAGCCATGAGAGCGGATAGGATGGGGAAGACCTTCGACCGCCGCGCAATCCAGTTTATTCCAAAGGAACAACTGGCGCCAAATGGCGATTTTTGGGTAGGTCTGTCTGAGCGCATGCGGACGTTTTTGTATCGCTACAGCGCCGCTTTGCTCGCCGGCACCATAGAGGTGAAGATTCCCAAACGGCATTCGGAGTCGATCCAAGACGGACCGGGGCATTTTCACTTGGCTCCCGAACTATTTCTTCAGTTGGATGGTATTGCGCATTTCGCCTTTCCCTGTGAGGAACTCACTCTTTTGCCTGGCCAAGTCCTGCTCGTTCCGCCACGCGTATTGCACTTTGAAACCATCCGTGCCGACGATGCGACCCATCCATTTGCCAACATCGTTGTCTACCCCAACGACACCGAGCTCACTTGCCACTTGTCGCATGAAGCGGCGGCCGATGACTCTGGTCAGGGCCTGCGCCGACCGGAGTGCGAGTATCTCGAAGCCTTGGACGACCCCTCCGTGCGGTCGCTCCATGACTGGTTGGCCGACGCAGCCAAGATTGGGCTGGAGGCACAGACGGCCTCAGGCGCGGAGGAGCGCTCTCTTGCCCGGACGCAGACTAGCGCTCTGCTTGGTGCGGTTTGCGTGGGTGTAATCCGCCTGCTGGACCGACGAAAAGCAGGTGGCCACACGGAACTGCCATTGGTGTCGATGGTTCGTGCCTGGGTTCAGAATCAGTTGGGAGATTGTGAGCTGAGCGTTGCTCGGCTGGCAGATCAGGCGGGGTGCTCGCCAGACTATCTGTCGCGAGCCTTCATTTCCGCGACGGGCGAGCGACTAGCCGGATATATCAACCGTCAGCGCATGAAGAGAGCAACGCAACTGCTCTCTGAGGGGGATTTGAGCGGCAAGGAAGTTGCTTGGCTCTGCGGGTTCGCCAATCACAGCTACTTCTCACAGGTTTTCCGCCAGTATCACGGCTGCTCGCCTAGTGCCTGGCGCAACCGTAGGAGATGGTTGTCCGTCGGAACTGAGGGCGGTAGCGAGGCCTGAGGCCAAGCCCGATGCTGGATGCTGTCCGCCGGTCAGGCCGCTTGCCAGAAAATGGTCCGCTCGGCGGACCATTTCTGTCGTGCAAAATCAAGCGCCTCGTTGCACGCCGTTGGCCGCATTCAGCCGACGATGAACTGTCCGTCGCCGCCAACGCCCTTGTGGGAGATCGACGCGGTCATTGCCATGAAGTCGACGTCGAGCGCCGTGTGTTCATCGCCCTTCGTCCAGCTCAACACCAGCCGGCTCGCCGATGGTTGCTCGACCGTAAAATCGCCGTCGAAGGCGGGATGGGTGTTGCGGAAGCGGGCCAGCTTGAAGAGTTTCCTGACCACGGCTGTGTCAAGCGCCGCCTTCACTTCCGCCGGCGTATAGTAGTGACGGTTGATGTCGCGACCGACCTTGGTGCGGTTGAGGAGGTCCATGTCGTTCACGCCGCCCAGAAGGCCGATATAGTAGATCTGCGGAATGCCGGGCGAGAAGAACTGCAGGGCGCGAGCGATCAGGTATTCGCCGTCGCGTTTGCCGAGCGCGTCATAATAGGTGCAGTTGACCTGATAAAGGTCGAGGTTCGAAGCAGCGGCGCCCGTTGCCTGCCGGCTTTCGCCGCCTGAGCGATCGTGCATGGTCTCAACCAGCGTATCGAGCGCGGCGGGGGCGAGCAGGCCCGGCCTGCCGTCGGTTGCGGCGCCGACGTCGATGACGCCGATGCCATCATGGGTGTCGAGCACGGTGATGGCGTTGCGCGGGCTGATTTTCAGCCATTCGGCGAGTGGTCCCGCCTCGCCGGTGAACAGCGAATGCAATACCAGCGGCGGCAGCGCGAAGTCGTAGACGCGGTCGACCTTCTTGGCGATCTCGATCTGATCGCGGTAGTAGCTATGGATCTCGACCAGGACCTCCATGCCGAGGCCGCGCGCCTTCTCGGTCAGTTCGCCAAGGAAGGCATAGGTCTCGGGGATCATGAACGAACTTGTTCCCGGCTTCTTGACGGCATAACCGGCCGCGTCGAGGCGGATGGCGGTGACGCCGCCCTCCTTGAAACGGGCGAGGATGGCATCGAGATAGGCCGCGCCGTGTTGTGAGAAGACATCGATATCGATCTGCTTCGGCGTGAAGGTTGTCCAGATGAGACGCTTCGAGCCGTCGGCAAAGCTCACCTTGTTGAAGGGGAAGCCGGGGCGGGGGCGATAGATGGCGAGCAGGTCCTGCTCGGAAGCGCCGTTCGGGAACACTTTGCTGAAGGTGAGGAACATGTCGGCGAACTCGGAGGCGTCGCCCTTCTCGAGAAAGTCCTTGAAGGCCGGCGAGTCAGCCGAGACGTGGTTGACGATCATGTCGGCCATGATGTCGACCGATGCCGACAGCGCCCGAACGTCGTTCCAGTCGCCGAGGCGCGGGTCGACCGCCGTATGGTCGCTCGGGTCGAAGCCGGCATCGGCGCCGTCGATCGGATCGAAGAAGGGCAGGGGGTGGACACCACCGATGACGCCTTTGAGCGGGCCGTCGACCAGCGCCTTGAGATCGGAGAAACCGCCGGCCGTGAGCCGGTCGACATAGGTGATGAGCTGGACTTGGTTCTTCACGGTGCTATCCCCGAGGAGCGGTCGCCCGCCAACCTGATCGATCAGGCGGCGACGCGGGCACTCCGGCTTGCTTTGGCGGAGCCTTTATGTGCGGTCAGGCCAGTTCGGTCCGACCGCCCGATGCTTGGCAGGAAGAAATGAAGTCACTTCCGGGCTGGCCCGGAAGTGACAGAACTAGTGCCGCCAACGGCACCGGCCTTGGCTTACTCCGGTACGAAACGGCGGACGTAGGCGTTGCCTTCGGCATTGAACAGGTGGCAGTCGCCGCCCGAGAAGACGAACTGACGCAGTTCGCCAGCCTTCACCGGCACGTCGCCATCCAGCACGGCGAGCAGCGGCGTTTCCTCGCTGCCGCGATGGGCCTGCACGATGGTCTGATGACCCAGGCGCTCTACGAAGGTAACCGTAACCGGCAGGCCGCCCTCGGTGCCGAGCTTGATGTGCTCGGGACGGATGCCCAACGTCACGTCGTCACCGGCTGCCGCGCCGGTCGAGTCCACCGCCACCTTGAGGGTCGGCACGCCGTCACCGGCGACCGTGATGCCCTCGGCGTCGGCGGTGCTCGCCTTCACCTTCAGGAAGTTCATCTTTGGCGAACCGATGAAGCCGGCAACGAACAGGTTCTGAGGGCGATGGTAGAGTTCGAGCGGTGCGCCGACCTGCCGGACGTTGCCGGCCTCCAGCACGACGATCTTGTCGGCCAGCGTCATCGCCTCGATCTGGTCGTGCGTCACGTAGACCATGGTCGAGCCGAGGTC
>JAGSYV010000226.1 GCA_018262505.1 Pseudomonadota bacterium
GTTATGGGCGCGCAGCGTCGGAAACGTATCGCGGACCTGATAGAGCGCCTCGCCGAGACCGGCCACGTTGCCGTGACCGAAGATCGCCCAGCAACCGGCAAAGATCGGCAACTTCTCTCCGCCGATGATGGTCTTCTGATTGACCAGGAAACGCACCGTCGCCTGCGCCACGGTCAGCCGCACTGTCTTACCTGCCATGTCTTCCTCCCGAAACGGGCGCCGTCGTCGTTGCGGCAGCCCCTTCTCGCTTGTCTTCGTCATTGCTGTGCCGATCAGGCCGCCTTTGAGGCGCCGAGCGACAACCAGATCTCAACAAGCGTACCGAACTTCTGCGCCATGTCGGCAATGGCCGCCTCGTCGTCGATCTCATTGGCCAGCCAGCGCTTGGCGGCGTCCGCGAAGATGGTGCGGCCAACGGCGAAGCCCTTGACGCATGGCGCCGTTCTGGCAGCGGCAAAGCCCTGTTTCAGCGTCTCGATCGGCGCCTCTAGCCCCAACAATACCACGCCACGGCAATAGGGGTCGTTGCGCTTGATCACGCCGTCGATCGCCTGCCAGGCCACTTCTGAAGCCTGAGGCTCCAGCTTCCACCAGTCCGGCTTGAGGCCGGCGGCATAGAGTTCCGTTAGCGCCCTTGCCGCCGTGTCGTTGCTGAGCGGACCGGCCTTGGAGGCGATGATCTCGATCAGGATCTCCCGGCCCACCTTGCGCGCCGCCTCGTAGGCGGTGGTGAGCTTGGCAGTCTGTTCGGCCTTGAGTTCGGCCGGATCGTCCGGATGATAGAAGCAGAGCACCTTGATGCAGTGCTCGAGCGGCCATTCGATCAGCCGGCTGCCGATATCCTGGCTGAATTCGAACTTGAGGGGGCGCGATCCGGGCAGCTCGATCGGCTTGGCCACCCAGAGGCCCTTGCCGGCACCGGCGGCGAACAGCGCCTTGTGACCATACTTGTCGTCAAGCAGCATGCCGAAGCCGGGACGTCCCGCCGCCACGCGCTGCGCCGCCTTGACGGCCAGCACCTTGAAGTCGGGGACGCGCTTCAGCGTCGCTGCGTCCTGAGCAAGGTCTTCGACTTGGCTGCGGTGGTCGATGGCAAGTGCCATCAGTGTCGGATAGCTGCCACGCCGTGTTGTCGCCCAGTGAATATGGTTGAGAGTCGGGTCCTTGCGGAGCGCCCGCTCGCTGCTGCCATGGCTGAGGAAGTGGCTGAGTTCTTCCCACGTCGGATATTCCGGCGAGCAGAGCAGGCGAGATACCGCAAAGGCACCGCAGGCATTTGCCCAAGTGGCGCAGGTGGCAAGCGGTTCGCCCTTCAGCCAGCCCCTCAGGAAGCCCGACATGAAGGCGTCGCCGGCGCCGAGCACGTTGAACACCTCGATCGGGAACCCCTTGCCGACGATACCGGCCTCGAGGTCGTCGGAGATCGGGCCGTCATAGACGATGCAACCCATGGCGCCGCGCTTCAGCACGATGGTGGCAGTGGCATTGATCGACCGGATCAGTTTCAGCGACGCCAGCACACTGTCAGCGCCGGTGGCGATCATGATTTCTTCTTCGGTGCCGACGATCAGGTCGCAATCGGCGAGCACGGTGCGCAGGAGACCCGAGACGCGATCGGATTTGACGTAGCGTTCGAAGCCGGCATCATGGCCGGCAAGGCCCCAGAGGTTCGGCCGGTAGTCGATATCGATCACCACCTTGGCGCCATGCTTCTTGGCAAGGGCAATCGCCTTACGCTGGGCCGCTTCGGAATGCGGGCGGGAGAAGTGTGTGCCGGTGACGACGATCGAGCGGCTCTTGGCGATCAACGCCTCGTCGACATCCCCCTCCGAAAGCGCCATGTCGGCGCAGTCGG
Organism: Pseudomonadota bacterium; assembly: GCA_018262505.1. Taxonomy (GTDB): domain Bacteria; phylum Pseudomonadota; class Alphaproteobacteria; order Rhizobiales; family Pleomorphomonadaceae; genus Pleomorphomonas. The sequence continues at coordinate 1,856 of JAGSYV010000226.1, forward strand.
AGCGATAGAAGATCATTGGCGACACGCCTTCATCTTCCACCGCCAGCAGCACCAGGGCCGTCAGCCGATCGTGATCGACGGTAATACCAGAGGTCTCCACCGTCTCGCGGGCGAGCTGCTCCAGGATGAAGCGCCCCATTTGCTCGTTGCCGACACGCGTGATCAGCGCCGATTTGAGACCAAGCCGGGCGGTTCCGACGGAAATGTTGGCCGGACAGCCACCGACCGACTTCGCGAAGCTGCCGATATCTTCGAGGCGGGTACCGATCTGCTGGCCGTAAAGATCGACCGAGGCTCGGCCGATGGCAATGAGGTCGAGTGTCTTGGCCGCGCTGGGGGTGTCTGTCATTCTTTCCTCGCAGGGCTTTCCGTCGTTACGCTGTGTCGCGCTTTGGCAATAAGAATATACGTTCCGATCGAAAAGGTCGATGAAATTATTGTTCTACGACCATCGTAGTATCCCGGAACGAGGGCATGGAATGATCCGACGCCTCACCGGGGCCGTCAATTCCACTGTTTTCTCTCGGCAACTGCCACGCTCAGGGCCAGGGCCAGCACCATCGAGGCGGAGAGTGGGCGAAAGCCACCATAATCCGCTTCGACAACTTCGAACCAAACGTTCGAAATCGCGGCGATGGGAGAGAATGGCGAATCCGTCAGCGATACTAGCGGCACCCCTCTCTCCCGGAGGTCCCTGGCCTGGGTGATGGTTTCCGAAGCGTAGGGCGAAAAGCTGATGGCGAAAGCCGCGTCCCTGGGGCCGGCGAATTGCAGCAGGTCGCCATCAATCCCCATCGGTGAGCCCATGAGTTCGCAGCGCAATCCTAGCTTTCCAAAAGAATAGGCCATGTAGCTGGCGATGGGAAATGATCGTCGACGCGCCAAAAGGTAGATGGTTTCCGCCTCGGCGAGAACGGATGCCGCGGCCGAAAACATCTCGGGACTGACCGAATGGAGCGCGCTCTCCATCGACTGGCGCCCCGCCGCGAGGAAGCCCTCGAGCGTCTTGCCAACGCCGTCGTCTGGGTCGACGCCGCGAGTCAGCGAGTGGAGGCGCTCGCCATATTCGGAGCTGCGCTCGCGCATCCGATCGCGGAACAGGCGTTGCATTTCGACGAAGCCGTCAAAGCCGAAATGCTGGGCAAAGCGAATGATCGCCGACGGAGGAACGCCGACGTTCTTTGCAATGGAAGAAACCGTCCCGAAGGCGATCTCGTCAGGCTTGTCGAGAGCGAAGGCGGCGATCTGGAGGAGTCGTTTGGGCAGAGCCTTCTGCCGCCGAACGATTTCCTCTTTCAAGGGCTGGTAGCCTGTGAGCGTCGCCCGGTCGGGCAGGAGGTTGCCCGGCTGGTCTGGAAGACTGGGCATGGGATCACTCTTGCGGCACGGCATCGAGATAGACGGCCGGCGGGGTTCCGCCGGCCGTCGGCCTCTTTCAGTAGGCGATTTCGACCTGCCGGCCTTCCTTCAGCGACTTCACGGCGGCATCCGCCATGGCGAGCGCCTTGAGGCCGTCTTCACCCGACGGCTTCATCGGCTTGCCGGTCTCGAGCGCCTTGATGAAGGTGGCGATCTCGTTGGCATAGGCCTGCGTGTAGCGCGTCATGAAGAAGTTGAGCAGCGGTTCGCGGCGATAGCCCTCGGCATCCGCCACCTCGACCGTGGTGGCGCGCAGGTTCTCGGCATGCACCATGCCCTTCGAGCCATGCACCTCGATGCGCTGGTCGTAGCCGTAGGTGGCGCGCCGCGAGTTGGAGATCTGGGCGATCTTGCCGGACTTGGTGGTGAGGATCACCGAGCCGCTGTCGATATCGCCGGCCTTGCCGATTTCCGGATCGACCAGGCTCGAACCGACGGCGAACACCTTGACCGGATCCTCGCCGAGCAGGAAGGCAGCCATGTCGAAGTCGTGGATGGTCATGTCGCGGAACATGCCGCCCGAACGCGCCACGTAGGTGGCCGGCGGCGGAGACGGATCGCGCGAGGTGATGGAGACCATTTCCACCGCGCCGATGTGGCCGGCGTGCGCGCGCGCACTTCCATGAAGTTGGGGTCGAAGCGGCGATTGAAGCCGATCATCAGCGCCGCCTTCTCCTTGGCGACGGTATCGAGACACCGGCGGACCCGATCCAGGTCGAGATCGATCGGCTTTTCGCAGAAGATGGCCTTCTTGGCGCGTGCCGCCTGTTCGATCATGTCGGAGTGCATGTCGGTCGGCGTGGTGATCAGGACGGCGTCGATGTCCTTGGCATTCATGATCTCATCGATCGTGCGCACTTCGGCGCCCGATGATTTCGAGATGAAGGCGGCCGCTTCCGGCAGCGCGTCGGCGACGGCTACCAGCTTGGCTCCCGGGGTGGCGGCGACGGCACCAGCGTGCACCTTGCCGATGCGTCCGGCGCCCAGCAATCCGAATCTTAGTGTCATGATTGAGCTTTCTCCCTCGATTGTCTTCCGCGGGGGTATCGCGGATCTCCCCCGCCGGCCAAATGCTTCAGACCGTCGCCGCGCCAAAATGTGGAAAACGATTCACAACCTCTTTCGGGACTGACCGTCGCAAGTCTGTTCCCGTTCACGCTCCCCGTATCGGTGACGGGTCAGCTGGATGATATGGAACAGTCTTTTTTCAAGATGGAATTTAAGTTCCATATTGTGGCCCCGTCAAGGCCTTCCTGTTCGGATAGGGATGCTACCACTGACATGATCATTACCATTTGGTCGAAGGTTCCGGCCTGGGTGGATGTCGGGCAAGCGGCTTTCCTTCGATTGGGCCTGAATTTTATCTCATAATTTCAAAGAATTAGGCGACTCATCCAGCAGAGGGCTCCTGAAGCGGTTCTGTCGTCTGGCCTGCGCGTACGAATGTCGGTATGGCGTAGGTCCTTGAAACATTGGCAATTTCTTTGCCGGTGCCAAACCGGACGGGTCGGGTTAGTATGGCTCGGAACGGTGGAATAGGGTTGAAACATCCAATTCGATTTTGAGCGAGGCCGGGGATGACTGACGAGAGCGAGCCGATGGACTTCGAAGAAACCGAAAGCGCGGGCACGCCGCCGCAGGAATTCCGTGCCCTGCGCGACGTCATCATCGAGCGTCGAGACAAGCTGCCGCGTCGACTGGCACAGGTGGCGGCCTATGCGGTCGAGTCTCCGGACGAGATCGCCTTCGGCACCGTGGCGAGCATCGCCTCCGCTGCCAAGGTTCAGCCGTCGACCCTGGTTCGATTCGCCAAGGCTATGGGATATAAGGGATTCTCCGAGCTGCAGGTGGTGTTCCAGGAGCGGTTGCGCGAC
>JAGSYV010000124.1 GCA_018262505.1 Pseudomonadota bacterium
TTCGACCACCGGTCCGAGCGCCAGCGCGGGGAAGAAGGTGAGGCCGCCGACGATGACAATGACGCCGACCAACAGGCCAACGAACAACGTGCCGTCGGTAGGGAAGGTGCCGGCAGACTCGGGAACGGTCTTCTTGGCGGCGATGGAACCGGCAATGGCCAGTGCCGGAATGATCACCAGGAAGCGGCCCATCAGCATGCCAATGCCGAGGGTGATGTTGTACCAGGACGTGTTGCCGGTGAGGCCGCCGAAGGCCGAACCGTTGTTGGCAGCCGCCGAGGTATAGGCATAGAGAATCTCCGAGAAGCCGTGGGGTCCAGCGTTGGCGACCGAGGCGACGCCAGTCGGCAGCACCACCGCCACGGCGGCGAAACCGAGCATGGCGAGCGGCAGGCAGAGGACGGCCAGCATGGCCATCTTCACTTCCTTGGCCTCGATCTTCTTGCCGAGATATTCCGGCGTGCGACCGACCATCAGGCCGGCAACGAAGATGGCGATGACGATGAACATCAGGATGCCGTAGAAGCCGGCACCGACGCCGCCGACGATGATCTCGCCGAGCATCATGTTGATCATCGGGATCATGCCGCCGAGCGCCGTGAAGCTGTCGTGCATGGCGTTGACCGCGCCGCAGGAGGCGGCGGTGGTAATGACGGCGAACAGGGCCGACAACGCCGTGCCGAAGCGCGTTTCCTTGCCTTCCATGTTGCCGCCGTCGATGCCGAGGGCATGAAGCAGCGGATTTCCGGCCGCCTCGGCCCAGTAGCAGACGGCAACGCCGACGAGGAACAGCGTGCCCATGGCGGCGAAGATCGCCCAGCCCTGCTTCTCGTTGCCGACCATGCGGCCGAAGACGTTGGTGAGCGCCGCGCCGATGGCGAAGATCGAAATCATCTGAATGAAGTTCGAGAAGGCGTCGGGGTTCTCGAAGGGATGGGCGGCATTGGCGTTGAAGAAGCCGCCACCATTGGTGCCAAGCATCTTGATGGCGATCTGGGACGCAACCGGGCCAACCGCGATGGTCTGCTTGGCACCTTCCAGCGTCGTCGCATCGATGGAGGCGCCGAGCGTCTGCGGTATGCCGAGCCAGACGAAGACCAGCGTCATGACGATCGAGATCGGCAGCAGCAGATAGAGCGTGCCACGCGTCATATCGACCCAGAAATTGCCCACGGTGCGGGCCGATTTCCGGGCAAAACCGCGGATCAGCGCCATGGCCAGCGCGATGCCGGTGGCCGCCGACAGGAAGTTCTGCACCGTCAGCCCCAGCATCTGGGTCAGATACGACATGGTGCTTTCGCCGCCGTAGTTCTGCCAGTTGGTGTTGGTCACGAAGCTGGCGGCGGTGTTGAAGGAAAGCTCTGGCGGCACGTTGGCCATGCCGGTGGGATTGAGCGGCAGCCATCCCTGCAGGCGCAGCACCAGATAGAGCAGCAGGAAGCCGAGGAGGTTGAACAGCAGCATGGATACCGCATAGGCGGTCCAATGCTGTTCCTCCCGCTCGCTGGTGCCGGCGAGGCGGTAGAGACCGCGCTCGACCGGGCCGAGAACCAGCGAAAGTGGCGTCCGCTCGCCGTTGAACACCGCCGTCATGTAGCCGCCGAGCGGCCTGATGAGAGCAATGAGGACCCCGCAGAAAACGAGGATCTGTATCCATCCATTGATGGTCATGGGAATTTTCCTGGCCGGTGCTTCAGAAGCGTTCGGGGCGGACGAGGGCGTAAATGAGATAGGCTGAGAGGAATGCCGCTGTGGCTCCGCCCAAAATGTATTCGAACAGCATAATTGGCACTCCAAAGCTCAAAGTCGTTCGCAGGCCCTGACGTAGCCGAGCATCAGAACAAAAAAGGCGATGCCTGAAAGGGACAGGACGATATCCATTTGTGCGACTCCCAAGTCGATCCAAGGCGGCGGTTCGCCTTCACTTTCTCGAAGGCTTCACCGCGCGCGAATTCACCTGCCGCCGTGCCGCGATGGCCGGCGGGAGGTTCACGAATTCTGCACTTAAGATAGAGCCGAACCGCATAGGGGGTCGAGATGGAGCGGGAGGCAAAGATATAAAAAAGTCATAGGGATCGCGGGGGAGCGGCCCACCCGGCAATTGCCTCTTTTGACGCGAAGTGATCTAGATTCCCCCATCGATCATGCGTCAGGGGGCGGGGATGAAAATCACGGTCATCGGCATGGGGGCGGTCGGCACGGAAGTGGTCGGCCATCTTCTCAATAGCGGTGTCGCCTCGGAAATCGTGGTCGTCGATCAAGCCGCCGCCAAGGCGCAGGCGGAGATCTGGGATTTTTCGCACACCACTTCCTTTATCAACGCGCAGAACCCCCGCCTCGTCGCCGGCGATTACGCGGACTCCGCCGGCAGCGACATCGTGGTGATCACCGCCGGCGCCCAGATCAAGGCCGGACAGACGCGCGACGCGCTGGCGCAGATCAACAGCGCCATCATGAAATCGATCATCGCCGAGGTTGAGCGAACGTCACCCGGCGCCATCGTGCTGATGGTCACCAATCCTGTCGACATTCTGGTCCAGGTGGTGCTCCGCCACTCTTCCTTCCCGAAGGAACGGGTGATCAGCCTCGGCACCATCGTCGACACGGCCCGGTTCATGCGCATCGTCAGCGAGCATGTGTCCATCGACCCCAAGAACATTTTCGGCTGGGTGCTCGGCGACCACAGCGACACGGGCTTCATCCCCTGGAGCCTGTGCAATGTCTGTGGACTGGATGTGGATAGCTATTGCGAACTGAATGGACTGCCGCCGATCGACCGCGCCGAGGTTCGGCGGCGGGTGTTGCAGGTCGGACTCGACATCTTCGCCGGCAAGGGCAACACCAACCACGGCATTGCCGCCTCGGTGTTCCGCATCATCCGGGCGATCGCCGGCAACGAGCGCTCGGTGCTGCCGGTCGGCACGCTGCTGCAGGGTGAGTACGGCGTCTCCGACGTGGTGATGAGTGTGCCGTGCGTCATTGGCCGCGCCGGCCGCGAAGCGGTTGTTGCCTGCCGCTTCACCGATGAGGAGCAGGCGGCCTTCGAGGCCTCGCACGCCCACCTGCTGGCACTATTGGCAAAAGCCGAGGCGCAGACGGCCGGGTAGGTCGTCCGCGCCGTTTCGTCACATATCCAGGCGGGTCAGCCTGAGCGCCCGGCCGTCGGTGGCGACGAGGTCGTTCATCGCCTTTTCCAGAGCGTCGCGATCCTCGACGCCGCGCAGCATGCGACCGGCCAGCGGATCGAAACGACCGGCCGCGATGTCGGCGATCAGGGCGGCGGCCCGGCTCGGCGGGATGTTGATGCCCTCGTCGAACAGCCGCTCGATGTCGGGCAGGTGCTTCTTGCCCGCGTCCGAATAGAGCTGCAGCTCGGTCATGGCGGTGCGCACCAGCCCCGGATCGACGGCGAAGGCATAGACGCCGGCATCCTTCACCGTGTCGTTGAAGCACTCGGTGAACCGCATGATCGCCGCCTTGCTGGAGGCGTAGCCCGAGCCGTTGGGGAAGCTGGTACCGGTGCCGCCGCCGACCAGATTGACGATGCGGCCGCGCCCACGGGTGCGCATGGCCGGTGCCACGGCGCGGCAGGTGTGGAACGTGCCGCGCAGGTTGATCTCGATGTCGCCCCACCAGATGTCGGGATCGCAGTCCCAGATCGGGCCAAAGGCGCGGAAGGAGCCGTGGTTGTTGACGAGCGTGTCGATCGGTCCGAGCTCGCCGCCGATACGGGCGATGGCCGTTTCGACGGCGGCGCGGTCGACGAGGTCGACGGGAACGGCGATGGCCGTGCCACCCTCGGAGGCGATCAGCGCGGCGGTCTCCTCGATCTCGCGGGCGGTGCGGGCAAGCGCCGCGACCTTGGCGCCGCCACGGGCCTGATGAAGGGCGATTTCCCGGCCGATGCCTCGGCCGGCACCGGTGACCACTGCGACCGTTCCTTCGAGATTTGCCATGGCGTTCTCCCTGGAGTGGTCATTTGCCCTATGATTACGGTTCACTCCTGCCGGCAGGCTACGTCGCCAAACCACCGGCATCAAGCCGCTGCGGCGGCTTTGGCGAGAACCATTGTTCAGGCGGCGGCCCGATCGGCCCGCAAGACCATCAGCCCGGCGCCGACGATGATGGCGGCGCCAATCCAGGTGAACAGCTCCACCGAGGCACCGAACACCAGCCAGCCGTTCAGTGCGCCCCAGAAGATCAGGCAATACTGGAAGGGGGCGAGGAAGGAGGCCACGCCAACGCGATAGGCACGGACAATCAGGAGGTTGCCGGCGAACAGGCTGAGGCCGGCGAGAAGGATGAGCGCCAGCTCACTGGCCGAAATGGCTGGGAAGCCCGTCGTCAGCAGCGTCAACAGGCCGCTGCCGAACGCCAGAATGACCATCGGGCTGATGACCAGCGCGAGATTGGACTCGCGCGGCGGCGCAACGCGGATCATCACCAGCGTTATGGCGAAGATCAGCGCCGATCCGGCTGCGGCGAAATGGCCGAGCCCAAACTCCATGGCGCCGGGGCGGAAGGCAACGAGCACCCCGACAAAGCCCAGGACGATTCCGATCGCCACCAGCGGTGACGGACGTTCGCCGAGGAAGGCGATGGCGATCGCCGACACGAAGATTGGCGTGAGGAAGGTGAGGACGTAGACGTCGGCAAGCGGAACGGCCGAGAAGGCGTAGTAGATGATGGCCGTTTCGCTGGCGAGGAGCGCGCCCCGACCGAGCGTGAAGGTCGGCGTTGCCGGAACCAGCGAGCGCCCTTGGCCTTTCAGAACGGCATAGAGCGCGATGAACAGCGCTGCCGCGCCGGTGACCATGGCCGTAACAGCGGAAACGGGCAGGAACTGGGTCTCGTATTTGACGATGGTGTCGGCGACCGAGAAGATGCCGAAAGCGCACACGGCGAGGACGGCGCCCTTGGTGTTATCGCTCAGGATCACGAGGGCTCTCCAGAAATTGCGGCCGCCTTCAGCGCCCGGATGCGGTTGGGATCGGCAAGGCGCCGTTCGGCGGGGCCGAAGCCGAAACGGCGGATCTCGGTTCCATTTGCGATGGCGCGGGAACAGGAGGAGTGCAGCCAGTCGGCGTGGGTGAGGCGACGAATGGCGGCCGCGTTCTCGGTGCGGACGCCACTGCCGGCCATGATGTTGATCCGGCCGGCGGCGCGCTCCACCATGGCGGCGATCGCGGCGGCGCCGGCTTCGGCGGTGAGCGCCCCGCCGGAGGTCAGGATGCAGTCGAAGCCGAGCTCGACGGCGAGATCGACGGCGGCGACCGGGTCGGGCAGCAGATCGATTGCGCGATGCAATGTCTTGCCGAGATCGCCAGCCGCCGCGACGAGGCGCGCCAACATCGACCGATCCAGTTCATTCATCGCTGTTGTCGCACCAAGGACGACACCGGCAAGGCCGGCTGCCCTGACAGCCGCGATGTCGGCGAGCATGACGCCCACCTCCGCCTCGGAAAAGCAGAAGTCGCCGGCGCGCGGCCGGATCATGGCACGGGCTGGCAGGGGGGATTTGGCGGCGGCGGCCATCAGGCCGGGGGAGGGGGTGAGGCCGCCGAGATCGAGCGCCGAGCAGAGTTCGATGCGGTCGGCGCCACCTATGGCGCAGGCATCGAGGCTGAGCACATCGTCGATGCAGACTTCGAGCCGGACGGTCATGGCAGGGGTGTTTCCAATACGTGGAGCGCGGCCCCGATCAGGCCCTTTTCCGGACCGGTCTCGGTGGAAACGCAGAGCGCCGTGGCGCGGCGGCCCAGCGTGCGGGCTCGCACTTCGGTGTCGAGGGCGGCGATGAGCGCTCGATTGCGGGCCAAGCCGCCGCCGATCGGCACGATATCGGGATCGAGGATGTTGACCGTGTTGGCGAGCGCGCCACCGACCACATCGAGATAAACGTCGAGGGTGCGCACCGCATCCGGCTCGCCCAACTGCCAGGCGGCGAGGATGGCCGGGCTGTCCGCCTCGATGCCCGTGAGGTGGTGGTGCAGGCGCTCAAGGCCGCGCGCGCCACCAATCGTATCGACGCAGCCGGGCTGGCCGCAGCCACAGCGAACGGTCGGCAGGACGGTGCCGGTGCGGTTGGCGGCTGCCGGACCGTGGCCCCATTCGCCGGCGCTGCCGGTCGATCCCATGACAAGCCGGCCATTCAGCACGAAGGCGCCGCCGACGCCGGTGCCGATGATCGCCGCAAAGACCGAAGCATGCCCTTTGCCAAGGCCAACCGTGGCTTCAGCCAGCGCGAAGGCCTTGGCGTCGTTGAGCACGCGGACCCGGCGATCGAGGCGCGATTCCAGATCGGTGGCAAGCGGCTTCCCGTCGGCGCAGGGAATGTTGGCGACGATGAGCCGGCCGTCACGGGGATCCACCACGCCGGCGATGGAAATGCCGATCGGCTCATCGCCCGGCCCGGCAAGATCGGCAATGGCGGCACAGAAGGCGTCGTAGTCGCGAATGGGCGTTGGCACGCGACCGATTTCACTGGCCGTGTTGTCGGCGCCAACCCGCGCCGCCGCGATTTTCGTGCCGCCGATGTCGAAGGCTATGACCATGCGTTTCTCTCCGAGATTCGGGGCGGAGGCTATCATCAAAGTCAGCCGAAAAGCGACCACAAGCGCTTTGCGTCCAGTTGTGCTCCGGTCGCCGCCGGATATCGACTGCTCCGATTATCTTGATGAGATTGCTATACAAATTTCAATTTTCTCGCCTGAGGTCTGATTGACAGAGTCTTCTGGACGTTTCAGCCTTGCAGGCATCCCGAGCGTATTAGCCGCGTTCCGTTGGCTGCTCGGAATAGGTGCGGTAACGCTTGCATTCCTCACGCTTCTCTGTATATAAGAATATTATAATATACAATCTAAAACGGAGATGACCGATGACCCTGGATCGTGCCGTTCTCGCTTTCGCCGGTAGCGTGCTGCTTGTCTCGCTGCTGCTCACCACTTTCGTCTCACCGTATTTCGTGTGGTTGACGGCTTTCGTCGGCTTCAACCTCATTCAGTCGGCCTTCACCGGCTTCTGTCCCGCCGCGATCGTTCTTCGCAAGCTCGGCGTCAAGCCGGGTAGCGCCTTCTGATCTGGGGGTCGTGATGCGCCTTTTCCTTGCCGGATTTGCTTTGCTCTGCGTTGCCTCATCGGCTGCGGCGGGCACGCTGGTCATCCAGCCGGTTGCCGTTCCGGAATGGAAGGCGGTTTACGGCCGCGTCGAGGCGCGCGACAGCCTCGCCGCGCGGGCTCGCGTCGGTGGTACGCTGGTGTCGCTCAACGTGTCCGAAGGCGACACGGTGAAGGCCGGCCAGCGCATCGCTGTCGTGCGCGACGACAAGATCGACTTCCAGGTGTCGGCTCTTGACGCGCAGTTGAAGGCGCTCGAGGCGCAGTTGCGGAACGCGGAAGCTGAACTTACCCGCGGTCAGACGCTGGTCGACAAAGGCGTCACGACCAGCCAGCGCCTCGATCAACTCCGGACTCAGGTCGACGTGTTCCGCAATCAGATCGCCTCCTCCGAGGCGCAACGGCAGGTGGTTATTCAGCAAGGCGCCGAAGGCGATGTTCTCGCACCGGCCGACGGCAAGGTTCTGACTGTTCCTGTCACCAAAGGGTCGGTCTTGATGGCTGGGGAAACCGTTGCCACGCTGGGCGGTGGCGGCTTCTTCCTACGTCTTTCCATTCCGGAGCGCCACGCCGCGCTGCTCAAGGAGGGGGCCTCGCTTGCCGTCGAAACGGCGAGCGGCACGCTCGAAGGGCGTCTGGCGAAGATCTATCCGCAAATCGCGGAGGGGCGCGTTACCGCCGACGTCGATGTACCTGGTTTGCCGACCGATTTCGTCGACGCCCGCCTTCTGGTGCGCGTGCCCGTCGGCACGCGGCAGGCCGTTCTGGTGCCGGCAAACGCCATTGCCAGCCGGTCCGGTATCGACCGGTATCGACACGTTGCGCGTTGCCTCGGGTAATGGGGAGACCGAACGGACGGTGGTGCTCGGCGAACGACAAGGGGCCGACGTGGAAATCCTGTCCGGCCTTGCCGCCGGCGATGCGGTGGTGTTGCCATGAAACTCGGTATTGCCGGTCAACTTGCCCGCGCTTTCATCGGCTCGGCGCTGACGCCGCTGTTCCTGCTGGCTGCCTTCGCGGTTGGTCTCGTGGCTCTCGTCACGCTGCCGCGTGAAGAGGAACCGCAGATCTCGGTGCCGATGGTCGACATTCACGTGTCGGCGCCCGGTCTCAAAGCCGAGGATGCCGAAAAGCTGATCACCGAGCCGCTCGAAACCATCGTCAAGGCCATCAACGGCGTCGAGCACGTCTATTCGCAGACGCGCGACGAACAGGTGATGGTCACCGCCCGGTTCCTGGTAGGGACCTCCGCCGATGCGGCGGTGTTGCGCATTCATGACCGCATTCGCGCCAATCTCGACCGCATTCCGGTTGGCATCGCCGAGCCGAGGATTGTGGGCCGTGGCATTGACGATGTCGCCATCGTCACACTGACGCTGTCACCGAAGCCTGAAGCGGCTGCCTCGGTGACCGCTGCTGACCTCACCCGCGTCGCTCGCGAACTTCGTAGCGAGATTGCCAAGGTCGACGACGTCGGCCTTACCTATTTGGTTGGCGAAACGGGCGATGCCATCCGCATCGCGCCAGATCCTGCCCGGCTTGCTCTTTATGGCGTCACGCTGCAGCAGCTATCGGCCAAGGTCACCGCCGCCAACCGATCGTTTCCCGCCGGCACGGTGCGGAGCAATGGCCAGGAGATCCAGGTTGTCGCCGGCGAGACGCTGCAGTCGCCGACCGAGATTGCCAACCTCCTGCTGACGACGCGCGACGGCCGCCCGGTCTACGTGCGCGACGTTGCCGACGTCTCTTTCGTTCAGGACACCGCCGATCTCTATGTATCCACGGTTCGCAAGGCGGCAGACGGCAAGATCGAGCGGCTGCCGGCGGTGACCTTGGCTGTCGCCAAGCGGGCTGGCGCCAATGCGGTCACTGTCGCCCACGACGTCCTCGCCCGCGTGGAGGGCCTGAAGGGCAACCTCATTCCCGACAGTCTGAGCGTCGAGGTGACACGCGACTATGGCGAAACGGCCAATGAGAAGGCCAACGAGCTGCTGTTCCATCTCGGCCTTGCGACGCTGTCGATCATCGCTCTGGTGTGGGTAGCCATCGGCTTCCGCGAGGCGCTTGTCGTGGCGGTCGTCATCCCCGTTACCATTTTGCTGACGTTGTTCGCGGCCAAGGTGATGGGCTACACACTCAACCGTGTGTCGCTGTTCGCGCTGATCTTCTCGATCGGCATCCTGGTCGACGACGCCATCGTCGTCATCGAGAATATCTCCCGTCACTGGGGGATGGGTGGGGGGCAGGGCCGGCGCGAAGGGGCGATCGCCGCTGTTGCCGAGGTCGGCAACCCGACCATCGTCGCGACGCTCACCGTCGTGGCGGCGCTGCTGCCGATGTTGTTCGTCTCCGGCATGATGGGGCCTTATATGAGCCCCATTCCGGCCAATGCCTCGGCGGCGATGATCTTCTCCTTCTTCGTCGCGGTGGTCGTTACGCCTTGGCTGATGCTGAAGCTGTCGGGAAATGGCCCGGCGCATCATCATCAGGGTGATAGCGCCGGTGGCCCGCTGGGGCGGGCCTATGCCGCCGTGGCGCGACCAGTCCTGGCAAGCAAGGGGAGGAGCCTTGCCTTCCTGCTTGCGGTCGGGGTGCTGACGCTCGGCTCGCTGACGCTGTTCTATACCAAGCAGGTCACCGTGAAGCTGTTGCCTTTCGACAATAAGGCCGAACTTGCGGTTACCATCGACCTGCCGGAGGGCTCCTCGGTGGAGGCGACCGACGCGGTGGCGCAGGCGGTGGCCAAGGTGGCGCTCGGCATGCCGGAGGTGGTGTCTGCCCAAACCCATGCCGGTTCGGCCGCGCCCTTCAATTTCAACGGGCTCGTGCGTCACTCCTATCTGCGTGCCGAGCCGCAGCTCGGTGACGTTCAGGTCAACCTGAGGCCCAAGGGCGAACGCAGCAGAGCGTCGCATGAGATCGCCGTCGAGCTCCGCAAGCGCGTCACGGTGCTACCGGTGCCGGATGGCACGTCGATCAAGGTGGTCGAGCCGCCACCTGGGCCGCCGGTGATGGCGACGTTGCTCGCCGAAATCTACGGCCCCGATGCCGACACGCGCCGTCGGACGGCCGAAAAGGTGGAAGCCGCCTTCCACGAGGTGCCGTTCATCGTCGATGTCGACAACTCCTTCGGCACGCCCGCCCGACGTCTCCGGACGACCATTTCCACCGACGACCTCGACTTCTTCCACGTCGAGGAGAGCGACGTGTTTGATACGCTGGCCATTCTGGGCGGAGCGTCGACGGTGGGCTATTCGCATCGTGGCGGCGGCCGTGCAGCCATTCCCATCGTCGTCGAACGGCCAAAGAGTGAGAAGGTGCTCGATGAAGCGGCGCTCACCACGCCCATCCCTGCCAATGTGCTGCCGGGCGACCGTGGCGTCGTCGAACTCGGCGATGTGGTGCGGGTGAGTGAGGAAAAGGCTTCCTTTCCGATCTTCCGCCACAATGGCCGCTTCGCCGAGATGGTGACGGCCGACCTGGCTGGTACTTTCGAGGCACCCCTCTATGGCATGCTGGCGGTGCAAGACGCCCTCGACCGGCAGGACTGGACAGGGCTTGCAAAGCCTGTGGTTGCCCTGCATGGCCAGCCGGCCGACGAGAACCGGTCGACATTGCTTTGGGATGGTGAATGGGAGGTGACCTGGGTGACCTTCCGCGACATGGGGGCCGCCTTTGCCATCGCCATTCTCGGCATCTACATCCTGGTCGTGGCACAGTTCGGTTCGTTCAAACTGCCGCTGGTGATCCTGACGCCGATCCCGCTCACCTTCATCGGCATCCTCGTGGGGCACTGGCTGTTCCACGCGCCGTTTACGGCGACGTCGATGATCGGGTTCATCGCGCTCGCCGGCATCATTGTGCGAAATTCGATCCTGCTCGTCGATTTCATCCGCCACGCACCGCGTGAGGTCACGGTGACAGATGAGGAAGGGCTGCCTCATGTGGTGCGACGGCCGCTCGCCGACATCCTGATCGAGGCAGGATCGATCCGCTTCAAGCCGATCCTGCTGACGGCGCTCGCTGCCATGATCGGCGCAGCGGTGATTCTGACCGACCCGATCTTCCAGGGGCTGGCCATCTCCCTGCTGTTCGGCCTTGCCTCATCGACGTTGCTTACCGTGCTGGTCATTCCGGCCATCTATCGGCTGCTTCGAAGCTGACAGCCGTTGTTGCCGGCAGTGTTTTTCGCTATTGGCGGGCGGAACCAAAGGATCTGCCCCATGACCCAGCCTTTTTCCTTCCGCCTCCTTGCGACCGACGGTCGGGCGCGCCGCGGCGAGATCGTCACGCCGCACGGCATCGTTCGCACGCCGGCTTTCATGCCGGTCGGCACCGGCCCGGCGCCGAGCGGGTGGCGGCGCTTGGTGGCCTGCACAAGTTCTCCACTTGGGGCGGCACCATCCTGACCGACAGCGGTGGCTTCCAGGTGATGTCACTCGCCCAGCTGAGGAAGATGGATGAGCGCGGCGTCACCTTCCAGAGCCACATCGACGGCAGCCGCCACGAGCTGACGCCCGAGCGGTCCATCGAGATCCAGGGGCTGCTCGGCTCCGATATCCAGATGCAGCTCGACGAGTGTGTCCGCCTGCCGGCCGAGCCCAAGGAAGTGGAGCGCGGCATGCGGCTCAGCCTGCGCTGGGCCGAGCGGTCGCGCCAGCAGTTCGAGGCGATGGGCGGGCCCGAGAAAGGGCAGGGGCTCTATGGCATCGTACAGGGCGGCGACGTGCCTGCGCTGCGTGAGGTGAGTGCCCGCGAACTGTCTCTCATGCCCTTCGAGGGCTACTCGGTGGGCGGTCTGGCGGTCGGCGAGCCGCAGGCGGTGATGCTGCAGATGATCGATGTCGTTGATCCGATCCTGCCGCGCGACAAGCCGCGCTATCTGATGGGTGTCGGCACGCCCGATGACATCATCGAGAGTGTGGCGCGCGGCATCGACCAGTTCGACTGCGTCATGCCGACGCGGGCCGGCCGCCACGGCCTGGCCTATACCCGCTTCGGCAAGCTCAACTTCAAGAATGCGCGCCATATGGACGATCCGCGACCGATCGATCCCACGTCGGAGTGTCCGGCAGCCCGCGACTATTCGCGCGCCTACATCCATCATCTGGTACGGACCGGCGAGGCGCTGGGCGCCATGTTGCTCACCTGGGTCAACGTCGCCTATTACCAGTCGCTCATGCAGGGCATCCGCGACGCCATCGAGGCCAGCCGCTTTGAAGAATTCAAGGCCGAGACCAAGGCCGCCTGGGCACGGGGAGAGAACGGATGACCTTGTTCGACCGTCTCGTCGAGGCCAGCGCCGACGACTGGCGCGCCTATGTCGAACATCCCTTCGTGGAGACGATGGCGGCCGGCACGCTGCCGGAGGTGGCGTTTCGCCACTATCTCGTTCAGGACTATCTATTCCTGATCCAGTTCGCCCGCGCCTATGCGCTTGCCGCCTACAAGGGCCGGACGATGGAGGAAATGCGCTACGGCCTCGATGGCCTCCGGGCGATTCTCGATGGCGAGATGGCGCTGCATGTGAAATATTGTGCCGGCTGGGGTTTGACGCCGGCCGATCTCGAAGCCGCCGATGAGGACATGCCGACCACGGCCTACACGCGCTTCGTGCTCGACTGGGGCGTTCGCGGCCGCTGAATATGCCAGCGATGGCTATCAGCAGCTCGCAACATCCACGGTCGCCCATCTCGAGGCGCTTTCCGGCGGCGCGATCGGAGACGTGCGCTTCCGACAGATCGCCGGCATCTTCGCACAGGCGAGCCGACTCGAGGCAGCCTTCTGGCAGATGGGACTCGACAGGGCTTGATGTTCGCCTTATGTTCTGCTTACTAACTGGCGGGGACGATCATGGCGGACGATGGCTTTCGGGAATTTCTGCGCGAACTGACGGAGCCGCTTGGCGGCGTTACCTTCCGCAAGATGTTCGGCGGGCTTTCGATCTATCAGGACGGCATGGTGTTCGCTCTGGAGATCGACGGCAGCCTTTATTTCAAGGTCGATGACGAGACGCGCGGTCGATTCGTCGCCGAGGATTGCCTGCAGTTCGAATACACCACCAAGGACGGCCGCACCGCGCAAATGCCCTATTGGCGCGCGCCGGAGCGGCTCTACGACGAACCGGACGAGTTCCTCGACTGGTGTCGCGCCGCCGTTGGTGTCGCCCGGCGCAGCGAGGCCGCCAAGGCCGAAGAAAAGGCGCGCAAGGCGAGTCGGAAACGCAAGGTCGCGGCCGATACCGATTGATACAATTCGGCATGGTCTTGAGAGGATCGGGACAAGGCAGGGTGCTAGAAAGAAGAGGAGCCAGGGGGCTGGCTTTTCCAATTTTCTCTTTCTTGATCGAGCCTTTCCCATGTCCTTCAAAGATGTCCTGATGCGCTACGCCACGCCGCTGACCACGTGGCTGTTCCTGATTTCGCTTGTTTCCGGCGTCGCGCTATTCTTGGGTGTCGGCAACCAGTATTTCCGCGAAATGCACGAGATCATGTCGTTGTTCCTGATCGTGCCCTTCGGGCTGCACGTCTGGCGCAACTGGCGGACGCTCGTGAACTATTTCGGCCGCTCGGCCATGTGGATCTCGACCGTTGTCTGTCTCGTTGCGGCCGGTGCCTTCGCCTATGAGGGCGCGGGAGCTTCGAGCGGGAGCAATCCCCGCATGGCTGCCTTCAGCGCGCTCAACAACGCCTCGGTGACGGCGCTGGCCGCGCTTGCCCGCACCGACGAAGCGACGGTGACGGAGCGGCTCAAGGCGATTGGCATCGAAGTGAAGTCGGCGGAAGACACCGTGGCTAGTCTTGCCAAGGCGTCCGGACGCGACAGTTTCGATCTGCTGGGCGCTGCCTTGACATCGGCATCCACCGCCGGTCAGCCCGCGCCTTGAGCCCGGCAAAGCCGGCAAACACGACCAAAGGGGAGGTTCAACACGAATCCTCCCCTTTTCGCTTTGTGCCTGCGGGGAAGTTTGCTATGGAGACCCCGCTTCGAAGATCGCGGGCGTGGTGGAATTGGTAGACACGCTGGATTTAGGTTCCAGTGGCGAAAGCCGTGGGGGTTCAAGTCCCTTCGCCCGCACCAGATCGGCCCACACCGAGATCGAGGGTGATGCGGTCGGTGTCAGGTACGCCTCCGTGGCGTCCCGCCGGTGGTGAAGACAGAATTGACCGCTTCTTTGATCGAGCCGGCAGGGAAGACCGCCGGAACGGTTCAAGGGGCGTTCTCGGGATCAGAGACGAAAGAACACATCCATGCAGGTGACTGAAACCTCGACCGAAGGCCTGAAGCGCGAGCTCAAGATCGTCATCACGGCCTCCGAACTCGCCGAAAAGCTCGATGCCTATCTCGAGGACTTGAAGGGGCGCGCGCAGATCCGTGGTTTCCGCCCCGGCAAGGTGCCCAAGGCCCACCTCAAGAAGCTCTATGGCAAGTCGGCCATGGCCGAGATCGTCAACACCGCGATCGGCGAAACGTCGAACAAGGCTTTGGAAGAGCGCTCCGAGAAGGCGGCGATGCAGCCGCAGATCAAGCTCTCGGATGAAGACGCCGAGAAGATCCTGTCGGGTGATCTCGATCTTGCCTATGACCTCTCCTACGAGATCGTGCCGGAGTTCGAGCTGGCGCCGGTCGATGACATCGCCATCGAGCGTCCGGTGGTCGAAGTGGCTGATTCGGAAGTCGAGGAGCGCCTGACCCAGATCGCCGAGGGTGCCCGTTCCTACGCCGCCCGCGAGGAAGGCGCTGCCGCCGAGAACGGCGACCGTCTGACCATCTCCTATCTTGGCAAGATCGATGGAGAGCCCTTCGACGGTGGCGCCGACGACCGCGCCGCCATCTTCCTTGGCCAGGGCCGCTTCATTCCTGGCTTCGAGGAGCAGTTGATCAGTGCCAAGGTCGGCGACAAGAAGACCATCGAAGTGACCTTCCCCGAGGACTATCAGGCCAAGAATCTGGCCGGTAAGCCCGCCACCTTCGATATCGAAGTGTTCGAGGTTGCCGCTCCCGGCGAGCTGAAGCTCGACGACGACTGGGCCAAGACGCTCGGCTTGGACAGCCTCGATGCGCTGAAGGACATCGTCAAGCAGCAGATCGAGTCTCAGAATGGCGGCCAGACCCGCCAGAAGGTGAAGCGCCAGCTGCTCGATGCCCTTGATGGCCAGTATTCCTTCGAGCTGCCGGCGACGCTGGTGGAGCAGGAATTCAATGCGATCTGGGGTCAGGTCGAAGCGGAAATGAAGTCCGCCGGCAAGACCTTCGAAGACGAAGAGACCACCGAGGAGAAGGCCCGCGCCGACTATCGCAAGATCGCCGAGCGTCGTGTCCGTCTCGGTCTCGTGCTGTCGAAGTTCGGCGAGCGCGAGAAGGTGCAGGTCAACGAGCAGGAACTGCAGCGCGCGCTGATCGAGCGGGCTCGCCAGTTCCCGGGCCAGGAAAAGGCCGTGTTCGACTTCTATCGCCGCGACGCCAACGCGCTTGCCTCGCTGCAGGCGCCGGTGTTCGAGGAAAAGGTGGTCGATGTCCTCCTTGGTCTCATCAAGGTCACCGACAAGACGGTCACCAAGGAAGAGCTGTTCAAGGACGACGAGGAACTGGCCGTCTGATCGGTCCGTTCGAGGCGTCTGCGACGAAACTCCGCGGCCGGGGCGGCGACGCCCCGGCTCGTTGCGTTTTGTGTCGGGCAGCCTTGCATGTGGTTCCGGCCGCTTGCAGAGTTTGCCGGCGATGCATAAGTGCCTTTTGTGGGGAGGTTCCCCAAGCTCATCGAGGCATGGAAAGCCGTACACCATGCACCGAAAATTCAGAGGCTTTGCTGTAGCCAAGTGCCGGGTTGGGATGTAACGATCACGGCAAGAGTGATTTGCAGGCGACGCCACCGCTGATCCACAAAGCCCTTGAGGGGCCCAAAGGAGCGGTTCGTCCGTCGAACGCCGAGGGAACGTATGAAGGATCCTGTCGATTTCACCATGAGCACGCTGGTCCCGATGGTCGTCGAGCAGACGAACCGTGGCGAGCGCGCCTATCTCTACATCAATTCTCCCGGCGGCTATGTGACGGCTGGCCTCGCCATCTACGACACCATGCAGTTCATCCGCCCGAAGGTGGCGACGCTCTGCATCGGCCAGGCGGCGTCGATGGCGTCCCTGCTGCTCTGCGCCGGCGAGCCGGGCATGCGCTTCTCGCTGCCCAACGCGCGCATCATGGTGCATCAGCCGTCGGGCGGCTTCCGCGGCCAGGCGGCGGATATTATGCTGCATGCGCAGGAGATCCTGAAGCTGAAGCGTCTCCTCAACGAGATCTATGTCCACCACACGGGTCGCGATCTTGTTGCGGTCGAGGAAGCGCTTGAGCGCGACAACTTCATGGATGCCGAGACCGCCAAGGCCTTTGGCCTTGTCGACGACGTCATCGCGAAGCGGGCGGTGCCAGAGCTGTCGTGAGAAAGAGGTTTGCCGGCGCCGGAGGCGGCGGCGCGTTGAGGGTGGTGCGTTAAAGCTATCTTGAGGCCTTTCGGCGCAGCATGCGCAGGTGGCGGTTCCGGCGGATTCGGTCGCTGAAGAAGGGTTCGAGAGGGAAGGTTCGGTTCGGCACTTGCCTATGGCGGTGTGGCGGACCGTCCGTCAACCGAGCGGGAATGATTGGATGACCAAGGTTAGCGGCGAGTCGAAGAACACCCTTTACTGTTCGTTCTGCGGCAAGAGCCAGCATGAAGTCCGCAAACTCATCGCGGGACCAACGGTATTCATCTGCGATGAATGCGTTGAACTGTGCATGGACATTATCCGCGAGGAGTCGAAGTCCAATCTCGTGAAGTCACGCGATGGGGTGCCGACGCCGGCGGAAATCCGCAAGGTGCTGGACGACTATGTCATTGGCCAGGACAAGGCCAAGAAGGTGTTGGCGGTGGCGGTTCACAACCACTACAAGCGCCTCAACCACGCCTCGAAGAACAACGACGTCGAGCTGGCCAAGTCCAATATCATGCTGATCGGTCCGACCGGCTCGGGCAAGACGTTGCTCGCCCAGACGCTGGCTCGCATCATCGACGTGCCGTTCACCATGTCCGACGCGACGACGCTGACCGAGGCTGGTTACGTCGGCGAGGACGTCGAGAATATCATCCTGAAGCTGCTGCAGGCTGCCGACTACAATGTCGAGCGGGCGCAGCGCGGCATCGTCTACATCGACGAGGTCGACAAGATTTCCCGCAAGTCCGACAATCCGTCGATCACGCGCGACGTGTCGGGCGAAGGCGTGCAGCAGGCGCTGCTCAAGATCATGGAGGGCACCGTGGCCTCGGTGCCGCCGCAGGGGGGGCGCAAGCATCCTCAGCAGGAGTTCCTGCAGGTGGATACCACCAATATCCTGTTCATCTGCGGTGGTGCCTTCGCGGGCCTTGAGAAGATCATCTCGGCGCGCGGCAAGTCGACCTCGATTGGTTTTCAGGCGCAGGTGACCGCTCCCGAGGATCGGCGCACCGGCGAGCTGTTCGCGCAGGTGGAGCCGGAAGATCTTCTGAAGTTCGGCCTCATTCCGGAGTTCGTCGGTCGTCTGCCGGTGCTTGCCACGCTGGAAGATCTCGACGAACCCGCCTTGGTGATCATTCTCACCGAGCCCAAGAATGCCCTGGTCAAGCAGTATCAGCGCCTGTTCGAGATGGAGAATGTCAAACTCTCCTTCCAGGATGACGCTCTCTCTGCCATCGCCCGCAAGGCGATCGATCGCAAGACCGGCGCTCGTGGTCTCCGCTCGATCATGGAAGGCATTCTGCTCGAGACCATGTACGAGTTGCCGAACCTTGAAGATGTGACGGAAGTGGCGATTTCCGCCGATGTCGTCCTCGGCAAGGCCAAGCCGATCTACGTCTACGGCGAACGCCTCGAGGACACGGGCACGGGTGCCTGAGATCCTTCTTTGGGCGGCGAAGGATTTTTCGCCGTCCGATTTCCCGGCCCTGAGGGTCGGGAGCGTCGGGCCAGTGACGGCTTCGTGTCAAGGTCTTGAAAGCACAGTCGCCGCGATCCATGTATCCGCTTACGCGGCGGCAACGGAAACGGGAACGGCGTTCGGTTTCGCGCCCATCAAGGGGCGGACCTGACGGCCAAGCAGCGGATCATCCCCTCCGATCCTCTCACCCGTTGCCGAATTGGGGCCTTCCGGTCATCCGGATCGGTGGTCCTTGCCGTAAACCGCGTGCGACGGACGCCGACGCCAACAGGCGAGCCGGCGGGCCACTAGAAAGGAAACCACCTCATGGCCGCATCCATTCCTGCGACTGGCGCTGAACGGGACGTCTTCCCTGTCCTACCGCTTCGCGACATCGTCGTTTTTCCGCACATGATCGTGCCGCTGTTCGTCGGCCGCGAGAAGTCCATTCGCGCCCTCGAAGAGGTGATGACGGCCGACAAGCAGATTCTGCTCGCCACGCAGAGAAACGCGTCTGACGATGATCCTGCCTCCGCCGACATCTATACGGTCGGCACGCTCGCAACGGTGCTGCAGCTTCTCAAGCTGCCCGACGGCACCGTGAAGGTGCTCGTCGAGGGTGCCCGGCGAGCCGAGGTGGTCAATTTCATTGACCGCTCCGACTATTTCGAAGCCGAAGTGCGTCCGATCGAAGAGGTCGAAAGCGACCGCGTCGAGGTTGAGGCGCTGGCCCGCTCGGTGCTGGTCGAGTTCGACAACTACGTTAAGCTGAACAAGAAGGTCTCTCCCGAGGTGCTCGGCACCATCAAGGAGATCGACGACTATGCCAAGCTCGCCGACACCATCGCCAGCCACCTCGCCGTCAAGATTTCCGAAAAGCAGGACGTCCTGTCCCTGAAGTCGGTGGTCGAACGGCTTGAGCGTGTGCTCGGTCTGATGGAGAGCGAGATCTCCGTGTTGCAGGTGGAAAAGCGCATCCGCAGCCGCGTCAAGCGGCAGATGGAGAAGACGCAGCGCGAGTACTACCTCAACGAGCAGATGAAGGCGATCCAGAAGGAGCTCGGCGATGGCGAGGAGGGCAAGGACGAACTTGCCGAACTCGAGGAACGCATCAAGCGGACCAAGCTTTCCAAGGAAGCCCGCGAGAAGGCAACGGCCGAGCTGAAGAAGCTCCGGCAGATGTCGCCGATGTCGGCTGAAGCCACCGTGGTGCGCAACTATCTCGACTGGATTCTCGGCATTCCCTGGAAGACTCGTTCCAAGACCCGCGACGACCTCGCTTATGCCGAGGCGGTGCTGAACGAGGACCATTTCGGCCTCGACAAGGTCAAAGAGCGCATCATCGAGTATCTGGCGGTGCAGAGCCGGGCCAATAAGCTGAAGGGGCCGATCATCTGCCTCGTTGGCCCGCCGGGCGTCGGCAAGACTTCGCTCGCCAAGTCGATCGCCAAGGCGACCGGCCGCGAATATGTCCGCATGTCGCTCGGCGGCGTGCGTGACGAGGCGGAAATCCGCGGTCACCGCCGTACCTATATCGGCTCGATGCCCGGCAAGGTCATCCAGTCGATGAAGAAGGCCAAGAAGTCCAACCCGCTGTTCTTGCTCGACGAGATCGACAAGATGGGCATGGACTTCCGTGGCGATCCGTCATCGGCGCTGCTGGAGGTTCTCGACCCCGAGCAGAACCATACCTTCATGGACCACTATCTCGAGGTTGAATACGACCTCTCGGATGTGATGTTCGTGACGACGGCCAACACGCTGAATATTCCTGGCCCACTGATGGACCGCATGGAGATCATCCGGATCGCCGGCTATACCGAGGATGAGAAGCTGGAGATTGCCAAGCGACATCTGCTGCCGAAGTCGATCGCCGACCATGGCCTGCGGGCGGGCGAGTACGAGGTCACCGACGACGCCATTCGTTCGCTGATCCGCCAGTACACGCGCGAAGCCGGCGTGCGTAACCTCGACCGCGAGATGATGTCGCTTGCCCGCAAGGCGGTGACCGAGCTCCAGAAGTCGAAGGGGGCGCTGAAGTCGGTCACGGTGACGCCGGAGAAGGTCGAACAGTATATCGGCGTGCCGCGCTTCCGGCATGGCGAGGCGGATGGTACCGACCAGGTCGGCGTCGTCACCGGTCTTGCCTGGACTGAAGTCGGCGGTGAGCTGCTCACCATTGAAAGCGTGCGCCTGCCTGGCAAGGGCCGCATGACGGTGACCGGCAACCTCAAGGACGTGATGAAGGAATCGATCTCGGCGGCGGCCTCCTATGTCCGCTCGCGGGCCATCGATTTTGGCATCGAGCCGCCGCTGTTCGACAAGCGCGACATCCACGTGCACGTGCCGGAGGGTGCGACGCCGAAGGACGGTCCGTCGGCTGGTATCGCCATGGTGACTTCGATCGTGTCGGTGATGACCGGCGTGCCGGTGCGCCACGACGTCGCCATGACCGGCGAAATCACCCTGCGTGGGCGCATCCTGCCAATCGGCGGCCTCAAGGAAAAGCTGCTCGCCGCTCACCGCGGCGGCATCAAGACGGTGCTGATTCCCGCCGAAAACGCCAAGGATCTCGCCGACATTCCGGAGAACGTGCGGAATGGCATGGAAGTCATCCCGGTTGCCCATATGGATGAGGTGCTGAAGGTGGCGCTGGTGAAGCCGCTGGAGCCGATTACGTGGGACGAATCGAAGGAACCGGCGGCTGCGCCGGTCGCCGACGCTGAAGCCGGCGATCTGGCGTTCCTCACCGCGCATTGAGACAAGTTAAGCCACTTGTCCAGAAAATTCGGGACCCGGGCCTCCAAAGCCCGGGTCTTTTTCGTCTTCGGTCAAAAAATCGCGCATAAGCGGTCTTTCCGCACTTGATTTTCCCCGGAAATCCGGGAAACGTGCCGCCGGGGTGACGGACTAACTGCTACTGGCAAGTCCGCTACCGACAGAGTCAGACAAAGGGACACGACATGAACAAGAACGATCTGGTCACGCAGGTCGCCGAGAAGGCGTCGCTCAACAAGGCGCAGGCCGGTGCCGCAGTCGACGCGGTCTTCGCGACGATCACCGAAGCGCTGAAGACGGGTGATGAAGTCCGCATCGTCGGTTTCGGCAACTTCGTTGTGACCGAGCGCGCCGCCTCCGAGGGCCGCAACCCGCAGACGGGCGAACCGCTCAAGATCGCTGCTTCCAAGCAGCCGAAGTTCCGCGTCGGCAAGGGCCTCAAGGACGCGGTCAACGGTTGACATTCCGGTTCGGCCCGGCCCGTCATTGGGTCCGGGCCGACGGGACTTTGAATGGCGCGGCCGGTGACGGTCGCGCCCTTTTTATTCTGCCCCTTATCCTCTCGCGGGCGCGGCCGTCGGTCTTGCAATCGGTTGGCCGAGTCGCTAGAGCAGGGGCCGGGCCGCCTTGTCTGGTGGTCGCGTCGGGCGGTTAGCTCAGTTGGTAGAGCGCCAGTTTTACACACTGGATGTCGGCGGTTCGAGACCGTCACCGCCCACCATTTTCATGGATTCAAAAAGTGTTGGCGGGCCGTCGCAGGCTGGCTCTGGCGTGCGGTATAGAGCGGCATCACCTCTCGAATGCGTGGCGCCGGCACGTATGGCGATCTCCCGTGATCCGTGTCAGCGGGCGAACAGGACAAGGGCCGACCAAGCTCTCGCTTTGGCAGGGGGGCACTTCACGCCGCTGAGATGGCACCATCCGCGAACATGCGTGCGACATCTTCCGCCGGGACAGGCATGCCCAACAGGAAACCCTGCACCGTGTCGCATCCCTCTTGGCGCAGGCGCTCGAACTGCTGCTCGCTCTCCACGCCCTCGGCGGTAGTCGCCATGTTCAGGCTGGAAGACAGGCCGGCGACGGCCCGGACGATGGCCAGCGATTCCTGGTCCCCTTCGCCGAGGTCGGCGACGAAGGAGCGGTCGATCTTGATCCGATCGAAGTGAAACTGGCGCAGATAGCCAAGGCTCGAATAGCCGGTGCCGAAATCGTCCATAGCGATGCGGACGCCGATTTCGTGCAGGCGTTGGAGGATCGCGAGCGTCATCGAGGTGTCGGCGATCAGCACGCGCTCGGTGATTTCGATTTCCAGCCGATGCGCTGCGAGGCCGGAGGCTGCGAGCGCCGCCACGACCTGATCGGAGAAGCTTTTATCGCGGAACTGAACCGGGGACACGTTGACGGCGATGCAGATGTCGTCGGGCCAGCCCGCCGCGTCGCGGCAGGCCTGTTCCATCACCCATTGGCCGATCGGCACGATCAGTCCGACTTCCTCGGCCAGCCAGACGAAGTCATTGGGCGGTACGATTCCGCGTGTCGGATGGTTCCAGCGAAGAAGCGCCTCGAAGCCGACGATCTCGCGATTCTTCATGTTGAACATCGGTTGGTAATGCAGACAAAGCTCTTGGGCGTCCAAGGCTCGGCGCAGTTCCAGTTCGAGCAGGCGCCGCGTCTGTGAGCGCAGGCTCATTTCGTCACGGAAGAAGCGATAGACGCCACGGCCATCGGCTTTGGCTGTGTAGAGCGCCATGTCGGCATTCTTCAGCAGGACATCGGCGTTTCTGCCATCAAGCGGGGCGATGGCAATGCCAACGCTGGCGCCGATGATGATCTGCTGGCCGTCGATCTCGTAGGGTTCGCCGACGATCCGGACGATTCGGCGGGCAAGATCACTGGCCGCCTCCGGTTGCTGGACGGGCCCGAGCTGAATGATGGCGAACTCGTCGCCGCCAAACCGCGCGGCAATGTCATTCTGGCTGATGCATGACCTCAGGCGATCGGCGACCGCCTGCAGAAGCATATCGCCGACCGGATGGCCGAGTGTGTCATTGATGTTCTTGAAGCGATCGAGATCGATGCAGAGAACGGCGACGCTTTCCTTGTGGGGGAGTTCGGAAAGCGCTTCCTCAAGGCTGTCGCGGAACAGGAGACGGTTGCCAAGATCGGTGAGCGCGTCATGGCGCGCCATGTGGCGTATCTTTTCTTCGACGCGACGCCGTGCCGTGATGTCTTCGTGAATGGCGAGCCAGCCGCCGCCGGCAATGCTCTGGATGCCGAGCGCCAGGATACGTTGGTCGCAGGTCTCATAGACCAGATGAGTCGTGCCGCTGAGATCGGCGCGAGCATCGGCCAGCACTTCGGAGACCGGAGTGTAAATGCCGCCATGCCGGAGAGCTTCAGCGAAGATTTCATGGTAGGTCCGGCCGCGTAGCGTGTCCTCGGGCAGCAAACCATACATGTCGCAATAGATGCGGTTACAGATGATGAGCCGGTCGGAGGCGTCAAACATCGAAAGCCCGACTGGCATGTTGGCGACGGCGGCTCTGAGGCGTTCCCATTCTCGCTCGGCGTTCCGAGCGAAGTCCCGGCTGTGAATCAGCGCGTCGCGGTAACCGGCGAGTGCGAGCACCAATACACCGATCTCGTCGCGGCGAGGCGTCAGCTCTGGAATCGGCGTTGTGTGGTCGCCCGCTGTCAGCCGCCGCATGGCGTGGGCGATGCTGCGGAGCGGGTCGGAAACGTTGCGTTGAACCCAGAATATTGTCCCGAGCGCAGCCAGACTGGCGAAGACCAGCAAGATCAGCGATTGGGCAATCGCGCGTGACACCGCGCTCGAAGCGCGAGCGGCCGCGTCTTCCGATTGTGTTTTGGCATAGGCGATAAGATTCTCAAGCTCCGTCACTGCCGCCTGATACTGAAGGCGGGTCGTGCCGTTGGCAAACGCGGCGGCCTCCTCCAGTTCGCCGCTTTCGACAGCGTCATTTACCTGACCGAGCGAAGCGAGATAGATTTCCCAAGCATGCGAGAAAATGGCAAACAGCCGTTCCTCTTCCGGTGAGCTGATCGTTGCCTTGAAGCTTTCCGATGCCCCTTTCAGTTCCTGGCGCGTTTCATTGAGGTTAGTGTCGATCTCGGCTAGGTTGCGGTAGTCGATCACCTGCAGACGCCGCATGACCACGAGCTGATGTTGAAGGGCGAGGCGTCGCAACTTCTCCAGCAACTCCACCTGCGGCAGTCTGACCTCACGAATTTCGGTGGTAACCCTGTTGACCGAGATGACCTGTGCAACGCCCAATGCACTAACGGCAGCGATCAGCAACAGGACAAGAACGAGCGCCCCAGACAACTTGGTCCGAATGCTCGTGTCCCTCATGCTGCGAGCCAGGTTCTCGTGCCAGTTCATCGGCCTCGATTTTTCCTCCCGAGTGCTGAGACCGCTTCAGCGAAGATAACTGAAGCGCTTCCAAAACCCATAGTTGTTCCGAAACCGCTCATAAGATTGGTAAATCTCCTTGAACCTCGGATTGGTTCCCATCTCCTCCTCGGCGACCGCGCTCCAGGCTGCCTCGAAAGTGAGCAGAAGATCGGGTGACCACCGGCGGAGTTTGACACCACTCTTCTTAATTTCATCGAGAGCGTCCGTCTGCATCGCCTCGGCCTGACCGATGCCGTCGCGCATCACCGCAGCGCAGACCGTTTCGATCGTCTCATGCTGTTTGTCCGTCAACCCACGCCATGTCGCCTCGCCGAAGTAAAGCTCGTAGAGCGTGGACGGCTGATGCCAACCGGGGAAATAGTAATACTTCGCGACGTTCTGAAGCCCGAGTGCCAGGTCCATGGACGGGAGAGAGTACTCAGCGGCTTCGATCTTGCCGCTCTTGATGGCATCGATGATTTCGCCAGGTGGTGTCTGCACGACATTGGCGCCAAGTCGAGTGAGTACGCGACCGCCGAGGCCGAAGAAGCGAATTCGCAGACCTTTCAGATCGTCGGCGCTGCGAATTTCTTTCGAAAACCAACCCGCCCCCTCCGGCGGCAGTACCAAGCAGGGCACATTATGGATGCCGTAATTTGCAAATAGCTCACGCGATAGGGATAGGCCGCCTCCCTCGAACAGCCAAGCCATGTATTCGACAGTACCGGGGCCAAAGGGGATTGAACTCAACAGCTCGAAAGCGCTGTCGTGTCCGGCAAATTGACCAGCTGTCGACCATGCGGCCACGATTTCGCCGCTGCTCACTCGGTTCATGGTGTCGGACACTGGTGCCAAGTCGCCCGGCACATGGAATATCAGTTTGACTTCGCCGTCGGTCAGGCTGTCGACTTGGTCGCTCAAACGGCTTGCTGCTTCGGAGAATAGCGGCATCGACATGGGGAAAGTGCTGGCGACGTGGATCACTGTTGCGGCGTTTGCAAATGCAAACGTCGCAAGGCTGGCGGTTACTGCCAGTCCAGCGATCGCCCACAGCCTGATCATTCGCTCCCCCGAACGTAGATCACCACCTGCAATCTGGCTACCCAACATATGCGTAGATTGCTAGGTAACAGTTAACTTGCCGGTGCGCAGTAACGGGTCATCGACGATACGACAAAAAATGCAGCTTCGCGCAGAAAATCAACTCCATTTCGAATTCCCCCCCCTGGAAAGCGGCGATATCGATGGTTATCGGAGGATGGGTAGTCTCGGGACACTCGTCAATTCAATCGAAGGTGTAGTATTCTACCTTTGGAAGCTCCGAGATTGTAGGCGTTTGGGTGTCCGATGGGAGGACGCAATGCTTAATTGGTCGTTCCTCATTTCAAGCGACGTCGCGCTGAACCGAACAGCGCTGGATTGACGCGGCTGCGGCCGAGGAGCGCTCGGTTCAAGGATGATCCATGCCAGGAGTTGGGGAAGGCGTTTCGCGACGAATTGATAGCTCGAAAGAAAACCTGCCTCGCATGCCTGGAATAAATCGAGTATCAGTCGATGCCCGCTTGGTAGAGGCTACATGGACGCGAACGTAACCCTGATCGCAGCATTCGGCGCCGGACTGCTCTCCTTTGTGAGCCCCTGCGTGCTGCCGCTCGTTCCGCCCTATCTCGGCTTCCTTACGGGGGCGTCGATCGAGGAACTGACTGGCGAGGAGATGAGCCATCTCGCCGCCAAACGGCGTGCCGCCGAGGTGGCGCTGTCGTTCATCCTCGGGTTCACCTGCGTTTTCGTAGCCCTTGGAGCCACGGCTTCTGTGTTCGGTCAGCTTCTTCGGCAATGGTCGGAAGTTCTTGGCATGGTGGCCGGTGCGTTCATCATCGTGATGGGACTGCATTTTCTGGGGCTGTTTCGCGTCGCGCTGTTCTATCGCGAGGCGCGTTTCCATGATTTCCGCGTCAGAGCGGGCCTGGGTGGTGGATTCCTGCTCGGTCTTGCCTTTGCATTCGGCTGGACGCCCTGCATCGGCCCGGTCCTTGCCACCATCCTGTCGGTGGCCGGCAGCCGCGACACCGTCGGCGACGGTGCGTTGCTACTCGCCGTTTATTCCTTGGGACTCGGCGTTCCATTCCTGATTGCCGCGCTTTTCGCGGCCCGTTTCGTGCTGTTCATGCGTCGTTTTCGCTACCATTTTCCACTGGTTGAGCGAGCTATGGGCGGCGTGCTGGTCCTTACCGGTGCGCTGTTCCTGTCAGGCGGCATGCAGCGTGCGTCGTTCTGGCTTCTGGAAAATTTCCCGGCTCTCTCCACGATCGGCTAAAGCTGCGGTGGGCCGGGCAGGGCGGCAACAGCGGCGGCTTTTTGATGAGATCGGTCGATGACCGGCTAAAAGCCACTTTCCCCTCTGCCCGGAATTGATCTAGAAGCACAGACCCGCCTGTCGGCGCGGGGCGAAAACCGCCGACTTCCAAGACCACACTGAGGTCAACCCCATGAGCAATAACGAGTTCCACAAGATCAAGCGCCTCCCGCCGTATGTCTTCGAGCAGGTCAACCGGCTCAAGGCTGCCGCGCGAGCT
>JAGSYV010000125.1 GCA_018262505.1 Pseudomonadota bacterium
GGAACTGGGCGTCGACGTGGCGCTCGAGTGCACCGGCATCTTCACCGCCAAGGACAAGGCGTCGATGCACCTGACGGCCGGCGCCAAGCGCGTGCTGGTTTCGGCCCCGGCCGACGGCGCCGACCTCACCGTCGTCTACGGCGTCAACCACGACAAGATCGCCAAGGACCACATCGTCCTGTCGAATGGGTCTTGCACGACCAACTGCCTTGCGCCCGTCTCCAAGGTGCTGAACGACGTCATCGGCATCGACACCGGCTTCATGACGACGATCCACAGCTACACGGGCGATCAGCCGACGCTCGACACGCTGCACAAGGATCTCTATCGCGCCCGCGCCGCCGCTCTGTCGATGATCCCGACCTCCACCGGCGCCGCCAAGGCGATCGGGCTCGTCCTACCAGAGCTCAAGGGCCGCATGGACGGCGTGTCGATCCGCGTGCCGACCCCGAACGTGTCGGTGATCGACCTGGTCTTCAACGCCAAGCGCGCCACCTCCGTCGCCGAGATCAACGAGGCCATCAAGGCCGCCGCGACTTCGGGCCCGCTGAAGGGCGTGCTGGGCTTTACCGATTTCCCCAACGTCTCGCGCGATTTCAACCACGACCCGCATTCGGCCATCTTCCACATGGATCAGACCAAGGTCATGAACGGCACTCTCGTCCGCGTCCTGGCCTGGTACGACAACGAATGGGGGTTCTCGAACCGCATGGCCGATGTCGCTGTCGCTATCGGCAAGACCCTCTGAGAAGACGATCAACTGACGATCCGAGGACCCCGCCCGCAAAGGCGGGGTTCTTTTTCTGGTTACGAGATGTTCGCGTGGCTGCCTTGCGGTACCACGACGGAAGCGGCACTTCCCCTCGCCGCGACCTTGCGTGTATACGAAGGCAACGCTGGCGATGAGTTTCCCTTAAGGGCCAAACCCGAAGGGATTTCCGGTCAGACGATTTTACGGTCGACAGACGTCAAGGAGCAGATATGAGCGCGCCGGCATCCTCGCGAACGGGCAGCAATCCCAAAATCCGCCGGCGTCAGACCAAAGTGGTCGCCACTCTCGGTCCGGCCTCAAGCACGATCGAGGTGATCCGCGAATTGGTTGCAGCCGGCGCCGACGTGTTCCGTCTCAACTTCAGCCACGGCGCGCATGATGAACACCGCGCCCGCTTCGACATGCTGCGGCAGGTGGAGGCCGAAACCGGCCGGCCGATCGCGGTCATGGCCGATCTGCAAGGTCCCAAGCTGCGCATTTCAACCTTCACCAACGGCTCGATCGATCTTGTCGAGGGCCAGACCTTCCGTCTCGATCTCTCCTCCGACCCCGGCGACACCACCCGCGTTGGCCTGCCGCATCCCGAAATCTTCGCCGCTCTCAAGCCGAATACCGACATCCTGCTGGATGACGGGCGAGTCCGCCTGCATGTCGAGAGCTGTGCCAACGATCACGCCATCACCACGGTGGTCAGCGGTCGCGCCCTCTCCAACCGCAAGGGCGTCAACGTGCCGGACGTGGTGCTTCCACTCTCCGCGCTGACGCCAAAGGATCGTAAAGACCTTACCTTTGCGCTGAAACTCGGCGTGGACTGGGTGGCCCTTTCTTTCGTCCAGCGGCCGGAAGATCTCATAGAGGCGCGTGGGTTGATCGGCGATCGGGCGGCACTGCTTGCCAAAATCGAGAAACCGCAGGCGATCGACAGCCTGAGCGCCATTATCGAACTCGCCGATGGCATCATGGTGGCGCGTGGTGACCTCGGTGTCGAGATGCGTCCGGAGGACGTGCCGACCCTGCAAAAGCGCATCGTCCGTGAGGCGCGCCAAGCCGGCAAGCCGGTGATCGTCGCCACGCAGATGCTGGAATCGATGGTCACCAACCCAGCGCCGACCCGTGCCGAAGCCTCCGACGTTGCCACCGCGGTATTCGACGGCGCCGACGCGGTGATGCTATCCGCCGAAACGGCCGCCGGCGCCTACCCCGTCGCCGCCGTCGCCATCATGGACAGCATTGCCCAGCGCGTCGAGCATGACCCGCTCTACCGCCAGATCATCGAAGCGCAGCGCCTTCCCTTCGGCGCGGAGACGTCGTCGGATGCCATCACCCACGCGGCCAACCAGATCGCCAGCGTTCTCGGCGCCAAGGCGATCGTCACCTACACCACCACCGGCTCGACCACGTTGCGCGTGACCCGCGAGCGACCGGGCGTGCCGGTGCTGTGCGTGACGCCGGACCTCATCAAGACGCGCAAACTGATGCTCGCCTACGGCGTGCTTGTCATTCCGAGCCCGCCATTCCGCCGCTTCCAGGACAAGGTGAACACGGGTGTTGCGCTGGCCACCGACCTTGGCATTGCCAAGCTTGGCGACACGCTGGTGGTGACCGCCGGCGAAGGCGTGCCAGGCTCGACCAACGTGTTGCGCATCGTGACCGTCGGAGAAGCCGCTTTCTGAGCGACTGAAGCCGACACGAAAGACGGCTTGTTGCCAACGCATGCGACTGCGCTCCTCGCAAGGGAGGCGCAGGAATTGGTTTTGCGCGCAACGCGGATCCGTAGGCGCTTCCGTCGGCTGGATCGCGCCGGCGATCGGCGGATCGGCAAGATCGCGACCGGTGCCGGGCTGGAAACCTTCGTAATTGTCTCCTCTTTACATTTATGCGCCGGCCGGTATCGGTGGCGCGGAATAAGTTGAACCGGAGATACCCCAAAATGGCGGACGATGCGCCCGGACAGGCCAATGCAATCCTTGGCCTTGATGCCTATGCGCCGGCTGAAATCCAGGACAAGGTCGAAAAGCTCGGCGTCAAGAAGGCGCGCATGCCGGTGCTGGCCAGCTTGTCGTTGGCGGTGGTGGCGGGCGGCTCGATCGGCCTTGGCGCGCTGTTCTTCGGCATTGTGCTCGCCGACCCGACGCTCGGCTTCGCCGCCCAGCGCCTGCTTGGCGGCCTCGTCTTCACCCTTGGTCTGGCGCTGGTGATGATCGGCGGCGCGGAGCTGTTCACCGGCAACTGTCTGATCGTCATGGCCTGGGCGAACCGCCAGCTTCGCACGACCGAGGTCCTGCGCAACTGGGCGGTCATCTGGATCGGCAACCTGATCGGAGCGCTCGGCCTCGTCTTCCTCGTCTACATGGCCCATACGGCGGCGCTCAACAACGACGCCTTCGGCAACGGCATGATCAAGCTTGCCGTCGGCAAGCTGGCACCGGATGCCGCCACCATTTTCTTCAAGGGCGTACTCTGCAACATCCTGGTCTGCCTTGCCGTCTGGCTCAGCTATGCCGGCCGCTCGGTGACCGACAAGCTGTTCGGCATGGTGCTGCCGGTCACCGCCTTCATCGCCGCCGGCTTCGAGCATTGCGTCGCCAACATGTTCATCCTGCCTTACGCCTGGCTGCTGGTTCAGACCGGCCATGTTCCCGAGGGCGTCGACATATCGGTGCTGACCTTTGGCGCGATCGTTCACAACCTCATACCAGCCACGCTCGGCAATATCGCCGGCGGCGCCGGATTCGTGGGCGGCATCTACTGGCTTGTCTACCGCAAGGCTCTGGGCGGGTTGGCGCCGCTGCCGAGCAAAGAACCGCACCGCATGCAGGGCAGACCTTCCCGGAACGGATAACCATTTGGAATTATTCGATTGGAAGGCGCTGCATAGCGCGCAGGGCTGATCCGCAGGCCTGCATGGCTGGCGACAAGATGCAGCCTCCATGCTATTGCGAGGCACCAGCATGGATCGAAAATCGGCTGTTTTCCTTCATATTTTCAAAAGTCGCACTATTGGGCGCTTTTCTAAAAGGTTTCAGTTTTCTCACCGCTTCTCGCTGCTTCGATAGCGGTATCCGACATGCGCGGGACAACTCAATCTTAAGCTGCATGCATATCCGGACGAGCTGCCCCTCCCCCGACGCACGACCTGTCGCAAAGGTCGGCAATAGCGCAAGATTACTTACTTAACCTTTGAACTCATATATTACATGAAGGGTGCGAAGCTCTTGCAAATCACCATGATTTCGCAGGAGTACGTAAGTGATTTATGTTATACGTCTTCGGACGCATAACTTTCCGGCCATCGAGCTGGCGAGAAAATTGGAGAGAATGCCATGAACGTCTATGCGCGCGAACCGTTCGACACCCTCGATACGGAACTCACCGCCAAGGACCCCTGGCGCAACTTTCTTCCGGGCACCTGGACACGCGAAGTCGACGTCCGCAGCTTCATTATTGCCAATGTCACGCCTTATGAGGGCGATGCCGGCTTCCTCGCCGGCATCACGCCCCGCACCGCCGACCTCTGGGAAAAGCTGAAGGGGCATCTCAAGGCCGAGCGCGACAAGGGCGGCGTCTTGGACGTTGACGTTTCCACTCCGTCTTCCATCACCTCGCACAAGGCCGGCTATATCGCAGAGGACCTGGAGCAGATCGTCGGCCTGCAGACCGACGCGCCGCTGAAGCGCGCCATCATGCCGTTCGGCGGCTATCGCATGGTCAAGAACGGCCTCGAAGCCTTTGGCTTCAAGCCCGACACGTCGCTCGACAAGGTCACAATGACGCGGTCTTCGATGTCTACACCCCGGAAATGCTGGCCTGCCGCAAGTCCGGCATCATTACCGGCCTGCCGGACGCCTACGGGCGTGGCCGCATCATCGGCGACTATCGCCGCGTCGCCCTCTACGGCGTCAACCGCCTGATCGAGGACAAGCAGGCCCAGCTCAAGAGCTTCGAGCTCGCCACCTTCGAGGAAGAGGTGCTGCGCGCCCGGGAAGAAACGGCCGAGCAGATCAAGGCACTGAAGGAGCTGATCAAGCTCGGCGAGATCTATGGCTTCGACCTGACCCGTCCGGCCATGAATGGTCGCGAAGCGGTGCAGTGGACCTACCTCGCCTACCTCGCGGCGGTGAAGGAAGCCAACGGCGCCGCCATGTCGCTCGGCCGCGTCTCCAGCTTCCTCGACATCTTCATTCAGCGCGACATCAACGAAGGCGAACTCAACGAGGCAGAGGCGCAGGAGCTGTTCGATCACTTCGTGATGAAGCTCCGCATCGTCCGCTTCCTGAGGACGCCGGAATACGACCAGTTGTTCTCCGGCGACCCGACCTGGGTGACCGAGTCTCTCGGCGGCATGGCCATCGACGGCCGTCCGCTGGTCACAAAGTCGTCCTTCCGCATGCTGAATACGCTGAACACCCTCGGCCCGGCCCCCGAGCCGAACCTCACGGTGCTGTGGTCAGAGAACCTGCCGAAGGGCTTCCGCGATTTCTGCGCTGAAACCTCCATCCGGACTTCGTCGATCCAGTATGAGAACGACGACCTGATGCGTCCCTACTGGGGTGACGACTACGGCATTGCTTGCTGCGTCTCCGCCATGCGCATCGGCAAGCAGATGCAGTTCTTCGGCGCCCGCGCCAACCTCGCCAAGACGCTGCTCTATGCGATCAACGGCGGTCGCGACGAGAAGAGCGGCGCTCAGGTCGGCCCCGCCCTCGCCCCGGTGGTCGGCGACATTCTTGACTTTGAGGACGTCAAGACCAGGCTGCTGCCGATGATGGAGTGGCTGGCCCGCGTCTACGTCAACGCGCTCAACTCCATCCACTACATGCACGACAAGTACATGTACGAGCGGATCGAGATGGCGCTGCACGACCGCGACATCCTCCGCACCATGGCCTGCGGCATCGCCGGCCTGTCGGTCGCGGCGGACAGCCTCAGCGCCATCAAGCACGCCAAGGTGAAGATCATCCGTGACGAGCGGGGTCTTGCCACCGACTTCGAGATCGAGGGCGACTATCCGGCCTTCGGCAACAACGACGACCGTGTCGACGACATCGCCGTCTGGCTGACCGAGACGTTCATGGGCTGCATCCGCAAGCACAAGACCTATCGCAACGCCATGCCGACGCAGTCGATCCTGACGATCACGTCCAACGTCGTCTACGGCAAGAAGACCGGCAACACGCCCGACGGCCGTAAGGCCGGCCAGCCCTTCGCACCGGGTGCCAACCCGATGCACGGCCGCGACAAGAACGGCGCCGTCGCCTCCATGGCTTCAGTGGCGAAGCTGCCCTACGCCCATGCGCAGGACGGCATCAGCTACACCTTCTCGATCGTGCCGTCGGCTCTCGGTTCGACCGACGAGGATCGGGTGAACAACCTCGACAGCCTGCTCAGCGGCTACTTCCTGCAGGGCGGCCACCACATCAACGTCAATGTGTTCGACCGCGAGACGCTGGTCGACGCCATGGAGCACCCCGAGCTCTATCCACAGCTGACCATCCGCGTGTCGGGCTACGCGGTGAACTTCATCAAGCTGACGCGCGAGCAGCAGCTCGATGTCATCAGCCGGACCTTCCATGGCGCATCAAACTAACATCCTCGACTTCCGGGACGCCCCGCGCGTCCCGGAAGTCCACGCCGACGGCGGCCACGTCGAGCCGGCGCGCCGGCCGGTCGCCCACGGCTTCGTCCATTCCAAGGACGCCGGTGGCGCCGTCGACGGGCCGGGCATCCGCTACGTGCTGTTCGTTTCCGGCTGTCCGCTGCGCTGCCTCTACTGCCACAACCCCGACACCTGGCACATGCGCAAGGGCAAGGAGACCTCGGTCAACGAGATCGTTGCCGAGATGGCCAGCTATTCCAACTTCCTGAAGCGCGCCAAGGGCGGCATCACCATTACTGGCGGCGAACCACTGACCCAGGTTGAGTTCACCGCCGAAATCTTCCATGCCGCCAAGGCAATGGGCCTTCACACCGCGCTCGACACGTCCGGCTTCCTCGGCAAGCGCGTCACCGACGAGATGCTTGAAGACATCGACCTGGTTCTGCTCGACATCAAGGCCTTCACCGAAGAAACCTACTTCGAGGTGACCGGCGCCCAGCTTCAGCCGACGCTCGACTTTGCCCGGCGCCTGTCGGCCAAGGGCAAGAAGATCTGGCTCCGCTACGTGCTGGTACCCAGCCTCACCGACAAGCTGGACGAAATCGAGGGCCTCGCCGCCTTCGCTGCCGAACTCGGCGTGGTCGAGCGGGTCGACGTGCTGCCCTTCCACAAGCTCGGCGAGTTCAAGTGGAAGGAATGCGGCCGCGACTACATGCTCGGCGATACCGAGCCGCCGTCGGGCGAACTGGTCGAACAGGTACGTTCGATCTTCCGCAGCCAAGGCCTGAAGGCGAGCTGACCAAGATCCGATCGTTCATCGAACAAGAAGGCCCGGAGGTGGCAACGGTTCCGGGCCTTTTTCCTGTTTGAAGGTTTGACGGCGAAAGCCGGGGGGCGCCGAAGCGCCCCCATTTCAATTAGCGGGACAACTCAGGCCGCAGCGAGTTCGCCCTTGCGCTTGTCGACCACCTTTTGCGCCACCGGACCGGTGATCTCCTGCAGGTGGTCGAAGGCGGCCTCGAAGGTGCCGACGCCGGCCGTCGCCGACCGGAGATCGACGATCAGCATGCCCATTTCGGCCTGCGGGATCAGCGCTTCCGTCACGTCCCAGCCCTGCCAGCCTTCACGGCCATCGAAGCCGAGAAGCTGACCGCGCCGACCGGTGACGATCTGGTTGACCCGGGCGGTAAACTCGCTCGGCCCATAGAACTTCACCTTGAGGATCGGCTCGAGAAGCACCGGCGAGCATTGCGGGAGCCCCTCGCGCATGCCGATACCGGCGGCCGTCTTGAACGCCATGTCCGAGCTGTCGACCGGATGGAACGACCCGTCCGACAGCGTCACCTTGATGTCGACCAGCGGGAAGCCCAGCGCGCCACGCTTCAAGCTGTCGACAACGCCCTCTTCGATGGCTGGGAAGAAGTTCCTCGGCACCGCGCCGCCGGTCACCACTTCTGCGAACGCAAAGCCCTTGCCGCGTTCCTGCGGCTCGATGGTCAATACGCAATCGCCAAACTGGCCGTGTCCGCCGGACTGCTTCTTGTGGCGGCCACGCACGGTGGTCGACGATTTGATGGTCTCGCGATAGGGAATGATGGGATCGCGCGTCACCACGGCAACGCCGAACCGGCTCTGCAAGCGCTCGAGCTGGACGCGGAGGTGCATTTCCCCCTGCCCCTCAATGCGTGTTTCCGCCGTGTCGGCGTCCTGGATGACCACCAGTGAGGGATCCTCCTCGGCGAGGCGGCCGAGCGCCGTCGACAGCTTGACGTCGTCCTTGGCCTCCTTTGGCGCCACCACCATGGAAATCACCGGCGGCGGCGGCACCAGCGGCGCCAGCGCTTTGGGCGGCGCCTTGCCGGAGGTAAGCGTCGACCCGGTTTCGGCCGGATCAACCTTGCCGATACCGACGACTGCGCCGGCCACCGCCTCGGACATCTTCACGGGCGTTCCCGTTCCGAGCGCATAGAGCCCGGATATGCGGCCGACGCTGCCGTCGGCCGCGGTGAGAGCCAGCCCATCGGTCAGCTTGCCGGAGAGCACACGGACGATGGAGAGCTTGCCGGCGTGCGAAGTCTGGACGGTCTTGGCGACCTGAACGATGGCGTCGGCGCCGGCAGTGATGCCCAGGCGGGCGCGCGTCTCCTCGATGCCGGCGGCGTCGTGGCGCAGTGCCTTGAGAAGACGGGTAATGCCATTGCCGCGCTCGGCCGAACCGATGAACACCGGCGTAATCAGGCCGGACCGCATTTCCTTGCGCAGGTCCTCGAAAACCTGGCTGCGGTCGGGAACGACGTCAGACAGCAACTCTTCCATCAGTTCGTCGTCATAGTCGGCGAGGCGCTCCAGCATTTCGTAGCGGGCAGCCAGTTCGTCGGCCTGATGATCGGTGGGGATGGGAACTTCCTGGCTTTCGGCGTGCTCGCGGTAGACCAGGGCTCGTTCGAGCGCCAGCTCGATGGTGCCGATTGTCGTGCCATCCTTCCAGATGGGAATCTGGCGTAGCACCAGCGGCGTGGTCGACGCCAATTGCATCAGCTTCAGCGTGTCGCGCAACGTCGCGTCGGCCTTGTCGATCTTGTTGATGAACAGCACATGCGGAACGCCCGCCGCTTCGAGCTGCCTGAGGACCAGTTGCAGTGCCGGAATCTTCTTTTCGTCGGCTTCGCAGACCACGACCGCCACGTCGGCAACGGCAAGAACGGGCTGCATCTCGAAAGCGAATTCAACAAAACCTGGACAATCAAGGAAGGTGTAGTGGTCGCCGAGAAATTCGGCGTCGGCGGCATTGAGGTCGATCCCCATGCCATGGGCGCGCGCTTCCTTGGAACGGTCGCCGACACTGGTGCCCGCCGCCACGTTACCGGCCTTCGGAATTGCCCCCGTCCGCTCGAGGATGGCCTCGAGAAGCGTCGTCTTGCCGCTGCCGTGAGGCCCCACGATGGCAACGCAACGGGGGCCGGCTGCTCTGCCGTTGGCGGATGTTCCGGTATGTCCTGACATGGCTGACCTCCACAATGTTTCCGTTATGTTCTCGCCTGTCCAATTCCGCAGCCCCCGATTATCGGGACCGCGGAAGGTTCGTGTTCGGATCGGACGCCCCTCCTCGGAGGCCCGACGAGCCGAGAATGTGCCTGTTTTCAAGGCTTGGCAATACGGGCAAACGACAGCCGGCTCGGAACCCGACTAAGGGATGAAGGCATTGCGGAACAACTGGGATTGCGACCTTGGGGACGGCCGCGGTGGCGAAAACACTGACGCGGGACGCTGGCTCATTGCCGGTGCCCCGCGTCGCTGGAGCCGGCATTCGCTCCGGAGGAACGGGAGCGAATGCCGGGGGAAATCTTCGGAGCGGACAACTTCCCGCTCCGGCCTTGGGACCGCTTAGCCGACGCGGGCCCACTTCGGCAGCATGTCGCCGTGAGCCCGGCAAAGATCGTCGACCAGCGACCAGATCTGGTCGAGGTCGAGTTCGGCCGCCGTGTGCGGATCCATCATCGCCGCGTGATAGAGATGCTCACGGCTCTCGGTCATCAGCGCCGCTACCGTCAGCTCCTGCACGTTGATGTTGATGCGGATCAGCGCGGTGAGTTGCGGCGGCAGATCGCCGATATAGGTCGGCTGAATGCCGGACGCATCGACGAGACAAGGCACCTCGGCGGCGCAGTAATCGGGCAGCGAGGTGATGCAGCCGTTGTTACGGACGTTGCCATAGATCACCGAGGGCTCACCCGTCCAGACCGAGTTGATGATCTGCGAGGCATACTCGTGGCTCTCCTTGACCTCGACGGTGTCGGATGCCTTGAGATCCTCCAGATCCTTTTCCCAGCGGGCGATCTGCTCGACGCAGCGCTTGGGATATTCATCGAGGGGAATGCCGAACTTCTCGATCAGGTCGTCGCGGCCCTCCTTGATGAACCACGGCGTATACTCGGCGAAATGCTCGGAACTCTCGGTGACGAAGTAGCCGAGCCGGGTCAGCATCTCGTAGCGCACCTTGTTCGGGCAGCGCGGGTTCCAGCTGGACGGCTTGGGATAACGGCCGTCCCGATACCCCCGGACGAGATCGGGATAGAGGTTGCGATAGCTGCCGTCGGCCTGCCGGTGCTCGAACTTCAGATAGAAGGCCATATGATTGATGCCGGCCGCCCGATAGCGGATCTCGGAAATCGGGATTTCGAGATCGCGAGCCAGTTCCTCGGCGGTACCTTGCACCGAGTGGCAGAGGCCGACCTGACAAATCCCAGGGTATTTGGCCGAGATCGCCCAGGTGTTGATGGCCATCGGATTGACGTACTGGAGCAGCACGGCGTCCGGGCAGACCTCCATCATGTCGGCACAAATGGCCCAGAGGTGCGGCACGGTACGGACGCCGCGCATGATGCCGCCGACGCCGAGCGTATCGGCAATGGTCTGGCGCAGGCCGTATTTCTTGGGAACCTCGAAGTCGGTCACCGTCGCCGGCTTGTAGCCGCCGATCTGGAAGGCGACGACCACGAAGTTGGCCCCTTCGAGCGCAGAGCGACGGTCGGTGTAGGTCTCGACCTTCGCCGGCGCATCGAGCAGCTTGAGAAGCCGTCCCACCACCACTGCGCTTTCGGCGAGACGCTTCTCGTTGAGGTCCATCAGGGCAATGGTGGCGCCCTTCAGCGCCGGCCGGCGCAGCACGTCGCCGATGATGTTCTTCATGAACACCGTCGAGCCGGCACCAATGAAGGTGATCTTGGGATTGGCTGCCATTTTTACTTTCCTCCAGGCAAACAGCTTTCCCGCTCAGACCGGCGTTGCCGGTCCGATATCGGGACAGATTTGGTATTTTTTCGCTTTCGGAAGCCGGGCAACGCCGCTTTTTCGGCCCTACCGGGTTCTTCCTCGGTCTCCCCTCGCTTTTGGAAAAGCAAGGCGAAGCCGGATTTCCATCGCTTACGCGGCGACCTCGAAGGCCGCCTTTACAAGCTTCTCCGTATAGGGCGTCTTCGGCTTGAACAGCACTTCCTCGACCGGGCCTTGTTCGACGATCTGGCCATTCTGCATGACGATGATGCGATGACAGAGCGCCCGGACGACCTTCAGGTCGTGGGAGATGAAGAGATAACTGAGCCCGCGCTCGTCCTGCAGCTTGCGCAGGAGATCGATGATCTGCGCCTGCACCGAGAGGTCGAGCGCCGATGTTGGTTCGTCGAGCAGGATGAATTCCGGCTCCAGCGCGATGGCGCGGGCGATGGCAATGCGCTGCCGCTGGCCACCCGAGAATTCGTGCGGGAAGCGGGAGAGAATGTTGGTCGGCAGGCCGGCCGCCGTCAGCGCATCGCGCACCCGGTCGAGCCGTTCGGCTCGATTGGCACCGATGCCGTTGACGATCAGTCCTTCCTCGATGATCTGACAGACCGACATGCGCGGGTTGAGCGAGGAGAAGGGATCCTGGAACACCACCTGCATGCGCGACCTCAGCGGCCTCAGCTCCTCGCGGCTTTTGCCATGGATGGGCTTGCCATCGAAGTAGATCTCGCCTGCGTCGGGGGTGGAGAGACGGATCAATGCCTGACCGAACGTGGTCTTGCCCGAGCCGCTTTCACCGACGATGCCCAGCGTCTCGTGCCGGCGCAGCGTCAGGCTGAGGTTGTCGACGGCCACCAGTTCGTGGAACTCGGCGTTGAAAAAGCCGCCCTTTTTCAGCATGAAGGCGACGCGGACATCCTTGCCTTCCAGGATCACCGGCGACTCCGCCGGGAGCGGGTTGGCGTGGCCGCGCGGCTCCGAAGCCAGAAGATGCCGGGTATAGGGATGCTGTGGGTTACCGAATAGCGCTTCGGTGGTGTTGTGCTCCTTCACCTCGCCCTTCTGCATCACGTAGACGTAGTCGGAGAACTTGCGCACCACCGTGAGGTCGTGGGTGATCAGAATGACCGCCATGCCATGGCGCTGCTGCAGATCGCGAATGAGCTGGAGGATCTGCGCCTGCACCGTCACGTCGAGGGCCGTGGTCGGCTCGTCGGCAATCAGAACCTCCGGATTGTTGGCAAGCGCCATGGCGATCATCACGCGTTGCCGCTGGCCGCCGGAAAGCTGATGCGGATACTGGTTGACGCGCGATTCCGCATCGGGGATGCGCACCTCGCGCAACAGATCGATCGCCTTCTCGCGCGCCTTGGCCTTCGACAGCTTCTGATGAATGCGGATCGCTTCAACGATCTGCGCGCCGATCGAGTAGACCGGGTTCAGCGAGGATAGCGGCTCCTGGAAGATCATCGAGATGCGGCTGCCGCGCAGCATGCGGCGGCGATGCGGCGACCATTTCAGCACATCGTTGCCATCGAAGCGGATGCTGGCACCAGGGGCAACGCGCGCCCGCTTCGATAACAGGCCCATGATGGTCCGCGCGGTCACCGACTTGCCCGAGCCGCTCTCACCCACCACGGCAATGGTTTCGCCGCGATAGAGCTGCATCGACACGCCTTTCACCGCCTCCACCTCGCCGTCCTCCACCTTGAAGCGGACGGCGACGTCGCGGCAATCGATGATCGGCTCTCCCGTGCGGCTGTCATGATCGAGCCGCACATCCGGAGCGAGGTTTTCGTCTCTGTCCATGGTC
Source organism: Pseudomonadota bacterium (assembly GCA_018262505.1). Lineage (GTDB taxonomy): Bacteria > Pseudomonadota > Alphaproteobacteria > Rhizobiales > Pleomorphomonadaceae > Pleomorphomonas. Next base: position 12,961 of record JAGSYV010000125.1, read on the forward strand.
GGCTTCCTCAATAGGGATCGATGGCGTCGCGCAGACCGTCGCCAAGAGCGTTGAAGGCAAAGACGGTGGCGAAGACGAAGGCCACGGGTGTCAGGATCCATGGATAGGAGCCGATGGCCGAATAGTTGGACGTATCCTGCAGCATCAGGCCCCAGGAGATCAGCGGTGGCTTCACCGCGAAACCCAGGAAGCCGAGGAAGCTTTCCAGCAGAACCACCTGGGGTATGGCGAGCGTCACGGCGACGATGACGTGGCTCATCACATTGGGGAAGATGTGCTGGAAGATGATGCGTCGGTCACGGGCCCCGATGGCGATCGCCGCCCGCACGTAGTCGATGCGAGCGAGCGCCAGCGTCTTGCCGCGCACCTCGCGGGAGAGCTGCGCCCAGCCGAGTACCGACATCACGAAGATGACAAAGGCGAGGAACACCGAGGTCGGCGCCGTTACCGGAATGAGCGACGTGAGTGCCAGGTAAAGGGGCAATTGCGGGAAGGCCAGCACCAGCTCGACGAAGCGCTGCATCCAGATATCAAAGCGGCCGCCGAAATAACCGGAGACCATGCCGACCGTGGTCCCCACCACGGTGATGATCGACACCACGGTCAGCGCAATCATCAGCGAAATGCGCGAACCGTAGAATGCGCGCGACAGCACGTCGCGGCCGAACTTGTCGGTGCCGAGAAAGTGTACCGGCTTGCCATCGATAGCGCCGAACAGATGCCGTTCGGCCGGGATCAGCCAGAGAAGCCGGTAGGGAGCGCCCTTGACGAACAAGCCAAGATAGCGAGGGTTATTGTAGTCCGGTCCAATCAGTGGCTGGTAGGTAATGGGGTCAAGCTCGGTGCCCTCAACCATAGGATAGACGCGCGGTGTGAGCGTCCAGCCGCCATCCTTGTCAGTCAAGGAGACCGGCTCTGGGCTCGAATAGCCGACGTCGGTGAACTTCGGATCCACCGGTGACAGGAAATCGGCAAACAAGGCGATGAAGATCAGCAAGATGACCATCACCAAGCCGGCCATGCCTGTCCAGGAGCGCTTCAGGCGCCGCCAGACCAGAGCGATATAGCTTTCGCTGCCATGCTTTTCGACAATCTCGCCGGTGCCGTTCAGGGTGGATTCGCCAGGAACAAGCATCAGTTGGCTCCCCCGCCGAGACGGATACGCGGATCGAGAAGGGCGAGCAGAATGTCGGCGATGATATTGCCGACGATCAGCGTCGCCGAAAGGACAAGCATGAAGGTCGCTGTGACGTAGACGTCACCCACGGTCATCGAGCCGACGATGGCAGGGCCGACGGTCGGAAGGGCGAAGATGATCGCGGTTTCGATTTCACCGGTCAGCATGTAGGGCAACACCACGCCCTGATACATGACCAGCGGATGCAGCGCGTTGGGCACGGCGTGACGCAGGATCACCGCGCCTTCCGAAAGGCCCTTGGCGCGCGCCGTCTCGACATACTGGGCGTTGAGCGTATCGAGCAGATTGCCGCGCATCACACGCATATTGTAGGCGAGACCTCCGAAGGTGGCGATGGCGACCACCGGCCAGACATGCTGCACAAGATTGACGAACTTGCCCCATGACCATGGAGCTCCGCCATATCTTGGAGAAAAGAAGCTGTTGATCTCGTTGACGTTGAAGTGAAACACCATGATGTAGACGATACCAATCACCGACGCCAGGATGTGGCAAGTCAGCGCCAGAAGCAGCGTGCGCGGCAACCGCTCGGCGACAACGTCAGCCACTGGACGATTGTAGAAAAAGCTGCGACCGAAATCGCCTCTGGTGACCATGCCGACCACCCAGTTGACGTACTGAACCGGGATGGGCTTATCGAGACCGTGCTCATGGGCATAGGCCTTGGCCTGCGCGTCGGCCGCTTCGAAGCTTGCGCCTCCCTGGTTGATCAGCTGCGAGCGGATGAAGTCGCTGTAATCGCCCGGCGGAGCCTGAATGATGGCAAAGGTGACGACGCTTAGAATGAACAGCACCGGGATCGCCGAGGCGATACGGATGAGCAAGAAGCGGAACATGGATCTGAGACTTCCTGACTCTTTGTCATGGATTTGAAGGACCCGCGTCTTACGAAACGGGCTGGCTTGGATCGCCGTCATGGACGGCTTGAGATCGTAGGCTCCCTCGGACTCCCGGACAATTCTGCGGAGGTCTCGGAAGAGAAATCCCGGCGGCGGGGGGCACCGCCGGGACGTTTGGCCATTCGAGTGGGAAGATTACTCGACGGGACCCTGATCGCCCGGCTTGCCGGGCAGCGAGTCCTTGGCCAGCTCGTAGTCACCCTGCTTGTCGGCGGGGACATAGAGGCGCTCACGCAGAACCGAGTCTTCAGCCCAGTTGAACATGAAGATCGGGGTTCCCGGAGGAACGTTGTCGAAGCGCTTGTTGATGATCAGAGCACCGGGGTATTCGGTCAGACCGACGCTGTTGACGTTGGTCGTCGCGATCTTGTTGTACTCTTTCATCAGGTTGGCGCGCTCGGCGACGTCCTGGGTTGCGATGAACTTGTTGATGGTGTCGACGAGCTGCTGCTCGAAGGGCATCAGGTCAACCTGCCCACTCTCCGGCGCGCGATGGAACCAGGAGGTCTTCGGACCAACCGGCGCCAGCTGCTCGGTGTTCTGCACGACAGCCGTCAGTTCCGGCATATGCCGGTTAACCGTCCAGTCGAACTTGCCGCCATAGTTTGCGTTGTCGCGCTGCTTGCCGTCGAGAGCGTTCAGGACGACGCGCAGACCCAGCTTTTCCATCTGACCGATCACGCCTTCGGCGAGATTCTTGTCGGTGGAATAGTCGGCGCTGACGAGCAGCGTGATCTCGACGTCCTTGCCCTTCATCGGGCCTTCCGTGTAGTTCACCACGCCATTGCCGTCGGTATCCTTGAGACCGGCGGCCTCCAGTTCCTTCTTGGCCCCATCGAGATCAAAGGGATAGTAGAAGGTGCTCTGGCGATCATAGAAGCTCGAGCCGGAGGAGATGCCGCCGGGGTAGATGGCCGTGAACGGCCCCTTGACCAGCGCCTCGCCGAGCTTCTGGCGGTCGAGCCCCATGGTCACGGCCTTGCGGAAATGCTCGTTGCGATTCAGCTCACGCACGGCCTGACCACGCGCATCGGGCTCGCCCCAGCCATTGGCCGAGAAGTTCATATAGAGGTTGTAGCCGATGAGGCGCGGACCGAATTCGAGGCGGGCCGGCGCCGTCGGCTGAGCAGCACGCTTCAGCGATTCAACAAAGTTCTCCGGCTGCTCAAGATTGGAGATGTCGCCGGAGCCAGCAACGGCCTGCACGTCACGATCCGCCCAGGTCGACAGCTTGAAGTGGACTTCGTCGAGATAAGGCAGCTGGTTGCCGTTCTCGTCGACCTTCCAGTAATAAGGATTGCGGCGCAGGACGATGATGTCGTCCGGCCGATAGAGCACCGGCGACCAGGCACCCATCACCGGCCAATTCAGGTAGCTTGGCGGGAAGAAGTTCTTGTATTGATCGTAGGTGTTCTTGGAATATTTCGGATGCTGCGGCTTCAGCATATGGGCGGGGCCAGGGCAGAACGTGCCGTAGGCCATGTTATAGAGATACTGCTTCGGGAAGGCTTCCTTGAAGGTCCACTCGACCGTGTAGTCGTCGATCGCCTTCAGGGTCGTCCCCTCGCCAAAGGTCGCCGCGGTGGCACCGTTGGTCGGCGAAACGTTCGGGTCGAGGACGTTGTCCTCCCAATAGAACATCACGTCTTCGGAGGTGAACGGCACGCCGTCCGACCACTTGGCGCCTTCGATCAGGTGCATGGTCAGCTTGTGACCGTCCTTGGACCATTCCCAGCTCTTGGCGAGGTTGGGAAGCGGCTCCATATCCTCGGCCTTGATCTGGAACAGTTGCGCGGTGCGCGTCAGGCACTCATACATGCCGATGTCGATGCCGCCCCAGCCCTGAACCTGACCGGCCTGATAGTTCCAGCCTTCCGGACGACCGCCGATGACGTGACGAAGCACGTCGCCGTAAACGCCCATGCCATTCGGCATGTTGCTGGTCTTGAAGACGAGCGGCTCCTTGGGCAGGCGATCCTTGACCGGCGGCAGGCGCCCCTTGTCGACGAAATTCTTGGTGATGTATTCGGGCTCATGGTAGGCGGAAAGCGCCTTGTATTCCCAGAGATCGCCGCGCCCGACATAATTGACCTTGCCTTGGCCCTGGAACACCGGAGCCTCCGGCACGACGGTCAGCTCAGACGCGAAAGCGGCGGTCGCAAAGAGCGACGCGCCGAGCATCAAAGCCGACGTCAGTTTCATCCGATTAGTCATTCCGTCATGTCCTCCCTCATGAAGCCGACCACCGGCCTTGCGCCAGCGGGCGGTCAATGCGATGGGCAGCGTCGGAACGCATCCCCCCGCTCTCTCTTCCCAAGTCGACCGGTTTCCTCAATCGCCCGATCGGCTTTCCCCATTTGCGGCAGCCAATTAAGCCTGCCGCGTCGTACCCGGGGCAAATTCCCGGGCAAGCTTGAAAAACTCCGCTTGGAAGACGGTGGCAATGCCCACCAAGTACTTGAAATCGCTTAATCTCGCACATGCG
>JAGSYV010000126.1 GCA_018262505.1 Pseudomonadota bacterium
GGAACGAACCCGCTACGCGGGAGGGCGCCTGCGGTTGAGGTAGAGATCAAGAGACGGCCGTTGCGTCCGCGTTGAGCGTAGCTCGGCTGAAGCAGAGCATAGCGGGCTTCTTCAACAAAGGAGCCTGACGATGACCTATCCCGCTCTCGATACCTCTGTCAGCCCGCTGCGCCAGCGGCTGATCGACGACATGAACATGCGGCGTTTTTCACGGGAGACGCAGCGCAACTATCTCCGCGATATCGGGCGCTTGGCGACTTTTCTCGGACGTTCACCGGACACAGCGACCGCCGACGATTTGCGCCGGTTCCAGATCGAGCAGCAAGACGACGGCGTTCCCGTGCCGACGATGAACAGCATCGTGTCGGCGCTACGCTTCTTCTTCACGCATACGGTCGATCGTCCCGATCTGGCGCGTAAGCTCGTTCGTCTGGCGCACCCGCGCAAGCTGCCGGTGGTGCTCAGCCGCGACGAGAGGTCGCCCGGCTGCTCAACGCCACCACGTGCCTCAAGCACCAGGCCGCGCTGTCGGTCGCCTATGGCGCCGGCCTGCGCGTCGCCGAGGTGTCAATGCTGAAGGTCGCCGACGTCGACAGCGAGCGCATGGTGCTGCGCGTCGAACGTGGCAAGGGCGGACGGTATCGCAATGCCATGCTGTCGCAAGACCTGCTCCTGTTGCTGCGCCAGTGGTGGAAGGTCGGACGCCAGCAGGGCGTGATGCACCGCGACGGCTGGCTGTTCCCGGGGCAGCATGCGATGAAGCCGATCAGCACACGGCAACTCCATCGCATCGTCGTCGAGGCGGCGCAGGCCGCCGACATTGCCAAGCGGGTCGGGCCGCATACGCTACGGCACAGTTTCGCCACCCATCTTCTGGAGGACGGCACCTAAGAGAGATCTCGCCCGACGGCTGAACCGTGCGCGCCTCGGTCGAGGTCGCCGACATCTTCCGTGCTGCGGGGGCCGCCTACCGCAATGCCCATGCAGGGCACCTGAGCCTCGTCCAGCTCAAGGTCATGTCGGCGATCGAGCAATGTCGCACCACGGCCCTCGGCGGGCATGTCGAAGCCTGCGAGGACTGCGGCGAGTGGCGCATTGCCTATAACTCCTGTCGCAACCGGCACTGCCCGAAGTGCCAGGGCGCGGCGGCGCGGACATGGCTCGCCGAGCGGGAGGCCGACCTGCTGCCGGTCGGCTACTTCCACGTCGTGTTCACGCTGCCGGCCGAGGTCGCCGACATCGCGTTCCAGAACAAGGCGCTCGTCTACGACCTGCTGTTCAAGGCGGCATCGGAGACGATGCTGACCACCGCCGCCGATCCCAGGCACCTCGGCGTGCGCATCGGCATCACCGCCGTGCTCCACACATGGGGTTCGGCGATGACGCACCATCCCCACGTGCACATGATCGTGCCGGGCGGCGGCATCGCGCCGGGCGGGACGCGCTGGGTCTCGTCTCGGCCGGCCTTCCTTCTCCCGGTGCCCGTACTCGGCAAGCTGTTCCGACGGCTGTTCCTTACCCGGCTGATCGCGCTGCATGAGGCGGGGCGGCTCGCCTTCTTCGGGTCGATCGCACACCTCACCGACCACCGAGCATTCCTGCACCACCTTGCTCCTGTCCGGAAGAAGCGCTGGGTCGTCTACGCCAAGGCGCCGTTCGCTGGACCGGAGGCGGTGCTCGCCTATCTGTCCCGCTATACCCACCGGGTCGCCATCTCGAACAGCCGCCTGATCGCCTTCGACAAGAGCGGGGTCACCTTCCGATACAAGGACTACCGCCGTAACAGGGCCGATCGCCAGCAGGTCATGACGCTCGCGACCGACGAGTTCATTCGCCGCTTCCTGCTTCATGTCCTGCCGCGCGGCTTCCACCGCATCCGGCATTACGGGCTGCTCGCCGGCTCCGCTCGCAAGGCCAGCATCGCGCTCGCCCGCAAACTCTTGGACGTGGCTGCGCCGCCCGATAAAGACATCCCGGCACAGTCAGACAACTTCCGCCCGTCATGTCCATGCTGTGGCGGACGCATGATCGTCATCGAGGTGTTCGAACGGTGGAGGCAACCGCGAGGACCGCCGGACGCATCGGCAACGAACCGGGAGACCGCCCCATGACCCGGCATCGCATGATCCAACCTTCAACCGCAGGCACCCAGCCTCCGGCAACTGACGCACGCGTGCCCATCGTGATCATCGAAGCCGACAGGGCCGCACCCAGCCGCGCGCCGGAGCGAGAACACCGCGCGGAGGCGCAAACAAGTGGACTGTCCGCATCCATCGCCGTGCTTGCCGACGGCGGTCGCGCAATCGCTGACATCAGCCGCAAATCGAAATCCCCATAGCCATCGCCTGTGGCCCGCCGTCCGGTTCTGGAGGCGGGGATGAAATAGCTGCCATAGAGCGCGGGCGACCTCCATGACCGCTTCCGACCCAGTCCAAGCCGTTCACACAATCGACCAGCGATCCTGAAACCGGCCGTTCAAGCCGCTCGCTGCATTCCCATTTCGCTACGTCCGATAGGCAGGTTCGGGAAAACGCAATGGGGGTACAGGTTTTTGGAAAGCGAGGTCTGACAGGAGCAGGGTGCGCGCATCGCGGGGCGGCTCTCCCCGTTCAACCTTCGCTTTCGGGAACGGTCGATATCATGACCCACCGCAGCCAAGGGGCCTAATTGGACGGAATTGGGAGGAAGGGTGTGCTTTCGTAGGCGCGCCGGATGATTTGGGAAGCGTCAGTACAGGTATTGAAAGTGACCTCCCCAATCGAAGACAACAAACGACCGAATGTGATCGAGTTGGTGACAAACGCTGAATCGTAGAGGCTTAGCGATCCGGTATGGACCGGCTCGTATCTTACCTTCACGCCAGCGGCCAAAAGCCCCTCATCGATGATGATTTGGCTGATCCCGCGCAGGCTGGGCGCAGATGGCCAAACGACGGTATCACCATCGAAAAAGCCGACGTTCCAGATCGTCGCCTCGCTGATTTCACCGTGACGATCATAGAAAACAGCGCCATCGTAGCCTTCTGCCACTGCTTGGCGCTGTCGCAGCGACAAGCCGAAACTTCCGACATGCTTCAAGTGCGCCATGTCGCGCTCATAAGCGATCAAGGCGAACCGAGCGGGCGTCCAATTGGGCTCGATTGGCTCCATAGCGGTGACCATCACGTTCTCGGCATCTTCGCCAGCAAAGACGTTCACCCGCACGGTCGCGTCCGGCCGCGCCTCGCCGACGGCCCTTAGCCCTTCAAGCACATTCTTTACCGCAAGCGTCCGGCCGAACAATTCACGATTGGCGGCCTCGAGCCGGGCAAGGTGATGCACGAGGCCGCGCACCATCCCTCCTCGCATCTGAACCATGGTGATGTGGCCATAGTTCTGCGTAGCGACCGGTAGAATCTTTTCCCATGTCGCCGGCGCACCGTTGATGATGCAGAAGGGGGAAGCCGAAGGCCTGCTCATATTTGCTGAATACCTTTCTGCCGAGTGTCGCGCGACAGATCAGCTGCTGCCATAATGCGCGGCAGCCCCGGCTTTTCCCAGTCACCCTCGTTTTCGGGAAAAGCCGGTGCTGCGAGCAGACGGCAGCTATCGCCACGCGCGTCGCGGTAAGCTGAATGTCTCCTCACCACCTAAGTCAGTCATTCTGTCTGACTAGCCGGACGGCTGCTTGCAGACAATTCAAAAGAAGACCGAACGACCGAAATGAGGCGCGAAGCCGACATCTCGTTCTCACAAAGACGTCCCATCCGGTCCGAAAGGAGCGGTGATCCAAGTCGGAATGCCGACCCTCGAGAGGTGCAAAGGGAGACACTAGGATCACCCGACCACCCTCACCCGATAATAAACCTTCGCCTGCTCCGGCCGATCCGACGGATGCGGCCCCACGCGCTCAACTTCCCCTCCCACCCTCTCGATCACCACCCTTGAGGCCAGATTCTCCACGTTGCATAGGATCTGCAACTCCTTCAGCCCCTTGCGTCTGGCCAGCTCGACCAGTGCCCTGAGCGCCGCCGTCGCGTAGCCCCTGCCCTGTTTCCAGGGGACGACGGAGTAGCCCACATGGCCTGGAACGCCGTCGGGAACGGCGCCGGTGGCGCCGTCGGAGAGGCGTTGTGCGCCGGGGCGAGATGGTTCAGGATCCTGTCGAGATAGCCGGCCCGGTCTTTCCTGAGAGCGGCGAGTTCCGCCGCGACATAGGCGGCGTCGCCCACGCGTCTCGGGTCGGGCGACCAGCCCCTGACGAGTGCATCCTCATAACCGTCCAGCGCTTCGAGCGTCGGCGTCACAAGAACGGGGGCTGTCGCGGACGTCGTCATTTTCTCAACCTTCCGGTTTTCCCGAACCGCCGGGGCCGCCCGGGAGGACAGTAGAACGGCGGATGTCGGGATATGTCCAGGCCGCCGCTCCAGGTCTTTGTTTGCGCGTCGAATTTTCCGGAAGGCGGGGGCACCTTTCGGCCCCACGCCCTAGGCATTTTTTACAATAACCGGTGAAACTTGAAAGACAAACCCACACCGCACCCCCGTTATTACGCACTCCGGCCAAACTTACTTCGCACTATACCAAATACGTAAAAGCACACCGCTATTTTATCGAAGGCAAAGGGCATGTTTAATCATTGGAAAGGTTTTGCCGGGTTACAACAGCGGCAGGTGAAAACCTGGAGCGGAGCATTTGACGCACCTGTCGCTTCCCGGGATATTCGACAGCGTGGACTCCCTGCAGTCCTTCGTCGACATCATCCCTTGCCCGATCTTCGTGAAGGATCGGCAGCATCGGTTTGTTCTGGTGAATCAGGCGGCCGCCGATTTCTTCGGCATGCACCAGAATGAACTGCTCGGCCACACCGACCTCAACCTGTTTCCCAAGGAGCACGTCGCCGAATACTGGATGATGGACGACCTGTTGTTTTCCACCGGCGAGACCAACGAGAACGAGGAAGACCTGACCGACCGGGCCGGCAATACGCGGCGGATCGTCACGCGCAAGAGCCCCGTCAAGCTCAGCACCGGCGGCGACCTGCTGGTCGCCGTCATCAGCGACGTCACCGAGATCCGCCAGGCCGAGGCGCACAACCGATATCTTGCCTTCCACGACCAGCTGACCGGGCTTGCCAACCGGGCGATGCTCTACAAGCGCCTTGATGAACTGCTCGGCGGCCCAGTGCCCAGGCACCCCGCCGTGCTGCTGGTCGATCTCGATCGATTCAAGGAGGTCAACGACTGCCTCGGCCATCTGGTCGGCGACGAGTTGATCCGGGCCTTCGCCGACCGGCTGGTCGCCTGCGCCGGCAGCACCGATCTGGCGGTGCGCCTCGGCGGCGACGAGTTCGTCCTGCTGCTGTCCACCGCCGATGACGCCGAGGCGGTGAGCGACAGGATTCTTGAGGCCGCCCACGCGCCGTTCAGCATCGGCGAGTCCCAGGTCATGATCGGCGCGTCGATCGGCGTGGCGAAGGCCGACCACGGCTGCGAACTGCCCAACGAGTTGCTGCGCCGGGCCGACGTCGCCCTCTACCGCGCCAAATCGCTCGGCCGCAACCGCTTTGCGCTGTTCTCGCCGGACATGGACGAGGGGCGGCAGGCGCGCATGGACCTCGAGGCGGAGATGCGGCTGGCGCTCGCCGACTTCAGCCAGTTCGAGCTGCATTTCCAGCCGCAAGTGCGCAGCGACACCGGCCGCGTGGTGGCGATCGAGGCTCTGGTGCGCTGGCGCCATCCCCGGCTGGGGCTCATCGCGCCGTCGCGCTTCATCCCGATCGCCGAAGAAACCGGGCTGATCGTGCCGCTCGGCTACTGGATCCTGGCGGACGCCGTGCGGCAGGTGAAGGCGCTGGGGCTGAGCATCCGGGTCGCCGTCAACGTTTCTCCTGTCCAGTTGCGCCAGACCTGCTTTGCCGAGAAGGTGCTGCAAACCATCGCCCGGCTGGACTTCCCGCCCGAGCTGCTCGAGCTGGAAATCACCGAAACGGCGGTGTTCCACGCCAACAAGCCGGAGATCGACATCCTCGACAGCCTGCGCCGCCGGGGCGTGCGCGTCGCCCTCGACGACTTCGGAACCGGCTACTCGACGCTGACCCACCTGCGCCGGCTGGCGGTCGACAAGATCAAGATCGACCGCACCTTCGTCAGGTCGATCGGCCAGATGACCGACGCCGACGCCATCATCCGCGCGCTCGTCCAGCTGGGCAACAGCCTGGGCGTCGACACCACCGCCGAGGGCGTCGAAACCGAGGAGCAGCGCCAGCTGCTGTGCGAACTGGGCTGCACTGAACTGCAAGGCTTCCTGATCGCCCGGCCAACGCCCATGGCCGAGATCGAGGCCAGCCTGATTGGCGAGACGCGGCAACGGGCGTTGTAGGTCGCCGGCCTTCACCTGGACGATCGCGCCGCGCGCCTACTGGTTGATTTCGGGCTCGACGAGTTTCCCGAGCTTCATGAGCGACTCCTGCCAGCCGAGGTAGCAGGCCTCGGGAGGGATCACGTCCGGCACGCCCCGCTGCTCGATGTTCACCTCGGTGCCGACGGAGACGGCCTTCAGCGTCACCGTGACCGTCATCTCGCCCGGCAGGTTGGGGTCGTCGAACCCGTCGGTGTAGACGAGGCGCTCGTCGGCAACCAGTTCCAGATAGGTTCCGCCGAAGGAATGCTTTTGGTCGGTGGTGAAATTCCGGAACGACATCCGGTGACGGCCGCCGACCTTGGCGTCCAGCTCATGGACGGTGCAGAGGAACCCGTAGGGCGGCAGCCAACTGGCGATGGCGTCGGGTTCGAGGAAGGCGCGATAGATTTTCGCGGGCTTGGCGGCGATGACGCGATGCAGACGGATCGTGCTGGGCATGGCTTTTCTCCCTCCGTTCGGCTGTCTTTGCCTGACAGCCGTCCGACAGGCTAACGCCCGCTGATGGTGTAAATTTGACATTCCGAGTAGACATTGAACGCCGGAGCGACTGTCGGCGTCGAACCGCGCCTTCAACCTTCGCTCACGCCATGCTCATGAGGGCGCCGCCGCTTTGGCCCATACCCTCAGTCCTGGACGAAGCGGATGTAGACGATCGGCCGCCCGTCGCGAACCAGCGCGACGCCCTCGTGGCCGTGCAGCGGACCGATCTCGCGGCTGCGGCACAGCCATACGCTGTCGCCGGCGCGCATGTCGTCGTAAATCGGCGCCAGCGTCTTTCTCAGCAGATCCAGGTCGCGGATATGTTGCAGCAGGTGCTCCGGTAGGTCCTGGCTTTCAAAATGGTGCATCAGCCAGCTTGAGATCTTCGGCAATGTCACCTCGACGACCAGCACCACGTCGGTCGGATCTCGTCTCACGGTGGTCGGGGGGAACACGTCGGCCATCGAATTCTGCCTTGCCGCAGCCAGTCTCGAAAGACACCTAAAGCATCGGACCGAAAAGTGGAATCCGGTTTTCGGAAAATCCGATGCGACAACAAAAGCTGGGAAACAATTCCAAGGCAATCATCCGCTCGTCGCGCGCCGAGGGGTGACGCGATCCTCCCGGCCGTGCATGATACCGCTTCGGATAGCGGAGGCTTCCATGGTCGAGATCAGACAGGCAACGCGCGACGACCTCCCGGCCATCGTCGGCCTGCTCGCCGACGACGCGCTCGGCAGCGCCCGCGAGGACACCGGCACGCCGCTGAATGACGGCTACCTCGCCGCCTTCGAGGCGATCGCGCGGGATGCCAACCAGTTGCTGATCGTCGCCGATGACGGCGAGGCGGTGGTCGGCTGCCTGCAGATCACCTTCATTCCCGGCCTTTCCCGCAAGGGTCAATGGCGCGGCCAGATCGAAAGCGTCCGCGTCGCCAGTGGCCGCCGCAGCGCCGGCATCGGTCGCACGCTCCTGGAATGGGCGATTGCCGCCTGCCGGGTCCGTGGCTGCGGCTTCGTGCAACTCACCACCGACAAGAGCCGCGCCCGCGCCCAAGCCTTCTATGCCCGGCTTGGCTTTGAGGCGAGCCACGAGGGCATGAAGCTGAAGCTTTAGGGCGGCTGAAGGCCCAGTACCGAGCTTCCCGGCGGCCAGGGTTGCGCCGACACCGCTTTCGGTCGCCTCGAAAATCCCTATAGGTTGGGCAATCAGGATTCGAGAGGGATACCCATGAGCGGTTCGTCGACGCTGTTTGCCATGGCCGCCGAGCAGGAATACGGGCCGGCGCTCCGCTCGCGCATCAGGCCGGTGATGATCGGCGTCGGTCCGGTCGAGGCCGCCGTCAACCTCACCGCCGAACTCGGCGCCCGCGCCCACCGGGGCGACTTGCCCAAGCTGGTGGTCAGCCTCGGCTCGGCCGGCTCGCGCAAGCTCCGCCACTGCGAGGTCTATCAGGTGACCTCCGTCGCCTATCGCGACATCGACGCCTCCCCCCTCGGTTTTGCCAAGGGCACCACGCCGCTCCTCGATATTCCGGCCGTCGTGCCGCTGCCACTGCGCCTCTCCGGCGTGCCGGAAGCCAGCCTCTCCACCGGCGGCAACATCGTCTCCGGCGCCGCCTACGACCTTGTCGACGCCGACATGGTCGACATGGAAACCTTCGCCCTCTGGCGCGCCGCACAGAAATTCGGCGTGCCGCTCCTCGGCCTGCGCGGTATCTCCGACGGCAAGGCCGAGATCACCCAGTTCGCCGACTGGACCGAGTATCTCCACATCATCGACGAAAAACTCGCCACGATTGTGGATCGGATTCTGGCGGGTGAGGTGGTGGCGGCGGGGTAAGCCAATCGGCCGATAGCACGCCCCGCTGCCATGGGTGTCCTATATCCGCGTCGCACCCTTTGCGGCTCGAGGTCCTGCGCCTTCGCGCAGGATGACAAAATTATATAATAGAAACATATATATAGATTGTCATCCTGCGCGAAGGCGCAGGACCTCAGGACGAGAAGATGCGGAGGGAAGTGTCAGGCGCCCCCGGCAATTGGAGCGCCGCTATAGCCGCCGCTCGTCACCCTCGTCGACAGGATCCTGGCTGGCGATTTGGCGACGCCAGCTTGACCCGCCCTCGCCCTTCGGGCATCACGTTCCCATGAGCAACGCGCACGCAACATCGCCGAAGGACGGCCGCACCCTGCGGATCGCCCTGGCCTGCGTGCTCGGAGGACGAGGTCGCCGCGTCCGGTCGTGATGCCGCGCGCTCTTGCGCGACCGGTCGGACGTAAAGCCCCCACCTTATCCTTCAATGGCCATCCCTCGGAGATCGGGCCATGCTCAGCATTCTCAACGTGAATTCGCTCGTCCATTGGGAGGAGCGCGAAATCCTCCGCCGCGAAGAACTCATCCGGCATTTTTCGCAAGAAATCCGCGCTTTCCTGCGCGCCGTCAACCCCGCCTGGGACATGCGGCGGGTGGAGGCGCCGACGCTCATCCCGCGCCACCTCATCTCCGACGCCTATGGCAATGCCGACGTCTTCGTCCAGCAGCAGCTGGCGGCGACAGAGACGGAGCTGGTGCTCCGCCCCGAAACCACGCCGTCCACCTACGCCTACATGACGCATCTCCTCGACACGCATACCGGCGCGCGGTTGCCGCTCTGCGTCTGGCAGGCCGGCCGTTCCTATCGCCGGGAGCAGGAGCAGACCACCGCCCACATGCGGCTCAAGGAGTTCTGGCAGATGGAGTTCCAGGCGGCCTTCACCGCCGACACCGGCATGGACTACCACGCCGCCTGCCTGGAGCCGGCGCGCAAGATGATCGCCTCGGTCATCAACTTGCCGACCCGCATCGTCGCCTCCGACCGCCTGCCGAGCTATTCGCAGGTGACGATGGACGTCGAGGTCGACAACGGCTTCAAGTGGATGGAAGTCTGCTCGATCTCCCGCCGCACCGACTTCCCGCAGAAATTCGTATCGAGGGCAAAGGGTGGCGCACTTCGCGAACATGACGTTCTCGTGCTGGAGATAGCCATCGGCCTCGACCGCTGCCTTCACAACTGGGCCATCGCGGCGGAACGCGCCTGATCGGATACCGCCCGTGTCGCCTCGGCCCTGTCGAGGCGACACCCCGCATCCCCATCGCCCGGCGTTGCGCCGCCGCGTTCCCCTCTCTATGCTGAACTACGTAAAGCGAGGACGACCTCCCCCGTCACAGGGTCAATCACTCGATAGGGCCCATGGAGGTTTTCTTGCGTTCTCTGCCCGACCGGATCCGCCATGTCATCAGCTTCGAGGTCATCGGCCTTGCGCTCGTCACGCCGCTGGGCGCGCTAGCGTTCGGCCAGCCGATGCTGGACATCGGCGTGCTCAGCGCCATCATCGCCGTCATCGCCACGCTATGGAACCTTGTCTACAACTACCTGTTCGACATCGTCCTGAGATACGCCCGCCACACCACCGCCAAGGGCACGGCGATGCGGGTGTTTCACGCCGTGCTGTTCGAGGTCGGCCTGCTCGCCGTGCTGATGCCGTTCATCGCCGGCTATCTCGGCATATCCTTGTGGCAGGCGCTGGCGATGGACCTGTCGTTTGCGCTTTTCTATATGGCCTACGCGTTCATCTTCAATTGGGTGTATGATCGATTGTTTCCGCTTCCTGAATGGCAGATGCAATCTTAGGTCAGCCTTGCACAACCCTGCAGCTATACTATTTTGCGCTTGAGCGCCCCGGTATTGGCCCAACGGCGGGCGCCGGCCGGAACTGGTATCAGCGGAGGCCTTCGATGACCCAACACATCCTTCTCGCCGGCAGCACGGGGCTGGTGGGCGACCACGTCCGCGCCCAGCTCGCCGCCCGCCCCGACGTCGATCTCGTCAGCCTCAAGCGGCGCGGCTCGCCCGCCGCCGGCGAGGCGATCGACTACGAGCAGCTCTGCGAGGCGCCCGCCACCGTGCTGGGGCCGCTCGCCCCCGCCGGCATCGACGTGGCCATCTCCTGCCTCGGCACCACGCTCAGCGCCGCCGGATCGGAGGCGGCCCAGTTCCGCGTCGACCACGACTATGTGCTGGCCGTCGCCCAGGGCGCGCGGGCGCTCGGCGCCCGCCAGTTCATCCTCGTCAGCTCGGTGGGCGCCGGCGGCCCCGGCTTCTACCTCAAGACCAAGGGCGCCATCGAACAGGCGGTGGAAGGCCTCGGCTTCGAGCGGGTGGACCTGATCCGCCCCGGCTTCCTCACCGGCGCGCGCCGCGAGCGGCGGCCGATGGAGGCCATCGGCCAGCGCGTCTTCGCCTTCCTCAACCCGCTGATGTTCGGCCCGCTCGCCCGCTATGCCGCTATTCCCTCGGGCACGGTGGCCGCCGCCATCGTCAGCCTGATCGACGACACCGACGCCGGCTGGTACGTGCACGAGAATGCCGACCTGCGCGAGTTGGCCGGCCCGGCAGCATAGCCTCGCCCGCCGTCATTTGCCGGCGAGCCGCGTCCAATCCATGTTCTTGCAGACGAGCCCGGCCAGCACGCAGCCGCGCGACGTCATCTGCTTGTCGCCGATGGTCAGGGTCATGCGGTACCTGAGGTCGCGCTGCCGGTCGAAGGCGGTGCCGGACCAGTGGCTGGGATCGTCGGCCTTCACGCTCATCACCAGAACGTCGCCGGCCTTCTCGTCCTTGGTGCCTTCGCGAATCCAGGTGTTGGTGGCGCAGAGGTCCGATCCGCAGCGTTCGATGCGGACCTTGGCGTTGCCGTCGCCGCGCTGTGGCGCCGCCGCTGGCGCCTGTTCTTCCTCGCCACCGCCGGCCTGTTCGGCCACGCCAGCGGCACCGAATGGGGCGTCGGCCACTACCGCCTGTCGCCAAGCCTCAAGCTGACACCGTGAGCGCCGGGCTTGCCGCGGAGTAAAATCGTTCGCCGCCGAGAGCACAGGTCGATTGCGCGAGAAGCATCCCGGGCCAGACCCAGCCATTCCGGCATCAACGATCCGGGAAAATTTGCATGGAAATTGGGAAATATACTTAAATAGAATCCCGATTCTTATATGAACAATGCTATCAACAATTTCAACACTGCCAGGAACGCCTCATTTATTCGAAAATTGTTGTTGATTAGTTCTATCAATAATCTTAGGTTGCATGCATGGCTTTATCTATTTTTGAGATTTCTCAATATAGGGGGACGCCATGTCACCAATGGTACCTGACAAACCCATCGAGAAAGCAGATCTGCAACGCTGTCCGGTTTGTGGCGCGGATATCGGCGACGGCGACCTGCATTGGCCTGGGTGCAGTTACGCGAACCTTTCGACTCCCGCCGATGCCGACATCGATCTTGGGACGATAAGGGCCAGCGAAGACTCCAGCCAACCGGATGCGTCGTGCCCGCACAAAGGATGCGACCGTTGCAAGGTGCAAGGATCATCCAGAGGCGGCTGCTACCACAAGAACGAACAGGGTTGCGCGATCAAGGCGGACTGCTAGAGCACCCGCCGCTCAGGTTGGGTCAACCTGATCGAAAGCGGCTGCTCCGGCAAATGAGTCCAGAGCATCAGACCGAAGAGCGGAGCCGCTTTTCGGAAAAATCAGACGCGCCAACAAAAGCTCGGGGCGGTGGACCGCATATCCGGGCATCCGCCGCCCCAGAGCATTTCCAGGAAATGCGCCAGCGGAGAGTCGCATGCCCCTGAAGCCTTCGAAGTACAATTTCTTCTACCGTACGGGCTCGGGTGGCGCGGTCCTGTTCAACAGCTCCAGCGGCGCCGCTCTCGCGATGGACCGCCCCGCCACAGGAGCGGTTGTTGCCCTGCTCCAGCAGCCGGAACGTTTCGATCTCGACGGATCCAACTTCCTTCGCGTCAGGGAGCTTCTCGCCTCCCGAGCCTTTCTGGTGCCGGAAGACCTCGACGAGACCGACGTGGTCCGCAAAAGGCACAAGGCGCGCCAGGCGGAAAACCGAGGCCTCGCCCTGACGGTTGCCGTGACCAAGGCGTGCAATTTTCGTTGCGTCTATTGCTATCAGGACCATCCCGAAGACCAAATGAACAAGGCAACGGCGGAAACGCTGTTGCGCTTCGCGGCGGCGCGGCTGTCCCAAGGCACGGCGCTCTATGTGACCTGGTTCGGCGGCGAACCGTTGCTGAACATGGATATCATCGAGTTTCTTGGCGCCCGCCTCCGGGAGCTTTGCCAGGCGCGCAACTGTGCCTACGACGCGTTCATGATCACCAACGGCTACCGGCTGACGCCGCCCATGCTGGAGCGCCTTCTGCGGTTGGGCATTTCCGACTTCCAGATCACCCTCGACGGCGATCAGAAAGACCACGACCGCCAGCGCCCGCTGGCAAACGGCCACGGCACCTACGGGATCGTCATGCGAAACCTTGTCGCGGCGGCGGCCAAAGCCTCGTCGATCAACGTCAGGATCAATCTCACCCGGCGAAACGTCGACGGCGCGGCGGCCCTCGTCGAAAGGTTGCGGGAGTTGCAAAAGGCCGCGCCGGCTGTCTCGATTTCTCTCGGACGGGTCGATCAATGCAGCGCCCATTGCGGGCTCGGGCCGGACGACCTCCTGGAGGGAGCGGAGTTCTCCCACTGGGAAGAAACGCTGCTCGGGCCGAACGCGGCAGGCGAGCCGGCGGCGCTGCCGATCCCCTTCGACACGGTCTGCGTTGCCGAACGCCTCAACACCTACGTCGTCGGGCCGGGCGGCGACCTCTACAAGTGCTGGAATTCGCTCGGGCGGCCAGAGGATCTGATTGGCACGCTCGATGGATCGGTTTGCGAGGAAACCAGCGCCTGGATGCGTTTCGAAGCGAGCGACGACGACCAATGCGGGACGTGCAAATACCTGCCGGTCTGCCAGGGCGGATGCCCCGACACGCAGATCAGAAGCGACCGCCAGACCAAGGACTGCACAAAACTGCGATATACCCTAAAGCGACGTCTGATCGACTGGGCCGGCACGAAGGCCGAACGGGCCAAGCCGGAGAGGCGTTTTTGCTGAAAGCCCGCCGCCCGGCAGGGGCGGACTTTACGGGACCGTAACCGCCCCCCCCCTGCTATTGACCGACAGAGTAAGTATCCCCCGGCAAAGCCGGGGGCTTTATGATTATGGCCGCTCAAAGCGGCTGTTAGGGGACGCATGCGCGTTCCCACGGATCGGCACCGCCT
>JAGSYV010000127.1 GCA_018262505.1 Pseudomonadota bacterium
CCGCTGGTCGGCCGGCGCGCCGGTTGCGCCGTGGCGCGATTCGGTACAAATCACGAACAGAGTTAACATGTTCCGTGTGTGTTCCGCAATGGGAATTGCTTTGTACCGGGTAACGCCGGATCAAAAGCAATCCACCTAAGCCTGCTGGACGAGCCAGGCACAGCCGCATAATCTTGTTGCGAAAGCTTCCGGCGTGTCAGGGCGGGGCAATGCCATCTGGCATTGGCAAAAGCAACCCTGCTCCCAAGGCCGTGTGGTAAGAGGTGGCAAGCTGCGCATCCTTCTCGTCGAAGACGACCATATTCTTGGGCCGTCGCTCAAACGCGCACTTGAAAAGCACGCTTATGGCGTCGACTGGTTCAGCGATGGCGAATCCGGCTTGTCCGCATGCGAGGACAATGACTATGCGATGGCCATTCTCGATGTGAACCTACCGAAGATGAGCGGCTTCGACATCGTGCGCGCTTTGCGGGCCAAGGCCAATCAGACGCCGGTTCTGTTCCTGACTGCCCTCGACAGTGTCAAGCATCGCGTCGAGGGTCTTGATGGCGGAGCGGACGATTATCTCGTCAAGCCGTTTGACCTCGATGAACTTCTGGCCCGCATTCGCGCGCTAACGCGGCGGAGTGAGGGACGCATCGTGACGCTCCTCGTGTCCGGCGACGTCGAACTCGACCCGGCGGCGCTTGTCGCCCGCCGTGGCGGTGAGACGCTGCACTTGCCGGCCAAGGAGTTCCACCTTTTGCGTCTCCTGATGGAGCGCGCCGGCCGTTACGTCACCAAGACCGACATCGAGTATGCCCTCTACGACGCGGAGTCGACGACCGAAAGCAACACGATCGAGGTCACAGTCTATAATCTCAGGCGCAAGCTCGGTTCGACGTTTATCAAGTCGATCCGTGGCGTGGGCTACATGGTCGAACGGTGACGCGGTGACGCTCAGCCAGCGCCTGTTCTGGCGCATCCTCCCCACGCTGATGGCCACCATCCTGATCGTTGGGGCTCTCGCTTACCGAAGTGCCACGCGCGAAATCGAAAACATCTACGACGCCGAGCTTATCAACGACGCCAACACCCTTTGGATCCTTCTCAAGGGGCACCTTGAGAAGAATGCCTTCCCTGTACCGGCGGAGGTGCCCGACATTGATTTTTCCATGGGCAACCAACTGGCGTTGAATCAGGACGCGGACGATTACGCAGACGCGCATGCCTTCCGATCATGGAAAGGCGGGGCGCTCGCCATGGTCAGCAGCAATGCGTTTCCCGCCAGCGTGCCGCCTTTCAGCGTCGGCTTTGCCGACTACATTCATGCCAACGAGAAGTGGCGGGTTTATTCTCTGTCGATCGCGAAGACCGGGATCGTTGTCGAAGTCGCCGAAAAGGTCGCGCTGAGAAAAGGCCTCGTTGGCAACATCCTTCTGGATATCGCGCTACCGCTTTTGGTGCTGGTGCCGGTGATCGCCTTCCTAGCCTGGCTGGTGATCAATAATGGGCTCAGCCATATTCGAGGTCTGGTCAGGCAAATTCGTTCGCGAACGCCCGACGATCTATCGTTGTTGGCCACGAACGACATGCCGAGCGATCTCCTGCCGCTTGTTCGGTCTCTCAATCAGTTCATGCAGAAGCTGGATACTTCACTGACGTTGGAGCGGCGTTTCGCCGATCTTGCCGCTCATCAATTGCGGACACCGCAGGCCGGCATCAAGCTTCTGCTGCAGATGCTGGAGAAGGCGACGGACGAAGAAGAGCGGCAACAGCTGATGAAAGATCTGGTGGCCAGCAACGAGCGAGCCATGCATCTGATCGCCCAACTGCTGCATCTGGCGCGCGTCAGTCATCAGCCGCTCCGCTTGGAGGCGATCAACCTCTGCGAGGTCGCTGCCGCCTCCCTTGCCGATGTCGGCGTTATTCTTGGCAATCGGGGTTTCGAAGCGGAACTCGTCGGAAAAGAGGTCGCCTATGTGAAAGCCGACCGGCTTCTTCTCAGACTATTGATCGACAATCTGGTCGATAACGCCATCAAGTATTCATCCGACGGCGGCGAAATTCGCATCGAGATCGTGCCGGCTGGTGTCGACTGGCGGCTTTTTATTGATGATCGCGGCCCCGGCATCCCCGAAGATCAGAGAGAGGCGGTATTTCTCAAGTTCCATCGGGTGTCAGCTGCCGATCGTGACGGCGCGGGACTTGGGCTGGCCATTGTTGCCGAGATTGCCCAACGCCTCGGCATTCAGGTCGGTCTATCCACGCCGACTTGGGGGTATGGCCTGCGGGTGGAGCTGATCATACCGGCGGTCGTCACGTGACGGTGCCGACTTTCAGTTTGGCTTCATCTTCCCCTCAGGCAGGCCTCATCAAGGAGGCGTAGACGGGTCCCGGACAAGCTTGGGACCACGACATGCTAGCCTTCTGCGATTTTGACGGCACTATCGCGACAGACGACGTTACCGATCTCATTCTGAATCGCTTCGCCCTGCCTGCGTGGCGAGACATCGAAATGCGCTGGGAAGCCGGTGCGATCAACTCGGCGGAGTGCATGCGCGAGCAGGTCCGCCTGATCCGTGCCGAACGCGACGAAATCGACGAGTTCCTGGAACAGGTCGAAATCGATCCTGGGTTCTCAGATTTCAAGAAGTACTGTGACCGCAGCGGAATTGAGGTTGTGATCGTCAGTGACGGCGTCGACCATTTCATCCGCCGCGTGCTCGCTCTCAACGGGGTTTCCTGTGCCAGGATCATCGCAAATCGCTTGATCGTGACCGAGGCTGGTTTCGACCTCGCCTTCCCGCACGGTCGCGCGGGCTGCCGTGTCGCGGCGGGTGTGTGCAAATGTGCGGTCCTGAAGGGTACCGGTCGTCATATCTTCGTCGGTGACGGCCGCTCTGATTTCTGTGCCGCGCGTCGCGCCGCAATGGTCTTTGCCAAGGGCAAGCTCGCCGCCTATTGCCGTCGCGAAGCCATCCCGCACGCGGTCTATGCCGATTTCTTCGATGTGCTCGACATGACGATCTCACTTGCGGGATCGCCCCTGCCACCGTTCCAACCGATCCCCCTTTCCCAACAGCCTTGACTGGAGAAATCCATGCTGAATCTGCTCAATCCCGCCGAAACCGAGGCTTTGCCGGGGGAGGAAGACCTGCGAACCCTCGAAGGCCTCTATTGTTCCTACGGCGACACGGTCCACTACACAGAGTCTCCAAAGTTCTTCGAATCCTGCGAGGGGTCCTTTCTTTTCGATCGGGACGAGGTTCCTTATCTCGACCTGCAGATGTGGTACTCGGCGGTCAATTTCGGGTACCGAAACGAACGGCTTAACGCCGCTGCCCATCGGCAGCTCGACAGGTTGCCGCAGGTCGCTTCCCAGTATCTTCACCGCGAAAAGGTCGAGCTGGCCGCGCTGATCGCTCAGGATGCGGAGCGCAAGTTCGGGCACAAGGGACGCGTTCACTTCAACGTTGGCGGTTCCCAGGCGATTGAGGATTCGCTGAAGCTGGTGCGCAATCATTGCCGCGGCAAGAGCCTGATGTTTGCCTTCGAGGGCGGATATCACGGCCGCACGCTGGGGGCCTCGGCGATCACGTCGAGCTATCGCTATCGCCGCCGCTACGGGCATTTTGGTGATAGGGCGCAGTTCATCGAGTTTCCCTATCATTTCCGTGGCCCACGCGGCATGTCGAAGGAAGAGTACGGCCATCTCTGTGTTCAGAAGTTCGCCCGTCTTTTCGAAAGCGAATACAATGGCGTCTGGGATCCCAAGACCAACCAGTCCGAGTATGCCGCTTTCTATGTCGAGCCGATCCAGGGTACTGGCGGATACGTCATCCCGCCGCTGAATTTCTTCAGCGAGCTCAAGAAAGTGCTCGACGATCACGGCATTCTCCTGGTGGTCGACGAGATCCAGATGGGCGTCTACCGGACGGGCAAGCTCTGGTCGATCGAACACTTCGGCGTCTCGCCCGACGTGCTGGTGTTCGGCAAGGCAATTACCAACGGCCTCAACCCATTGTCGGGTATCTGGGCGCGCGAGGAGATGATCAACCCGACGGTGTTCCCGCCCGGATCGACGCACTCGACCTTCGCGTCCAATCCGATGGGTACGGCCGTGGCGCTCGAAACCTTCCGTATGATCGGTGAGGAAGATTTCGGCTCTGCCGTTACGGCGCGCGGCAAGCGCTTCCTGGATGGACTTGAGGTGCTGAAGAGCCGCCATGCGATCGTCGGCGACGTCGATGGTCTGGGTCTGGCGCTGCGAATGGAGATCTGCGGACCGGATGGCTTCACGCCCGACAAGGCAACCCTCGACTGGATGGTCGACGAGGGCATGAAGGGCGACATGATGGTCGACGGCCGCAGCTATGGCCTCGTCCTCGACGTCGGTGGCTACCACAAGAACGTCATCACGCTGGCCCCGAGCCTTTTGATCTCGGACAGCGAAATCGACCTGGCGCTCGATTTGCTCGATCAGTTGCTGGATCGCGCCGAGCGGAGGTGAGGCGATGCAGCTCTACCTTCTTCACCTCGACGAGGCGCTGGAGGCGCAGGCCGAGTTCGTCCGGACTTGCCTGATGGCTGGCTGCCAGGAAATCGACGCACGCGATCGAGGGCGGGATTTCCGCCTTTGGGCGCGGCAGACGGTGGTGGACGACCTCCACCACGTCCTGCGCGTCAATCTCTCCGGGGCGAGGAAGGAACCAAAACTGTGCTTTACCGGCTCGGGGGACTTCCACCACATCTCCAGCCTGCTGGTCGACTTGGCACTTGATGAGGCCGCCGAGCCGGTCACTGTCATCCACATCGACAACCACCCGGACTGGGTGCACTTTTCCGACGGCCTGCATTGCGGATCCTGGATAAACCGTGTGGCCGATCATCCCGCGGTCGATAGAGTGATCACTATTGGGGTGTGCAGCAGCGACCTGGTGTCACCGGAGCGCAAGGGCGCCAACCTCGGGCTCCTGGCGAGCGGACGGCTTGAGCTCTATCCCTTTGATCATTCGCCCAGCCGTGTGAAAGCCCATCTGGGAGGTGGAAACAGCTTCGAACAGAGATCGGGTTATCTGCATTGGCAAACCATGGCGGAGTTCGGCTACGAGCGATTTCTCGAACGGCTGATGGCGCGCATCGATACCGAGGCGGTCTACATCAGCCTCGACAAGGATGTTCTTTGCCCCAGCGACGCCATAACCAATTGGGACCAGGGGCAGATGAAGCTTACCGACGTCCTTCGCCTCTTGAGCGCGATTGGCAAGTCTCGCCGCATCATAGGGGCGGACGTGACGGGCGATTACTCCCGGCCGCGCTACGGCGGCGGTGCCTGGACTCGGCTGATGAAGCTTGGTGAAAGCCTCATCGATCAGCCGCGTGACGTACCGCCCGATGCGGAAATCGTCAACATCAACAGCGCCGCCAACTACGCGCTGCTCGATGTCTTCGGAGCATTGATGCCATGATCGCCGGCCTGACGGCCACGCAGGTCGGCGTCATCGGGTTCTGCATTGTGACCGAAACCGGCCGCGAGGTCTGTTTCAAGCTGGCGGCCCGGAAATACGCGTTCGGCGTCAAGGTCTTCGTCAATCCGATTACGGCGCTTGGCGTTGTCTTCTGGTCCGTCGAACTCGTCGCCTGGTGCTGGGTTCTTGGCGCGGCCCCTCTGTCGATCGCTTTTCCGCTGATGTCGGCGAGCTACGCGACCATCGCGTTGGCCGGCGCCGCTCTGTTCGGGGAGCGCATCAATGGGCGTCACGCGCTTGGCATCGCCATGGTGATCATCGGCGTTGCCACGGTCGGCTCGGCGGGTCTCTAGAAGGTCTGGATCGACATCATGAAAATAAAAGCCGGAGATTCTCTGTCCTATTTCATGCCGGGTACCAGCGGAAATGGCGTCGTTCTCGTCCACGGTCTCACGGGAGCCCCGTCGGAAATGCGGCTGGTTGCCCGTCAGCTCTGGCGCCGCGGCTACAGCGTCTATGCGCCGCTGCTTGCCGGCCATGGCAAGGATGCCGCAACGCTTCGCCGAACCAACTGGCGTGATTGGCTTGATAGCGTCGGTGAGGCGATTGCTGATTTCACGCCGGAAGTCGACGGACTCTACGCCGCGGGCATCTGCGTTGGTGGCCAACTGGCTCTGATGGCCTCTGACCTGCAACCGGACGCCGTCCGTGCTGTCGGCCTTTACTCGCCGTGTTTCAATTACGACGGATGGGCCATTCCCAAGTTCAAGGTGTTCATTTCTCGTCAGGCCGCCTGGGTCTCCAAGGTGCCGTTCATTGGGCTGCTTGAATTCGACGAGACTCCTGCGATGGGGATCAAGGACGAACGTGCCCGACGGCTTGTCGCGGGAGCTGCTGCCGAAGGTATTCTCGAACGGTTCCCGGCCAGCAGCCTCGTGGAAATGCATCGTTTGGGGCGGGAGATGCGGCGGCGGCTTCCCTTCATCCGAACACCGACGCTGATCGTGCATTCTCGTGAGGATGACCTCGCGAGCACCGACCATGCCCAGTACATCCATACACACCTTGGCGGTCCCAGTGAGCTGCACTTCATCGACGACAGCTATCACATGATCCATGTCGACCGGCAGTATCGCGACGTCGCCGATCAAACCGCCAACTTCTTCGAGACTTGCGATGCCGCTTGACGCACCGTTGCGCCCTGTTGCACGGGCGGAGGAAACCGTGTTCGAAGTCCGCACCGATCTCGGTGCCATCGACCGGCAGCAATGGAATGCTTGCTTTCCCGGCGAAGCCGAGGGCTATGACTATTTGCTTGCCGTCGAGCGGGCAGGCATCCCCGGCTTCGAGTTCCGCTACGTCATCGGACAAGCAGGTGGCCGAATTGTTGTTGCCATGCCGGCGTTCCTAACCCGCTACGGCCTTGAGACGACCTTGGACAACCGTCACCTCCGTGACGCGGTGATGCGTTTGCGCAGCCTATGGTCAGGCTTCCTGATGCTTCCGCTCGCTTGTCTGGGGTCCCCCTGCACCGAGACGGGGTACCCGGGCTTTCATCCGGATATTTCAGCCGCACACCGGGCAGAGCTGTTCGACTGTCTCGTCGCCGCCTTTGAATCCCATGCTCGTGCCGCCAGTTGTCCTCTCCTTGCGCTCAAGGACATTCCGAAACCACTTCCCGACGGGCTCGCGGATGTCGTCACCGCGCGGGGCTACGCCGAACTGGCCGGCTTGCCGACGGCCGCTCTCGACATCGATTTCCCCGATCTCGATGGCTATTTCTCCCATCTGTCCGCGGCAACACGCAAGGACCTGCGCCGAAAGCTCAAGGCGCGGCAGAACGTGCGTATTGAACGGCGATCCGACCTTGGCCCCTATCGGGAACGGGCCATGGAACTTTATTGCCAGACGCGAGAGCGCAGCGACTGGCAATTCGAGGACCTCACGCCAGCCTATTTCGAGGGAATACTGACAGGACTGCCAGGGCGATCGTTTGTCACATTGTATTTTGTCGGAGACGAGCTGCTCGCCACCAATTTCCTGATCCGGAACGAGCGAACCCTGATCGACAAATTCTTCTGCATGGATGCCGAGAAAGGCCGCTCGTTCAATCTCTATTACCTGAGCTGGATCGACAACGTCGAATACTGCCTCAAGGAAGGTCTGGAACGTTACCAGAGCGGCCAAGCCTACTACAAGAACAAGGTCCGCCTTGGTAGCCGGCTTGGCGCCAACAGCATGTTCTTCCGCCACTCCAATTCGCTGACCCAGCGCGCTTTACGCTTCGCGGCGCCATATCTCGCTATCGCGACACCCGGCGAGGAACGCTCGGAGGCGGACTAAATGTCCAGATGGCTTTGGACAACCTGGTTGGCAATCCCCGTTCTGAATACGCTGCAGCAGTTGTTTCTCAAGCTTGGCGCGTCGGATGCCGCATCGTCCACCATGGGGTCGGGCTGGTTCGGCAACCTTCTTGCCTCGCCCTGGTTCGCCGCCGCGGTTGCCGCCGAAATCGTTTGCTTCGTCATCTGGATGACCGTTCTGGCGGAGTTGGACCTCAGCTTGGCGTTTCCGCTCTCGGCGGCAAGCTACGTCTTCGTCATGGTGATGGCGTGGGGTGCCTTTGGCGAGCATCTCCTGACGAGAGAGATTATTGGCAGCCTCGTCATCCTCGGTGGCATTTGGTGTCTGGTGACCGCGACGACCGCCGCCGAAAAGTAAAGGCAACGCCCGGCATCGGTTGGCGATCAGGCGAGTGTTTTCTTGATCGCTTCGACGATATCCGTCGCATAGAGCTTGCAGACGCCGCGCTTGCCGACCGGCTCGATCTTCAGCGCTTCGATTGCCTTCTTCACCTTGGCGTCGGAAACGCCGAGTTCCTTGGCAATGACGCCAACGGTTATGGTGGCCTGTTCAGTCAAGATTGATCCCCTTGGGGCTATAAGTCGTTGCCCGGAAAGGGTAAGCGGCCGCTTCGGTCGGGTCAACGGCGAGCAGCCTGGCTCGCTTCCGGATAACCGCGTAGGACAGGGGCGTCCGTGCTGCGCTTACCAGCCATTCCACAGCGCCGTGAGCTTCGCCGCTGGGCCGGTTCACAAAGGTAGAAGTCTGGAATGCCTTAAGAGTTTCGTCCATGGAATTCATGGATGCAGCCATTCCCGCGAGGACATCCGCCACCTAGGCTATTTTTCGCCGCACACGATCGTCCCTGCCTGCAGGGCGAGAGGCGTGGCGCGACCGGTTCGGCCGGCGGTGGGATGGCCGCTGGAAGGATGCGTGGCAGCCGAAAAGACGACAGGGCGGGAGAAGGGCGGTATCTGGAGGAGGCTTTGGGCTGGTTCGTCCGGGATCGTCGGGCGCATCCGGCCTTGATCTTTGCCCGATTCATCCCCGTTCCCAAAGGCGCATCATCGCCACACGTCCTGCCGACACGGAGGAGCCGGGCTGTCCTGCGATAGCAGGGGCACGGAATCGTCCATGACGGATGTCGGTCCGTTCCGCCGGAGGGTCGCCTGGGGTAGCGAAAGGCGCGCCGCGTTGGCGAGCGATCGTTGAAGAGAAAATGGAGGAAACGCCATGCTTCGTATTCTGAAAAGCTTCGCTGCCGTCGGCATCGCCGTCGGTGCGCTGACAGCGGCGGCCCATGCGGCCGATATCAAGATCGGCTTCGTCGTCAAGCAACCGGAGGAGCCCTGGTTCCAGGATGAGTGGAAGTTCGCCGACATCGCCGCCAAGGAAAAGGGCTTCACGCTGGTGAAGATCGGCGCCGAGGATGGCGAGAAGGTTCAGTCGGCCATCGACAATCTCGGTGCGCAGGGAGCGCAGGGCTTCATCATCTGCACGCCCGACGTCAAGCTTGGCCCAGGCATCGTTGCCAAGGCTGAAGCCAACGGCCTCAAGCTGATGACCGTGGACGATCGCCTCGTCAACGCCGACGGCACGCCGATCGAAAGCGTACCGCACATGGGCATCTCGGCGCTGAAGATCGGCGAGGCGGTTGGTACCGCCATTGCCGACGAGATCAAGAAGCGCGGCTGGGACATGGCGAGCGTTGGTGCCATCCGCGTTTCCTACGACCAGCTTCCGACCGCCGTCGATCGCGTCCAGGGCGCCATCACCTCGCTGAAGGCGGCGGGCTTCCCCGAGGCAAATATCTTCGATGCGCCGCAGGCCAAGACGGACACTGAAGCGGCGCTCAACGCCGCCACCGTGGTGCTCAACAAGCATGCCGACGTGAAGCATTGGGTTGCCTTCGGCCTCAACGACGAGGCGGTGCTCGGCGCCGTTCGCGCCTCCGAGACCGTCGGCATCACGCCGGAGAACTTCGTGGGCGTCGGTATCGGCGGTGCGGACTCGGCGATCAACGAGTTCAAGAAACCCGCTGCCACCGGCTTCTTCGGCACCGTGATCATCTCCCCGAAGCGCCATGGCTACGAGACCGCGCTCAACATGTATGACTGGGTTGCCAACGGCAAGCAGCCGCCGGCGCTGACGCTGACTTCCGGCGAACTGGCGTTGCGCGACACCTATGTCCAGGTCCGTAAGAGCCTCGGCATCGAATGAGGCCGCTAGGCTGCTAACATGAAAT
>JAGSYV010000128.1 GCA_018262505.1 Pseudomonadota bacterium
AACTCAGGCCGTCCACCCCCGGCCGACGCCGAGCGCTCGATTTCCCTGACCGGATCGGGCGCTTTGCCGTATTCAGGGCACTTCAGAATCAAACAGTGCTGACGCCCATTTTCTCTTCCATCCGCTCAGGGACCGTAAGCCGCGGCACGTCAAGGAAGTGGATGCCGACATCGGCAGTGCCTTCGATGCGGCCAACGATCGCCTCGGCCAGCCAGCGACCGGCGGCGCGAAAGTCCTCATGTGCGGTCTCAATGGCCGGCCGAAACTTGCGGAACAGATTCGAGGACTCCTTCACCACCACATCGAAATCGTGACCGAGCACGAGGCCCGCAGCCTCGGCACCGGCGGTCACCGCCAGCGCCGCCACGGCACTGCCGCAGACGAAGCCGTCCGGCCGTGCCCCGCTTTCGATCAGACGGAACACATCAGCCTGGATCAGCTCGTGAGGGCTATCGGTATCGATTGTGTCCACGGGGATTCGCTCAAGCCCTAAAGCGCTGATACCGCGATGGAAACCCGCAGTCATGTGCCGAGCGTAGGTCAGATGGAGTGGCGGCGCGAGCAGCGCCAGACGCCGGCGGCCGAGGCTGGCAAGCCGGCGCACGGCGCTTTCCGCGTAGGCGTCGTTGTCGAAATCGAAATAGGGATGCTCGATGCCCATGTCCGTGCGGCCATGCGTGACAAACGGCGGATACCGTCGGCGGCGCCGGCCTCGACGATGTTGCGGATAGGTCCGAGCGGATCGGATGCCGGGTCATGCAGCATGACCACCAGTTGGTAGGTCGTGGCCGACAGCACTTCGGAAATGCCGTAGATGAGCTGGGAATTGATGCCCAGTTCCTCCGACTCGGTGGCCAGAACCAGGGCAACCACATGACTGCGCCCGGTCCGGAGACGTACGCCGGCCCGGTTCGGCTGATAGCCGAGACTGTCGGCCAACAGGCGGACCCGCGCCTTGGTGTCTTCACCGATGTCGGGCGCGTCGTGCAGAGCGCGCGATACCGTCGTCACGCCAAGACTGGCAAGGCGAGCAATGGTCTTGAGCGTCGGTCGGTCCGGTGTGTGCGACCGGGCGGTCGCGTTTTCTACGCGCGTCTCGTCTTCGGACATCATGTTGCAATTGCAACGCAAATTCCCGGTCGTTACCGGCCGCGTTGCGCCTCCCAATTACCGACACTACATCCTTTGGGCGAGGAACAGAACTGAGGCTTGCGTCTCGTTGCGCGTTTGGGTAAGTCTCCTGTAACGTTACAGGTGTGGTCGCCACAGGCGGCCGCGGGAGGCGTGCCGACAGGTCACCGACTGTTACTTCGCGGAAAACTTAGGAGATTTTCCCGATATTTCAGAGGCTTGTTGCTTAAGGTGGAGCGAGAGGAACCAGCGGTCGCCGCTGTTCCATCATCGGCCGTTCGGTCGGATCGTTTGGGTACTTCCCTTTTCCTGACTGTCAGCGTCCATGGCCCTCTTGCAAGCTGCGCAACCCACGGCTGAGCCGTGCCGAGAAGCGTTTTGGTCGCGGCGGGGAGGTTCGCCGCTTGAGGAAAGGGAGGAACGCATGTCGTTTGGTATCAATCGTCGCACCTTCACGGTCGTATCGGCCGCCGCTTTGATGGCGACGGTCGCCGGTTCGGCGCTCGCCCAGTCGAGCGAATATCCCCGCAACGAGACGCTCTACATGAGCGGCGCACAGTGGGGCAACATCGTTGGCTTCAACCCCTATTTCGGCAACTTCGCCAACGGTCTCATCGGTCTCGTCAATGAGACGCTGTTCCGCTACGACCCGATCGCCGACAAATACATCGACTGGCTGGCCGAGAAGGGCGAATGGACAAGCCCGACTGTCTACAAGCTGACCATCCGCTCCGGCATCAAGTGGAGTGACGGCAGCGACTTTACCGCCGACGACGTGAAATGGAACATCGATCTCGGCAAGCTGCCGACCATCTGGTGGACCGATCTCTACAAGAGCATCAAGAGCGTCGAGGCCTCCGGCAACACCGTGACGGTGACCTTCGACGGCACGCCCAACTACCAGGCTTGGGCGAATGCCACCTGGAACATCCCGATGATGAAGCCTTCCCAGTGGAAGGATCACGCCAACGAAAAGGACATCACGTCCTGGACGCCGGATGAGCCAATCGGCACCGGCCCCTATGTATTCGACAAGGCCGGCTACGACCCGACCACGCGCGTCGTCTGGAAGAAGACGCCGGACGGCTGGTGGGCCTCGAAGGCCGGCATCTCGCCCGATCCGAAGCCCAAGTACATCATCGACATCGTCAACTCATCGAACAACGTTGCCCTCGGGCTGCTGCTCTCCGGCAAGCAGGACCTCAACAACAACTTCCTGCCGGGCGTGGCGACGCTGATCAGCGGCGGTTACGGCCTGCACACCTATTACGACAAGCCGCCCTACATGCTGCCGGCCGTTACCTCCTGGCTGCTGCCCAATACCAAGAAGGCTCCGCTTGACGACGCGGCCTTCCGCCGGGCGCTGGCCTTCTCCATCAACACCGACCAGATCGCCAAGGTCGACTACGGCAACGTCGTGCTGCCGGCCAGCCCGACCGGCCTGCTGCCTGCGTGGGACAAGTATATCGACAAGGAAGCGGTGAAGAAGCACGGCTTCAGCTACGACCCGAAGAAGGCGGCCGCCATCCTCGACAAGGCCGGCTACAAGAAGGGCGCCGACGGCTTCTACCAGACGCCGAAGGGCGAGCCGATCGACCTCAAGATCGAGGTTCCCTCGGGCTGGTCGGACTGGATGCAGGCGGTGCAGATGATCTCGGCCGACGCCAAAGCGGTCGGTATCAAGATCACGCCGAAGTATCCCGACTTCAACACCTACCAGTCTGAGCGCAACACCGGCAATTTCGATCTGATGATCGAGAATTCCCAGCCGCTCAGCGACACGCCCTATACCTACTATCGCTACCTCTACCAACTGCCGATCCTGAGCTCGCAGACCAACTACAACTTTGCCCGCTTCGAGGACAAGAAGGCTTGGGACCTTACCGTCCAGTTGGCCAAAACGCCGCGTACCGACATCGACAAGATGAAGGAGATCACGGGCAAGCTGCAGGTCACCTTCATGGAAGAGCTGCCGATGATCCCGCTCTGGTACAACGGCGCCTGGGCACAGATGAGCACCACGACCTGGAAGAACTGGCCGGCCGACGGCACCGACCGTCAGTTCATCCCGATCTCGTGGCGCGGCTGGCTGCAGATGACCGGTCTCGACACGATCACGCATCTCGAACCGGCCGGCCAATAGGTCACCGTTCTCCCGTCTCGGTGGCGAGCGCCACCGAGACGCTTTTACCTGACCGAGCATTAATCCGCTTGCAGACTCCGGGCGACGGCACCTGTCGCCGCCCGGGTTCCGCCGGGGATGTTTTGTTCCTGTTCCGGAGCCTCCACCGTGCTGCGCTACCTCGCCCGGAAGCTATTCGTCTACATCCTGACGTTCATCGTCGCGGTGACCATCGATTGGGCCATTCCGCGCTTCATGCCGGGTAATCCAGTCGACGCGCTGGTGTCGCGCATCGCGCTGATGCCGGACGCCAATGCGGCGCTGACCTCCTATTTCATGGCGGCCTTCAATCTCGACCAGCCGCTGTGGCAGCAATATCTCAATTTCTGGTCGGCGCTGTTCCACGGCGACCTCGGCCGCTCGATCATGCTGTTCCCGACGCCAGTGACCACGCTGATCGGCCGCGCCGTGCCCTATACGCTGGGCCTTCTACTGCCGTCGATCCTGTTGTCCTGGTATGTCGGCAATGTCGTCGGCGCTTTGGCGGCGCGACGTAAGCTCTTGGACAATTCCGTGCTGCCGCTCGGCTACCTGCTGACGGCCACGCCCTACATGTGGCTCGGCATCCTGCTCGCCTGGGTCCTGGGCTCGACGCTCGGCTGGTTCCCGCTGGCCTTCGGCTACGATCAGTCGCTGAAGGTCGAGTGGTCCTGGCAATTCTTCGGCAGCCTGCTCTACCACTGGGTCCTGCCGTTTGCTTCGCTGTTCATGGTGGCGCTGGGCGGCTGGGCGATCGGCATGCGCAACATGATCATCTACGAGTTGGAAAGCGACTACGCCAACTACCTGATGGCGCTCGGCGCGCCGCAGCGGCTCGTGCGCAAATACGCCTTCCGTAACGCCATGCTGCCGCAGATCACCGGTCTGGCACTGCAGCTCGGCGCCGTGGTGGGCGGCGCGCTGGTCACCGAAATCGTCTTTTCCTATCCCGGCCTCGGCTGGCTGGTGCTGTCGGGCATTCAGAACCAGGACTATTTCGTGATTCAGGGCGTGTTCCTGTTCATCATCGTCGGCGTGCTGCTCGCCAATCTGATCGTCGACATCGTCTACGTCATCGTCGACCCGCGCACCCGTGTCGGACTGCAAGGAGATGCGGCATGACCAGCACCACCGATTCCGCTCCGGCTTCGCCCGCCGCCAAGGCCGGACGCAACGAAATCCTCTACTTCGCGCTTCGCAATCCCAAACTGCTGATCGGCGCCGTCGTCTTCACCATCTTCCTGCTCGGCGCCATTTTCGGCCCCATGCTGGCGACCCACGAGCCGATGACCTTCGATGCCCCGCCGGGCATGCCGCCATCGGCCGACTACTGGTTCGGCACCACGCTGTTCGGTCAGGATGTGTTCTCGCAGTTCGTCAACGGCCTGCGTTCCAGCTTCATCGTCGGAACGCTCGCCGGCTTCACGGCGGCCATCATCGGCATGTTCATCGGCTTCTTCGCCGGCTATCGCGGCGGCTTCGTCGACGAGGTGCTGAACATGCTGACCAACGTCGTGCTGGTCATCCCCACCTTCGCGGTCCTCCTGGTCGTCGCCGCCTATCTCAGCGTGCGTGGCCTCGGCACGGAAGCGGCGTTCATCGGCCTGACCTCCTGGCCATGGGCGGCGCGCGCCATCCGCGCCCAGACCTTCTCGCTGACCTCGCGCGACTTCGTCGGCATGGCCCGGCTCAACGGCGAGAGCACCTTGCGCATCATCTTCGGCGAGATCGCGCCGAACATGAGCTCCTACCTGGTGATGACTTTCATCCTGCTGTTTGGCGGCGCCATCCTGACCGCCGCGACGCTGGACTTCATCGGCCTCGGACCGACCGACTCCATCTCGCTCGGCCTGATGATGAACTATTCGGTGATGAACGCCGCGCTGCAGCTCGGCATGTGGTGGTGGTTCGTGCCGCCGGGCCTTGCCATCACCGCCATTGTCGGTTCGCTTTACGTGATGAACGTCGGCCTCGACGAGGTGTTCAATCCCAAGCTGAGGGCGCTCTGAGATGCTGGCGGTATCCGACCTCAAGATCCACTACCGGACGCTGGCCGGCAGCGTCAAAGCCCTCGACGGCGTCAGTTTCTCGGTCGCCGATGGCGAAATCATGGGACTGGCCGGCGAGTCCGGTTGCGGCAAGTCGACGCTCGGCAAGGCGCTGATCCGGCTCGAAGAGCGCATGCAATATGTCGGCGGCGAGGTGACGCTCGATGGCACGACGCTGCCGATCGCCGACGACTGGGCGATGAACCCCTACCGCTTCCGCAAGGTGTCGATCGTTCCGCAATATGCCATGAGCGCGCTCAATCCGACGCGCCGCATCGGCCGGATGATTGACGAGCTTCTGGCGGCGCGCGGCCTCAAGGGATCGACCCTTCGTCCCGAACTCGAGCGCCGTCTTGCCGTTCTCGGCCTCACGCCGGACGTGCTCGGCATGTACCCGATCGAGCTGTCAGGCGGCATGAAGCAGCGTGTCGTCATGGTGCTGTCGACGTTGCTCGATCCGTCGCTGTTGATTGCCGACGAAGTGACCTCGGCGCTCGACGTCGCCTCGCAGAAGAAGGTGGCGGGCGCGCTGGTTGAGTTCCGCGATCGCGGTTACGTCAAGTCGATGATCGTCGTAACCCACGACCTCGCCATCCTCGCCCAGATCGCCGACAGCATCATGATCATGTACGCCGGCAAACTGGCCGAGAAGGCGCCAACGCGCACCATCGTCGAAGCGCCGGCGCATCCCTACACGCGCCTGCTGCTCGGCTCGTTGCCCGAGGTTGGCATCCGCTTCGAGGACAAGCGGCTGCCGGGCATCAAGGGCCGCCCGCCGTCCCTTCTGTCGCCACCGGTGGGCTGCCGCTTCCGAGACCGTTGCCCGCTGGCCTTCAGCAAGTGCGTTGAGGAACCACCATTCATCGAGATCGCTGCCGGCCATCAGGTCGCTTGCTGGAAGGCGGACGCCCATGCTCAAGGTTGAGAACGTATCCAAGGTGTTCCGCTCCGGCGCCTTCGGCGGCAAGAAGGCAAAGGTCATCCACGACATCGACTTCGAGGTGAAGCCCGGCGAGGTGGTGTCGCTGATCGGCGAGAGCGGCTCCGGCAAGACCACCGTCGGCCGGATGATCCTGCGCCTCACGTCGGTGAGCGAGGGCCGTATCACCTTCGACGGCGAAGACGTCTCGGCGCTGAAGGGCCGCGCCCTGAAATCCTATTATCGCCGCGTACAGGGCGTGTTTCAGGATCCCTTCAGCTCGTTCAATCCGATCTTCAAGGTTGGCCGCGTCTTCCGCACCATTCGCCGCGAGTTTCTGGCCGATCTCGACACCGCCACCTGGGAAACCCGGCTCACCGGTGCGCTCAATGCCGTCGGCCTTGAGTTCGCCGCCCTCGACAAGTTTCCGCATCAGATGAGTGGCGGACAGCTGCAGCGACTGCTGATCGCACGAGCGCTCGTCCTCGACATCCGCCTGCTGGTCGCCGACGAGATTATCTCGATGCTCGATGCTTCGACGCGCATCGACGTGCTCAATCTTCTCGGTGACCTCAAGCGGCAGGGCCTGTCGATCATCTTCGTCACCCACGATCTCGCCCTCGGCAACTATATCTCCGACCGGATCATCATCCTTCAGAAGGGATCCATCGTCGAAATGGGGGCCACCGATCGGGTATTCGGCGATCCGCAGCATGCCTACACCCGCTCGCTGCTCAATGCCGTGCCACATCTCCACGAGCGCTGGAGCGACGCGGAACTCAAGGATCTTGGGCTGGTCAAGGATACTGCGCGGTTCGGTGGTCGTCTGGTCGAGCATCAGCCGGACCATTTGGTGCGCGTTTATTCCTGAGCCAAGTTCGATCCGCCTGTCACTATGGTCGGCGTACATGGTATGCCGGCCCTCAGCGAACGACGGGGCGGCACCATGAGCGAACAGGCATTTTCGGAGCTGCGGGCAGTGCTCGGCCCAGCCAGTTTTCTTGTGGGCGCCGACATCCCCGCCCGCAACCAAGCAGACTCATCGGTACAGCCATCGCAAAAGCCACTTGCCGTTCTCCGCCCAGCCTCGACAGAAGAGGTCTCGGAGGCGCTGGCCATCGCATCCCGTCATCATCTCACCATCACGACCCAAGGCGGTCTCACCGGCCTCTGTGGTGGCGCGACACCAGCGCCCGGCTCACTGGCGCTGTCGCTCGAGCGCCTGACCGGCATTGAGGAGATCGACAGTCGCGCCATGACGCTGACGGCGCGCGCCGGCACGCCGCTTGAGACCATGCAGCGGGCGGCCGAGGCGGAAGGCTTGCTGTTTCCGGTGGATTTCGGCGCCCGTGGCACGGCGACGGCGGGCGGCATTGTCTCGACCAATGCCGGCGGCAATCGGGTGCTACGCTACGGCATGACGCGCGCTTCCGTGCTCGGCCTTGAGGCAGTCCTGGCAGACGGCACGGTGATCGGCTCGCTCAACAAGATGCTGAAGAACAACGCCGGTCCCGATCTCAAGCAGCTGTTCGCCGGTTCGGAAGGCCTGTTCGGCGTGGTGACCCGCGTGGTCTTCGCGCTTCAGCCGTTGCCTCGCTGGACTGGGTTGGCGCTGGTGGCCGTTCGCGATTTCGAGGCCGCCGATCTCGGGCCAATGCTCTCCGCCTTCGAGGTGATGTGGCCGGATTACTGGACGATGGTCACAGAGAACGTTCCGGGTCGCCGCGATCCTTTCGCTGGCAAGCATGGTCTTTATCTGCTGATCGAAGGGCATGGCCGCGACGCAACGCGCGACGGCGCGGCCTTCGAGGCCTTTCTTGAGGGCATCTTCGAAGCCGGTCTCGTCGAGGATGCCATGCTGGCGCAGTCGCTCGCCGACATGGAAGCTTTCTGGTCCATCCGCGATGCTTCCGCCGAGATCGAGCCGGTGCTGGGCGAGCATGAGAGCTTCGACGTCGGCCTGCCGCCCGGCGAAGTCGGCCGCTTTGTCGAGGCCTGCCGCTCGGCACTCGCACAGGAGCTGCTGACGAGCCGAGCCGTCTTCTTCGGTCATGCCGCCGACGGCAACATCCACGTGATGGCGTCGGTGCCCGAGCCCGGCCCGGCTGGCCACCACGCGGTGGAGAGCGTTGTCTATGGCGTGACGCGGAGCTTCTCGGGCTCGGTGTCGGCCGAACACGGCATCGGTGCGCTGAAGCGAGGCTGGCTGGGCCATAGCCGTTCGAAGGCAGAGATCGCGCTGATGCAGCGCCTCAAGGCGGCGCTCGATCCGCATGGTCTGCTCAATCCCGGTAAGGTCATCTAGGCGTCAGTCCTTCGTGGACATGGCACCCATCAGCCTCGGCAGGTCGCCGAAACGGGCGATCAGGCCGAACACCGCCGCCGTCACCGCCACGAACAGCACCGACACCGCCGCCATGGTCGGCGTGTAGCCATAGCGCAGCGCGTTGAACACCTTGATCGGCAGCGTCTCGCGCACGAAGCCGATGGTCATGTAGGCGACGATGTATTCGTTGAGCGACAGGACGAAGGCGAAGGCATAGCCGGAGACGACATAGGGCAGGATCAGCGGCAGTACGACCGTGCGGAACACCGTACGATCGTCGGCGCCCATGGTGGCGGCGGCCTCGGTCAGAGAGCGATCGATCGACGAGAAGCCGAGCGTCAGCGTGACCAGCGGCAGCGTGACGAAGAAGATGGCGTGGGCAATCACCGCCGTCCACGGCTGGCCGTAGAAGCCGGATGTGGCCCAGAAGGTGAGAAAGCCCAGGGCGGTGATTACCGGCGGCAGCGTGAAGGGGGCCACGCCGAGCAGTTGGAACACCTGTGCCCAGGGCGCGACACGCCGCCAGAGGAACCAGGCAAGCGGCAGGGCAATGACGACGGCTAACGCCGCCGACGTAACGGCCAGCAGCACCGAGGCGATCAGCGCTCGCAACCACTCGGGATCGCTGAAGATCTGAGCGAACCAGTGCAGCGAAAAGCCCTGCGGCGGGAAGGCGAGGTTCTGCTTTTCGTTGAAGGAAACGCCGGTGACCACGACGATGGGCGCGGCGAGGAAGATGCCGACCAGCGCAAGATAGAGGCGGGAAAGGAAGCGCGCTCCATCTCAAGCCTCCAGCTTCTTGCCGGCAAACATCGTCAGCGAGACGAGCGCCAGCGACACCAGCACCAGGAAGACCGCCATGGCGGCCGCGAACGGCATGTTGGATTGGTAGAGCGCCTGGTCGGTGATCAGCACCGACAGCGTCCAGTGGCTCGGTCGTCCCAGGATCTGCGGCAGGAGATAGGAGCCGAGCGCGAAGATGAAGGCCATGATCAGCGTGGCGATCAGCGTCGTCCGGAGCGCCGGCAGCACCACAGTGAAGAAGGCCTTGAGCGGCGAGGCGCCCAGTGTACGCGCCACCTCGGTCAGCGTCGGGTCGAGCCGTACCATCGACGGATAGAGCACCAGAACGGCATAGGGCATCGCCTGATAGACCATGCCGGTCAGTACCGCGCCAAAGCCCGGCACCAGCGCCTGGGGTGCCTGCATCAGGCCCAACCAGACAAGCAGGTTGGTAATGCCGGCGGTGCGCGACAGAAGCGTCGACCAGGCAAAGCCGATGATCACTTCCGACAGCGACAGGATCGACAGCAGCGCCACCAGCCAGATCACCTGCGTCTGCCGTCGCGAGCGGGCGATCAGATAGGTGAAGGGTACGGCGACGATCAGCGACACCACGGCCACGGCGATGGCGAGATACAGCGAGAAGATCAGGACGTTGCCGAAGAAGGGCGTCAGGAAGCGGGCATAGTTGGCCAGCACGAAATCCGGCACATAGAAGCCGCCCTGCTGACGGCGGAAGAAACTCACCGCCACCATGGTGCCGAAGGGCACGATGAAGAAGATGGTCAGCATCAGGCCGGGAAAGATCACCGGCAGATGCTGGACAAAGCCGCGGGCAGGTTCGCGTCTCATCGGGTGAGCACCACGGAATGGGCGGGATCGAGACGAAGGCCGACACGGTCGCCGATCGCCAGTTGGGGCCGGGAGCGGGGGCTCGTTACCGCAACCACCTGAGTACCATCGGCGTCCAGGAAGAACTCGATGGCGCCACCGAGGTCACGCACGAAGGTGACGGTGGCCTCCGGTAGGTCCGAAGAGGGGGCGACGAGCTCGACATCTTCCGGCCGCACCGACAGTGTCGCCTTTGAAACGCCATAGGGCAGCGCGACGGCGGAGGGACGGCCGAGCAACATGGTGCGATCGCCGTCGCGAACAATGTCGATCAGGTTGGTCGAGCCGATGAAATCGGCAACGAAGGTATCGGCAGGCTTGCGATAGATTTCGACCGGCGACGCCGCCTGACGGATCTCGCCGCCCTTCATGACGATCACCGTGTCGGCCATGGTCATCGCCTCGCGCTGATCGCGCCGACAGCGGCTCATCGAGCAGGAACAGGCGCGGACTGACGGCGAGTGCGCGAGCGATGGCAACACGTTGACGCTGACCGCCCGACAACTTGGCGACGGCTCGGTCGGCATAGCCCGGCAGATGAACGAGGGCGAGCAGTTCCTCGACGCGACGGGCCTGCTCTTCCTTGGAAAGACCGCGAATCCTGAGCGCGTAAGCGATATTGCCGCCAACGGTCAGATGCGGAAACAGCGCCAGCGACTGGAACACCATGCCGAGGTTTCGCTTGTGGGTCGGCTGGTGGGTGATGTCCTCACCGTCGATCGAGATGGTGCCGGTGGTGGGCAGATCGAGGCCGGCGATCATGCGGAGCAGCGTCGTCTTGCCACAGCCTGACGGTCCGAGCAGGCAGACGAAGCGGCCGTTGGGCACTTCGAGATCGACGTCATTGACCGCCTTGACCGGGCCGAAGTCCCGGCTGACGCCCTTGAGTACCAGTCCCGACATGAGGATTTCCGTCGCGAGAAAAGGGGCGCCTCGCTCAAGCGAGGCGCCGGATATGGCGAAGTCGATCAGCCGACGATCAGCTCGGTCCACTTCTCGCTCAGCCAGTCGGCCTTCTGAACCTGCATGTCATAGCGCGGAATGATCGGCTCGATCTCCGACGAGGCGGCGGCGAACTCGGCGTCCGTGAGGTCGGTCAGCGAACGCTTGACGGTCGGCGCGGTGCCGACCTTGCGCGTCACCAGCGCCTGGATCGACGGCTGGCTCATGAAGTCGATGAACAGATGCGCTTCTTCGACCTTCTTCGACG
The DNA here is from genome assembly GCA_018262505.1 of Pseudomonadota bacterium. Lineage (GTDB taxonomy): Bacteria > Pseudomonadota > Alphaproteobacteria > Rhizobiales > Pleomorphomonadaceae > Pleomorphomonas. Next base: position 11,470 of record JAGSYV010000128.1, read on the forward strand.
CCTTGGAAAGTGCCCAGCAGCCGGAATCGAGGATTCCGCCTTCCTTGGGGAAGGTAGAGCGGACGTGGAAGCCGTCGGCAATCGCGAGGCCCGTCACGTCATGATAATATTGGCCCATCGGAATTTCGCCCGACTTCAGCGCCTGCTCGAACTGCGCCTCGTCGCGGTACCACAGGCGGACATTGCTCTTGAGTTCGGCCAGCTTGTCGAATGCCTTGAGAATGCCCTCCTCGGTGTCGAGCAGCTTGGTGCCGCCGAAGAAGGTCTTGGCCGTCACTTCCAGGAGGAAGGAGTTGGAGACCAGCGCCATCAGGCCGAGCTTGTCGGCGTTGGACTTGTCCCACAGGAAAGCCCAGGAAGTCGGCGCTTCCTTGTAGACGTCGGTGTTGGAGACCAGCGTCACGTACCAGGCGACGGCACCAATGCCGGCAATGCGACCGTCGGGGTATTTGTTGATGAAGGTCGGGATCAGCCCGTCGATGTTCTTGATCTTGGCGGCATCGAGCGGCGCCCACAGTTCGGTCGCCTGACCCTTGAGCATCGACGTCTGCGAGATCATCGACACATCCGCTGGCGCCTCGCCGGCATTGGCCGCCTGCTGAAGCTGGACGAGCCAGGCCTCACCGGTCGGTTCGGCCACCGATTCGACGGTGATGCCGGTCGCCTTGGTGAACTCGGGGAAAACGTTCTTGTCGAACGAATCCTTGAAGTAGCCGCCATAGGCGCCAACCTTGAGCGTGCGATCCTGGGCACGCAGCACGTTGGGCATGGCGAGCACGGCGGCGCCGGTGGCGCCGGCCGCGAGCAAGGCACGACGGCTGATGGAGATATCTGTAAGCTTGGTCATGTTGGCTGGTCCCCTTATGTCTGCCGCTGCCGTTTTCGGCGTCCACGGCCGTTCCCCTGTTCAGGATTTATTTACTCTTTTTCAGCGCCGGGCTGAACACCATCAGGCTCAGGATCTCGAAAAGCATCTGCGCACCGATCTGAGCCGTATTGCTGGTCGCGTCATATTGCGGGGCGACCTCGACGACGTCGCCGCCAACGAGATTGAGCCCCTTCAGTCCCCGGACAAGCGCCAAGGCTTCACGACTGGTGAGGCCACCCACTTCCGGCGTGCCGGTGCCCGGCGCGAAAGCCGGGTCGAGGCTGTCGATGTCGAAGGACAGATAGGTCGGGCCATCGCCCACCACCTTTCGTGCCATCTCGACGATGGCCGGGATGCCAAGACCGGAAATGTCCTTGGCATCAATGACGGTCATGCCGCTATCGCGCGAGAACTCCCAGAGATATTCCGACGATCCGCGAATGCCGATCTGGATGGTCCGGGTGGGATCGAGGACGCCGTCGAGCACGGCGTTGCGGAACGGGCCGCCATGGTGGAACTTGGTGTCGTCGAAAGGCGCGCCGGTGTCGGAGTGGGCGTCGATATGGACGAGGCCCACCGGGGCCTTGGCGCCAATCGCCCGCAGGATCGGATGGGTAATGGAGTGATCGCCGCCCACCGATAGCGGCAGCACGCCAGCGGCCACGATCGCGGCTATCGTCCGCTCGATGTCCTCATGGCTCTGTTCCAGCCGGAAACGACCGCGGAACGGTACGTCGCCGATGTCGGCCACGGAAATGTCGTGGATGGGCGCGGTGTCGAGTACCTCGTTATAGGGACCGATGCGTTCGATCGCCCTGAGCGCACGTGGTCCGAAGCGCGAACCAGGACGATTGGTCACGCCGAGATCCATCGGCATGCCAAGCAGGGCAACGTCCAACCCGGCAAAATCCGGGGCGGCCCAATCAACCAAGCGAGCCGGAGCCGACAGTAAAGTAGGCATGCCTGCAAACGGGGCAGCTCTTGTGCCACCCTTGAAAATACGGGCAGCGACGCGCGCGTAGCGTGGATCGTAGGTCTCGCCCGGCTGGCCGGTGTATTTCTCCCGCAGTGCTTTCAGCCGCTCGGCATCCCAGACCATGGATGATCGACCTCTCGACAAGCCACATCGCCATTTCCGGCGCTCGCGGCGCTGACATCGCGTCGGCGATGGATCCGACACTCTTTATGGACCGTTCCCCGGGACGTTAGCCGTCCCTTTGTTGCCCAATCAAAAGGCAAATCTATTTGAAATGCAATTCACATTGATTTATCCAAACAGGTGAATTTTTCTCACACATAGGGTCCAATGAGCGAACAGGGGATTCCCAGCCGGCTACCGCCGCTCAACTCGTTGCGCGCCTTCGAAGCGACCGCCCGTCGCGGCTCGGTGTCGGCGGCGGCGCGCGAACTTGGCGTTACGCACGGCGCCGTCAGCCATCAGATCAGGGCGCTGGAGCAGGCACTCGGCTCCCCGCTGTTCGAACGCGGCAGCCGGCGCATGAAACTGACCGCCCAGGGCGCCCTGCTGCTACCTGCCGTCGCTCAGGCTTTCGGCGATATCGCGGCGGCAACGGCGCGCCTGCAACGGCCAGAGGCAAGCGGCACGCTCACCGTGATGTGCGTTGCCGGCCTGCTGTCCTTCTGGCTGCTGCCCCGCCTTCATGGATTCACCGACGCCTATCCGGGCATCACGCTCGATCTGTCGGCCGGCAATGACCCAGCGCGCGTCGGCGATCCGGAGGTCGATCTCGTCATCCTCTACGGAAGCGGCAGCGTCAGCGGCTGCTGGAGCCGCCTCTGGAGTTCGCTCCGCCTGTTTCCAGTGGTGTCGCCGAGTCTGATCGCCAGCCGGCCGCTCCGCTCGGTGCGCGATCTCCGTCACCACACCTTGTTGCATGGGGATCGCGGGAATGAGTGGACGACGTGGCTGAGCGCCGCCGACGCTGCCGACCTGCCCCGCGGTCGCCAGCACTTCCTCGGCGATGCCCGCCTTTCCACCGAAGCTGCCGTGCATGGTCAGGGCGTCGCGGTAGGCGACACCATTACCGCCGCTCGGCTGATTGCCGATGGCGACCTCGTGGTGCCCTTCGACCTCTCCGTCGCTGCGAACGACAGCTTCTTCGTCGCGTGCCGAAGCGAAATGCGTTCGGCTCCGATCGTCAAGGCTTTCGTCGACTGGCTGTTTGCCACGCTCGATGCCGACGCCCTTCCCGAACCGAGACTGTCACCCCGCTCGCCACCGCGTCAACCTGCCCCGTTCTCACCCGATCCCTGAAACGCGCTGCCACAGGATACCGGACATGCCGCGCCTCAACTCGCTCATTACCGATCTCGCTCCGCCGCCCATCCCCTCTGTCCAAGCCTGGGCGCGCGCCTATGATGGCGCCTTCGGCCCGACGATCGACCTGTCGCAGGCAGTGCCGGGCTATCCTCCGCATCCCGATCTGATCGCCATGCTGACGGCCGCTGCGGCCGATCTTTCGACGGCAGCTTATGGTCCAATCGAAGGCGACCGCGCCCTGCGCGAAGCGCTCGCCGACGACGAGAGCGCGCTTTACGGCGCTGCCATCGCCGCCGACAACATTCACATCACTTCGGGCTGCAATCAGGCCTTCATCTGCGCCGCTCTGGCTGTCGCCGAACCCGGAAGCCGGGTCCTTCTTTCCAATCCCTTCTATTTCAATCATGAGACGTCGCTACGCATGTTCGGCGTCGGCACCGGCCTCGTCGACTGCCCGGCGGAAGGCGGCTTTCTGCCCAGCCTGGAAGCGCTGGACGCAGCCATCGCACCTGACGTGCGGGCATTCGCCGTCGTATCGCCCAACAACCCGACAGGCGCCGTTTATCCGCCAGCCCTGCTCGCTGCCCTGCTGGAACTTTGCCGCCGGCGCGGTATCTGGCTGATCCTCGACGAAACCTATCGCGACTTCCTGCCTGCCGAAGCGAAGCAGCCGCATGACCTGTTTCTCCGGCCAGGCTGGGGTGACGGGCTGATCTCGCTCTATTCGTTTTCGAAGAGTTTCTGCGTGCCCGGCTACCGGCTCGGCGCGGTAACGGCGAGCCCGGTCGTGGTACGCCGCGCGTCGGCCAGATTGCCGTCGCAGAGGCGCTCCCGAAGCTCGGCGCCTGGCGCGAGGCAAACAGAGCCGAAATCACTTTTCGCGCGGCGGCGCTGAAGGCAGCCATCGCCGAAGTCGGTGGTTGGGAGATCGGCGCCGTCGGCGCCTATTTCGCCTTCGTTCGCCATCCCTTCGCCGGCGTACCGTCAGCTCGCGTTGCCGAGGAGCTGGCGCGGCGCGCCGGCGTCGTCACGGTGCCCGGCAGCTACTTCGGGCCAGGCCAGGAGGACTACCTGCGCTTTGCCTTCGCCAATGCCACGGCGGCAACCATCGGTCTATTGCCGGCACGTCTCCGCCAGCTCGGAACAGATCTCGGCGCTTAGCCTAGAGCTTTATTGAGACGCAGTTCCGGACGCAAAACCGGTTCCCACTTTTGCTGGAACTGCTCTCGTCACGCCGACGGTCGCCACCAGGAGCCACCGACCGGCAGGGCAACGAAGTCGTTGTCGGCAAGGCCGGCCGCGGTGCGCGCCTCAGCCAGCCGCAACGGCGGCTCGTCGAGCGCCTCGTCGGTCAATTGGAAACAGCCCCAATGGATGGCGATGCTGCGCCGCGCCCCGATCTCGCGGTGGGCGAACACCGCCTCCTCGGGGTTCATATGGTGTTCCTTCATGATGCGTCGCGGATCGTAGGCGCCGATCGGCATCAGCGCCAAGTCGAACAGCACACCGTGCCGCTCATGCGAGGTCAGACGATCGCGCGTTTCGCGAAAATGCGATCCGTAACCACTGTCGCCGGCAAAGTAGCAGGAGAAGCCGTCGGCAAAGACGGCAAAGCCACCCCACAGCATGCGATTGCGGTCGTTGAAGCTGCGCGCCGACCAGTGACGGGCCGGCGTCAAGGTCATGTCGAGACCGCGATAGGCGTGGCTCTGCCACCAATCAAGCTCGACGACGTTGCTGATGCCCCAGCGTCGCAGCAGCGCACCGACACCGAGCGGCGCGACGAACAGCGTTCGGTCACCGAACCGACGATGAAGGCGCCGCACCGAGGCTCGATCGAGATGATCGAAATGGCCATGCGAAATCAGCACCACGTCGAGCGGCGGCAGGCGGTCCAGCGCAATACCGGGAGACACGACACGCTTAGGCCCGAGGAAACTGAAGGGCGAGGCACGCTCGCTGAAGATGGGGTCGGTGAGCACCGTGAGACCGCCGATGCGGAGCAGCGCGGTTGAGTGGCCGATGAAGGTGGCCGAGGTTTCCGTGCCGATGATGCGCTCGAGATCGGGCGCCACCACTGGCGTCGGGCTTCCCGGCGGATGAGGCTTACCCTCGCGGCGCGCCTCCCGCTTCCAGGCCCAGATGTCGCGGAGGGTGGTACGGGCGGCTTCCACGTCCGGATCGCGAAAACCGTCCGGCGTGTGGTGGGTCTTGGCGGGATCATAATAGGGATTCATGCAGGCCATTCGCCTCCGATGCACGGACACGCAAGGTAATGGCAATATGGAGCCGTCTCAATAAACTGCCATAGGCATCGGGGGTTGCGAGCCACACAAAGATGTGAGCGCTACGCTGCGGCTGGCTTGTCCACCGGGAGGTAGGCGGCCCAGGTGACAAGCGCCGCACGGCCAGCGTCGGTCAGCCGATAAACGCCACGCTCCACGCGCTCGAACCAGCCATAAACGTCGGCCTGCAAGATCTTCGACGCATCGGGAGCGAGTGGCTTGAGATCGCGCGGCCGCAAGGGTCCCTCGTGCAATGCCTGGGCGATGGCCAGCGCCTGTTGCCGGTAGGCTGTCATCTGCGGCAGCCGGGTCGAGCCGCCGAGGATCGGATCGCCTCGACGACGACGGAATTCCTCAATGATGCGCGAGCGCCTGCGACCATCGCGGCGCGGCTTCCAGGGGGCCGGTTCGACGATCACCTCGATCAGCCCGGTGGCCGTGACGGCGATCAGCCCGAAGCCGAGAAAGCGGCAGAGCTTCCGGACGCGCGGATCGCCCTCGCGACCGCGGCCGCGCTTCGAGGCGGCAATGGCGAGCCACACTTCGTCGGCCGCCGCCGTGCGGTCGACCGCCTGCAACACCAGTTCCAGCGTAAAGGCGCGCTTGAGCTCGCCTATCACCACCAGCTCAGGCTCGCCATCCGACAGGCCGACAAGATCGCAGCCCTTCACCTCGCCCTTGACGGTCAGGCCGAGGTTTTCGAGGTGGCGCTTGACGGGCAGATAGAGGTCGGTTTCCAAGGAGGGCATTCCGATCGGGGCGACTTGGGAGTGATAAGGCCTCGCCCGCGATCGGTAAAGGATGTGTGGCTTTAGCCCGGCACCGCCTCGCGCGAAAAGCCCTTGCTCGCCACCATCAGTCGGCGCGTGTAATCGGAGACCACCCGGCTGCCGGCCAGATCGGCAGCTGAGAGCATTTCCACCACCTCGCCGTTTCTCATCACCGCGAGGCGGCTGCACATGTGGGTGACTACACCGAGGTCATGGCTGACCATGATATAGGTGAGGCCGTGGCGGCTGCGCACCTCTTCCAGAAGGTTCAACACCTCGGCCTGCACGGATGCGTCGAGCGCCGAGGTCGGCTCGTCGAGCAGCAGGATTTCCGGCTCGACGATCAGGGCGCGAGCGATGGCGACGCGCTGCCGCTGGCCGCCCGAGAGCTGATGGGGATAGCGGAAGCGGAAAGACGAACCGAGGCCCACCTCGTCAAGCGCCTTGAGAATCCGCCGCTCGCCATCGCCGATGCCATGGATGGCCAGCGGCTCCAGAAGCTGCCGGTCGACGGTCTGGCGCGGATGCAGCGACGCGTAGGGATCCTGGAACACCATCTGCACGGCACGGCGGAAGGCACGGCTGCGCCGGGTGCCCGACAGCGCCTCTCCGTTTACCTCGATGGTACCACCACTGACCGGAGCCAGGCCGGCAATGGCGCGCAGCAACGTCGACTTTCCAGAACCACTCTCGCCGACGAGGCCGAAGGATTCGCCCTTGTCGACGGCTATGCTCACCGACTTCAGCGCCCGGAAACCATCGAAGGTCACCGACAGGTTTTCGATGTGGATGGTCACGCGGCCCACTCCTTCTGCCGTTCAAGCACTGGCAGCGGATGCCGGCTCTCGCCAATCTTCGGCGTGCAGTCGAGAAGGCCGCGCGTATAGGGATGCGTCGCCTTGCTGAGGTCGGCCGTGGCCAATTCCTCGACGATGCGGCCGGCATACATCACCAGCACCCGGTCGCAGAAAGATGAGACAAGGCGAAGGTCGTGGCTGATGAAGATGAGGCCCATGCCGTTGTCTCGCACCAGCCGATCGAGGATGCCGAGCACCTCGAGTTGGACGGTGACGTCGAGCGCCGACGTCGGTTCGTCGGCGATCAGCAGTTCGGGGCCGCAGACCAGCATCATGGCGATCATCGCCCGTTGGCCCATGCCGCCCGAGACTTCGTAGGGATAGAGGTCGAACACCCGCTCCGGGTCGGTGATCTGCACCGCCTCCAGCATTTCGAGGGCACGACGCCGTGCCTCGCGTTTGGAGACATTCTCATGATGGCGTAGCGTCTCGGTGATCTGGCGGCCAATGGTCATCACCGGGTTGAGCGAGAATTTTGGATCCTGAAGGATCATCGCCATGCGGCTGCCGCGCATGTCGCGCCAGGTGGCCGGACCAGCCTTGAGGAGATCGACGCCGGAAAAAGATAGCGCATCGGCCCGGACGATGCCGGGCGGCGGCGTCAGGCCCATGATGGCACGGCCGGTCTGCGACTTGCCGGAGCCGCTCTCGCCGACGATGCCGAGCCGCTCGCGGCCAAGTTCGAACGAGATGCCGCGTACCGCCTCGATGACGCCGGTGCGGGTCGGATAGGTGACCGACAGTTTGTTGACGGTGAGCAGCGGCTTCATCGGCCAGCCTCCCGCGGATCGAGGGCGTCTCTGAGGCCATCGCCCAGCAGGTTGAAGCCGAGGCTGACCACCAGGATGGCGAGGCCGGGCATGGTCGCTACCCACCATTGGTCGAGGATGAAGCGGCGCCCCGAAGCGATCATCGTTCCCCATTCCGGCATTGGCGGCTGGGCGCCGAGGCCGAGGAAGCCGAGGCCGGCCGCCGTCAGGATGATGCCGGCCATATCGAGGGTGACGCGGACGATCAGTGAGGAGAGACACATCGGCATGATGTGGCGGACGACGATGCGGGTCGGTGAGGCGCCCATCAGCCGGACGGCGGCGATATAGTCGGAGTTGCGCACACCCAGCGTCTCGGCGCGGGCGAGACGGGCGTAGGGCGGCCAGGAGGTGAGTGCGATGGCAATCACCGCGTTCTCGATGCCCGGCCCCAGCGCCGCCACGAAGGCCAGCGCCAGGATCAGCTTCGGGAAGGCGAGGAAAATATCGGTGATGCGCATCAGCACGGCATCGACATAACCGCCGGCAAAGCCGGCGACGGTGCCGATCAACAGGCCAACCGGCGCGGCGATGATGGCCACCAGCGCCACAACGGCAAGGGTGATGCGCGAACCGACGATCAGGCGGGACAGGATGTCGCGCCCCTGATCGTCGCTGCCGAGCAGGAAGCCGGACGAGCCCGGAGGCAACAGGCGAGCCCCGGCAAGATTGCCGACAGTGGCCGAATGCGGTGCCAGAAGATCGGCAAAGATGGCGATCAGCACCAGCGCCAGAATGATCACCAGGCCGGTAACGGCGAGCCGGTTTTCGGAGAAGCGCCGCCAGGTGACATAGGCGCGGCCGAGCCGTGCCTGGTGGCGGGAGTGCGGCTCGGCGGTAAGCAGCCAGTCCCGCCAGCTTTCGGGTGTGGAGGACGAGGAGTCAGTCATCTCATGCGCGTCCTCGGGTCGAGCAGCCGATAGAGAAGGTCGGAGAACATATTGATGGCGATGAACACCGTACCGATGACGATGGTGCCGCCAAGCACGGCGTTCATATCGGCATTCTGCAGAGAATTGGTGATGTAGAGACCAATGCCGGGCCAGGAGAACACCGTCTCGGTCAGGACCGATCCTTCAAGGAGGCCGGCGTAGGACAGCGCAATGACCGTGACGAGGGGCACGGCGGCGTTGCGCAGCGCGTGGAACCAGACGATCCGGCGTTCACTGAGGCCCTTGGCGCGGGCTGCGACGATATATTCCTGGCCCAGTTCGTTCAGCATGAAGGAGCGTGTCATGCGGCTGATGTAGGCGAGCGAGAAATAGCCGAGCAACGAACCGGGCAGAATGATGTGGCGAAAGGCGTCCCAGAGAATATCCCACTGCCGCGTCCAGGCGGCATCGAAGAGATAGAGGCCGGTAATGGGCGTGAAGGTATATTCGTAGGCGACGTCGAGGCGGCCGGGATAGGCCACCCACTTGAGGCGGGCGTAAAAGAGCAGCAGCGATAGCAATCCCAGCCAGAAGATCGGCACCGAATAGCCGATGAGGCCAACGATGCGGACGATCTGGTCGGCGAAAGAGCCGCGCCGGACGGCGGCGATAACGCCAAGCGGCACCCCTAGGCCGGCACCGATCAGCGTGCCGACGGTGGCGAGTTCCAATGTCGCCGGAAACACCCGGAGGATGTCGTCAAATACGGGATTGGTCGTCAGGACCGAGACGCCGAAGTCGCCGGTCAATGCCTGCCGGAGGTAGATGAAGAACTGCTGCCAGAGCGGCAGGTTGAAGCCCATCTGCTCGCGAACGCGCTCGACGACGGCGGCTGGCGCACGATCGCCGACGATTGCCAGTACGGGATCGATCGGCACCACGCGACCGATGAAGAAGGTGACGGCGAGGAGGCCGAGAAAGGTGGTCGCCAACATGATGGCGAACCGACCGAAAGTGAGTGCCAGACCACGGATGCGCCGTCGTCGAGCCAGCTTCGAGGCTTCGATCGCCGTCATCTTCCATCAGTCCTTCGAGATGGGGAAGACATAGTTGGTGTCAAAGCTGGGACCGAGCCTGAAGTTCTTCACCTTGGATGAATAACCGGCAACCTCGATCTGCTGGTAAATGAAAGCATAGGGGCCGGTGTCGAGCACCTTGCGCTCCAGATCCTGGTACATGGCGGTGCGCTTGGCGGTATCCTTTTCCTGCAGGGCGGCGTGGGTCACCCCGTTGAGCTCGCCCGGGTCCCAGGAATTGCGCCAGGCAAGGGTCTTGTTCTTGCTGGCGTCGGAGTTGTCGGTGTTGACGGTGAAAGTCTCGGCGTTGGAGTTGGGATCGAAATAGTCCGATCCCCAATTGCTGAAGCACATGTCGTGCTGACGGGCCCGACACTTGGTCAGCACCTGCTTGCCGTCGCCGACAATCAGTTCCAGCTTGATGCCGGCCTGGGCAAAGGTCTGCTGCAGGCTTTCGGCGATGCCGGAGACCGGCTGCGTATTGCGCACGTCGAGCGTCACGGCAAAACCATCGGGCAGGCCGGCCTCGGCGAGCAGAGCCTTGGCCTTGTCGACGTTCAAGGAAAACGGCTTGTCTTCGAGGGCGCCCAGTTGGCCGGAGGGCAGGAACGTCTGGTGCACCTGGCCGATGCCCTTAATGAGGGTGGAGGCGATGGCATCGTAATCGATCAGATACTTGATCGCCTGGCGTACTTGCGGTTTGGCCAGATACTGGTTCTTCTGGTTGAGACCGAGCAGGTACAGCGTTCCCTTGGGGGCGGACGTGACAGTGTAGCCCTCCTTGGCGGCGATGGCATCGACATCGCCGGGCTCAAGGTTGCGAGCGATATCGATATCGCCATTCTCAAGCGCCAAGCGCTGGCCGGCGCTCTCCTTCATATGGCGATAGATGATACGCTTCAGCGCGGCCTGATGGATGGTGGCGTTGTCGTTGCGCTCCAGCACCAGCGCCTCATTGGCCTTCCAGACGATCAGCTTGAACGGACCGGAACCGGCATAGGCCGACTTCAGCCACTCGTTGCCGAAGTCGTTGTCGTACTTGAACTCGTCGCTCGGCGTCACCGGCTTGACGTGCTGCAGCACCAGTTCCTTGTCGACCACCGAGGCGGTCATCGACGTCAGCACGTTGAGCACGAAACTCGGCGCGTAAGCCTTGTCGACGGTGAGCTGGAAAGTCAGCGGGTCGAGCGCCTTGGCCTTCTCGGCGACATTGTCGCCGGTGATGCCGAACTGGGTGATCAGGAATCCGGGAGACTTGTCGAGCTTGACCACCCGCTCGAAGGAGTAGGCGACGTCGGCCGCGGTAATCGGATTGCCCGAGGCAAATTGCAGGCCGGGCTTGAGCTTGAAGGTGTAGGTCAGGCTGTCGTCCGACACTGTCCAGCTATCCGCCAGTTCCCCGACGATTTTCGACGTATCCTGGAGATCGAGGTTGACCAGCTTGTTGTAGCTGTTGGCGATGAACTCGGCAGCCGAAAACTCAAAAGCCTCCGCCGGGTCAAGGGTGATCAGGTCATCGATGGCAAAGCCCTCGACCAAAGTGTCGGCGGGCGTTGCAGCGTAGGTCGGAGCGCCGAGGGTCATCAACACAGCCAGTGCGACACCGGCGGAGAATTCGCGGAAGGCTTTGGCCCGAAGCGGCGCTTTCATTTCCAGACACTCGTGTTTTGGTTGTTTCAAAAAGGGGCTCACGCCGCCCACCATCAAGGCGGGCGGCGCCGAGCAAGGTCAGGTCGTCACTTCGAGATGGAGGCGACCAGATTGGTGTCGTAGGACGGGCCGAGCTTGAAGCCCTGCAGCTTGGCCGAATAGGCCGCCACTTCGATCTGCTGGAAGATCACCACGAACGGAGCCAGGCCAGCGTCTTGGTCTTGCCTGCGTCGGAATTGTCGGGATTGGAGGTGAAGGTGTCGGCATTGGAATTGGGGTCGAAATAGTCCGAACCCCACTGGCCGATATACATGTCGTGCTGACGGGCGCGATATTTGGTCAGCGTCTGCTTGCCGTCGCCCGGGATGATCTCAAGCTTGACGCCCGCCTGGCCCAGCGTCTGCTGGAAGCTCTGGGCGATGCCGGTCACCGGCTCGGTGTTGCGGGTGTCCATGGTGACGGTGAAGCCGTCGCCGAGGCCGGCCTTGGCGAGCAGTTCCTTGGCCTTTGCCACGTCGAACTTGTAGGGATTGTCGTCGATGGCGCCCAACTGGCCCTTCGGCAGGAAGGACTGGTGGATCTGACCAATGCCCTTGATCAGAGTGGAGCCGATGGCGTCGTAATCGACCAGATACTTGAAGGCCTGGATGACCTCGGGCTTGGCGAGGTTCGGGTTCTTCTGGTTGAGCGAGATGTAGTAGACGGTGCCCTTTGGCGCCGAGATGGTGGCGAGATCCTTATTGGCCGTCGCCGCGTCGAGATCGCCCGGCTCGAGGTTGCGGGCGATGTCGATATCGCCATTCTCCAGTGCCAGACGCTGGCCGGAGCTTTCCTTCATATGGCGATAGATCACCCGCTTCAGCTTGGCCGGCTCGCCGAAATAATTGTCGTTGCGCTCGAGGACGACCGCCTCGTTGGCTTTCCAGGTGACGATCTTGAAGGGGCCGGAGCCGGCCGAGTTGGTCTTCAGCCAGTCATTGCCGAAATCGGTGTCCCACTTGTACTCGTCGGACGGTGTCACCGCCTTGGCGTGCTCCATGACCAGTTTCTTGTCGAGCACCGAACCGGCGGTGGACGACAGGACGTTGAGCACGAAGGAGGTGGCATAAGGCTTGTCGACGGTGAACGAGACGGTGAGCGGATCGGTCGCCTTCACCTTTTCCGTCACATTGTCGCCGGTCAGGCCGAGCTGGCCAAACAGGAAGGCCGGACTCTTGTCCATCTTGATCAGGCGTTCGGCCGAGAAAGCGACGTCCTCGGCCGTGACCGGGTTGCCAGAGGCAAATTTCAGGCCCGGCTTCAGCCTGAAGGTATAGGTGAGACCGTCATCGGAGATGGTCCAACTGTCGGCCAGATCGCCCTTCACCTTCGTCGTGTCGTCGAGGTCGAGGCGGACGAGCAGCGAATAGCTGTTGGCAGTGACTTCTGCCGTCGAAAGCTCGAAGGCTTCGCCCGGATCGAGGGTGATGATGTCGTCGATGGCAAAGCCTTCGACCAGCGTGTCGGCTGGAGTGGCGGCGAAAGACGGACCGACACACGCGACAAAGGCGGCCATTGCCGCGCTTGCCGACAGATATCTGAAATGCTTCACCAAGACTGGCATGGTCATGTTCGAGTTCCCCTTTTCATTTACCCGGTGGTTTTCCACCTTGGTCGTTCAGCGCCTTCGCCTGAGCGAGGGAGCCTTTCGCCTGTTTACCATATCCTCGACAGCGCCGGAGCGCGAGTACCGGCGCAGATCAGGCTACCGACATGGTAACCGGCCGCCCTGAGTGACCGGAGGCATTGTTTCTGAAGGGAAAGTCGTAATGGCTCACTGAACAGTGGTCAATAGGCAGGCACGCCCAATACGCATGCACCTGCGAACAGATGTCAGGCGAGCAGACGCCCGATGCGGTCGGCAATGGCGTCGGTGTCGTTTCCGCCGATCACCTCCTTGACCTGCGTCTTGACCCCGTCAGGAGCGTTGCCCATGGCAATGCCGAGGCCAACGCCGGTCAGCATGCCGAGGTCGTTGAAGTTATCACCGAAAGCAACGATGTCCTGGGGATCGATGCGGCGTTCGGCAGCCCAGGACAGAAGCCGGCTGCCCTTGCTGCGACCGGCCGGCATCACGTCGATACGGTCATGCCAGGAGTATTCGACGCCGTAGGCCGGCACGGTCTCGGCCTCCGCGTACCATGCAGCGAGGCGGCCGGCGTCGGGATGGGTCACCACGAACTTCCAGACATTGGGGGCGGCATCCAGCACCGCCTCGACCGATGTCACCTGGCGAAGCTCGGGCTTGGGCCGTGTGGATAGACCGTCGATCCAGGCGCCAAGCTTTCGAAGATGCGGCGTCGGCACTTCGTAGAGCATGACGTCATCGAGATACATCAGAAGGTCGACGTCGTGCTGACGGCAGGATGCGACGACGCGACGCGCGTCGGCGGGATCGAAAGGCTCGCCGCTCACAACGCGCCCGGCCAAGAAATCGTAGACGTAGGTGCCGTTGCAGCAAATGGCCGGACCAGCAAGCCCAAGCTCCTCGTAATAGGGCCGGGTCACCGAGTGATGCCGGCCGGTGACCAATGTGACCTCCAGCCCCCGAGCTCTCGAAACTTGCAACGCCTCGGCGGTACGCGGACGGATACGGCCTTCCGGATCGAGAACGGTTCCATCGAGGTCGAGGGCGATCATCCGAAAGGGCATGTTTCTCTCCTCCCGTCACGCCGGATGGCCAAGGGCCCATCCCGCGGCGCCACGTCACACGATACGGGCTTTTGCCCGCCGACCTAACCCAAGGATCCGATCCTGTCGATCCGTAGTCGCGCCACAATGCAAAGGGCGCTCCATGCCGCTTTGCGTGTGATCTGGAACATCCCGCATATCGTTTATCCGTAGACCCTATCAACGTTTATGATATGAACATACAAACACATCGCCGCTTGAGTATCTCCGTTGAACCGAAATTTTCTCACGCTGAATGCCGCCGACAGCTACGCCATGCTCAAGGGCATATCTTCCACCACCCGCCTCGACATTCTGCGCCTCTTGCACACCAAGGGACCAATGAATGTGAACGAAATCAGCGCCGCCCTGTCGCTGCCACAGTCGACTGTCGCTACGTCGGTACAGGCTTTGGAAGAGGCCGAACTGATCGACACCAGGACGGTGAAGGCCAAGAAGGGGCATCAGAAGATTTGCTCGGCCCGCTATGACGAGATCATTATCCGTTTTGATGATACAGGCGAGGTGCCACGTGACGAGACGATCGAGGTGTCGATGCCGATCGGCCTTTACACCAGTTGCGATGTGCGTGCGCCCTGCGGTCTCTGCTCGAGCGAGGGCGTCATCGGGCTTCTCGACGTTCCCAACTTCTTTCTTGACCCCAACCGCATGCAAGCGGGGCTTCTTTGGTTCGGGCGCGGCTACGTCGAGTATAAATTCCCAAATAACGCCAAGATATTGAATGAGAAAGTCAGCGCCGTCGAATTCTCGATGGAGCTCTCGTCCGAGGTGCCGGGAACCAACACGAACTGGCCGTCCGACATTACGCTTTGGGTCAACAACGTCGATGTCGGCACCTGGACTTCACCGGGCGACTACGGCGACAAACGGGGCGTCTATACACCCCGGTGGTGGAAGCTCGAGGGGTCGCAATATGGCAAGCTCAAAACCTGGACCATCTCGCAAAATGGGACATTCATTGATGGTATCAAGATTTCCGATGTGAAACTGGCGGATCTGGACCTCGACAATCACCACTCCATCCGGATGCGGATCGGCATTGCGGAGCAAGCAAAGCGTCCGGGCGGCATCAATATATTCGGCCGGGGATTCGGAAATTACGACCAAGATATCACCATGCGCCTATATAGGCCGAACGACTCCTAATCTGCCTGCTAGAACGTAAGTGACACTCTTTTTTATACTCTTGCGCCGCTCGAAAAATCGCGAGAAGGCGATTATATTCATTTTGGATTCCTGGCAGACTGCCACATGAACACGTGCTAACCTCTTGGTTTTAGGGGAAGAAGACTCTCGCATTCGCCTTTCGGCGGCCTCTGCTTTGCACCGTTGACACGCTATTCGGTACACACCATAATCTTCGTTATATATCATATCATCAGATATAAACGGAAACGTGCAGCGAGGCCACCGTGAAAGCGAACGTGACGATCCACAGGGATTTCGCCATTTCCCCTGTCGATGACCGGCTTTACAGCTCCTTCCTCGAACATCTGGGGCGGGCAATTTATACCGGTATCTACGAACCCGGCCATCCAACCGCCGACGCCGACGGCTTTCGGGGCGACGTTATCGAACTGGTTCGTTCGCTCAACACGCCTTACGTCCGGTATCCCGGCGGCAACTTCGTCTCGGCCTATAATTGGGAAGACGGCGTCGGACCGCGCAATGAACGCCCGACACGCCTTGATCTCGCTTGGCGCACCCGCGACAACAACCATATCGGCGTCAACGAGTTCGTCGACTGGTGCAAGAAGGCCAACACCAAGCCGATGCTGGCCGTCAACCTCGGGTCGCGCGGGCTCGATGCGGCGCGCAATTTCATCGAGTATTGCAACCACCCAGGCGGTTCCTACTGGAGCGACCTGCGCCGCCAGCATGGCTGGAAGGATCCGCATAACGTCAAGCTCTGGTGTCTCGGCAACGAGATGGACGGTCCCTGGCAGGTCGGCCACAAGTCGGCGGACGAATATGGCAGACTGGCCAATGAGACGGCCAAGGCCATGCGCCTGTTCGACAAGTCTGTGGAACTCGTCGTCTGCGGCTCCTCGCACTCCGGCATGCCGACCTTTCCCGATTGGGAGGCGACGGTTCTCGACCACACCTACGAGGTGATCGACCACTTGTCGCTGCACATGTATTTCGCCAACAAGGAACACAACACGCTGAATTATCTCGCCCAGTCCGAGAAGCTCGACCGCTACATCATGTCGGTCGCCGGCGTGATCGACTATGTGAAGGCGAAGAAACGCTCCAAGAAGAATGTCACCATTTCATTCGACGAATGGAACGTCTGGTACCATAGCCACGAGCAGGACAAGAAGATTCTCGAAGGGGACGAATGGCCGGACGCCCCTCACCTGCTTGAGGATATCTATAACTTCGAGGATGTGCTGCAGGTCGCCGGCGCGCTCAATACTTTCATCCGCCGCGCCGACCGGGTGAAAATCGCCTGCATCGCCCAACTGGTCAACGTCATCGCGCCGATCATGACCGAGACGGGTGGCCCGGCCTGGAAGCAGACCATCTATTATCCGTTCCTGTTCGCCTCGCTCTATGGACGCGGCACGTCGCTGCGCACCGTGGTCGATGGACCGACCTACGACGCCGACACGGCCGACGACGTACCCTACCTCGACGTGTCGGTGGTCCGATCGGCAGCCGATGGCGCCCTCACCTTCTTCGTGGTGAACCGCCACCTTACCGAGACGCTCGATCTGTCGGCGGCGCTCAATGGGTTTAGGGCGGCGCGCGTCGTCGAGCATATCCAGATGACGCATCCCGATCTCCGAGCCGTCAACTCAGCCACCCATCCCGACAATGTGGTGCCGAAGACAGTCGGCGGAACAGCGGTCGAGGATGGCGTGCTCCGCAGTCGGCTGCCGCCGCTGTCCTACAACGTCATACGTCTCTCGGTTTAGGCCGACCGGCCGCCTTTGGAGGAAAGAGGCCGGTCATGCTCTTAAAATTCGGCGTTGCGACCCGCTCGCCGAACAACAGGAGGAGGATGCCAGGGATCCCGTAGGTCTGGAGGACACGGTCTACCGCCCCTTTTTGGCGCGCCGTGCAACGTGGACACTCTCGAGGGAGGATTACGTGATGAAGCTTTGGAGAACGTTTCTCGCTGGAGCCGCGCTCGCGGTTTTGGCGAGCGCAGCTCAGGCACAGGATATTTCGAACCTACCGCGCAAGGAAACCGTGATCATCGAAAACCCGGAAGGGACAATCAAGAATCCGGGTTGGTTCAATATCTGGGTGAACGGTGGCGGCGGCCTGTCGACAGGCCTGCAACAGCTGACCATGGACACCCTGTGGTACATCGATCCCGATCAGGGCATCAACGGCGCCTGGTACAACTCGCTGGCCTCCGACAAGCCGATCTACAATGCCGATTTCACCGAAATGACGGTGAAGCTCAGGAAGGGCATGTATTGGAGCGACGGTGTCGAATTCACCGCCGATGACCTCGTCTATACCGTCCAGACCCAGATCGACCATCCGGGCATGGTATGGAGCTCACTCCTGGCCGTCAGCGTCGATAGCGTCAAGGCGACCGATCCCTACACCGTCGTTTTCAAGCTGAAGAAGCCGAACTCGCGCTTCCATGCCCTGTTCACGGTGCGCTGGAACGCCATCTGGGTCATGCCCAAGCACGTCTTCGAGAAGGTGGCCGACCCGGTCAAGTTCGACTTTGCCAACCCGATCTCGATCAGCGCCTACAAGCTCAAGAACTACGACCCGCAGGGCAAGTGGTACATCTGGGAAAAGCGCGACGACTGGCAGCGTACGCCACTCGGCCTGCTCGGCGAGCCCGGCCCCAAATACGCCGCCTATGTCGATGGCGGCCCGCCGGACAAGAAGACCATTGCCCAGCTGAAGCATGAGCTCGACATCATCCACGACAACACGCCGGAAGGCATGTTCACGCTTGTGGACCAGTCGAAATCGCTCGCCACCTGGTTCAAGGGCTTCCCCTACGCCCATCCCGATCCGACCCTTCCGGCCGTGATCTTCAACACGCAGAAGGCCCCCTTCGACAAGGCGGATGTGCGTTGGGCGCTGGCGCTGCTGATCGACATGAAGGCCGTCGATCTCGCCAGCTATCGCGGCGCGGCGACGCTGTCTGCGATTGGCGTGCCGCCCACCGGCGTCGCCATGACCACCTATCAGGCGCCGATGCAAGAATGGCTCAAATCCTTCGAGCTCGATACAGGCAAGGAAAAGATCAAGCCCTACGACCCGACGATCCCGACGCAGATCGCCGACATGCTGCGCAAGCAGCCGAAGTTCAAGGACGAGATCCCGACCGACCCGACGGCCATCGCCAACCAGTTCGGCTATGGCTGGTGGAAGTCCAACCCGAAAGCGGCCGGTGAATTGCTTGAAAAGGCCGGCTTCAAGAAGGTCGGGGACCAGTGGATGCAGCCGGACGGCCAGCCGTTCCGGATTCGTCTGACCGTCGAGGGCGACAGCCGTTCGGTGTTCACCCGCGCGGGAACGCTGATTGCCCAGCAATGGAAGCAGTTCGGTATCGACGCCAAGGCGCAACCGACCACCAACCCCTGGCAGCCCATGCAGGCTGGCGACTTCGACACGGCCATCGCCTGGAGCGTCGAAACCTGGGGTGGCGATGCCGACATGTCGTTCTTCCTCGACAGTTGGCACTCGAGCTTTGTGGCCAAGCCGGGAGACGTCCAGCCTGCCCGCAACTGGCAACGCTGGTCGAGCCCGGACCTCGACAAGATCATCGAGGGTATCCGCGGGATCAGCTTCGACGATCCCAAGGGCGTGGACTACGGCATGGACTATCTGAAGCTGGTGGTGAAGGAGATGCCCACCATTCCGATGATGTCCTACAACGTGTTCACTTCGATGGATACGACCTACTGGACTGGCTACCCGACCTTCCCGGATGCTCCCTACACCGATCCGGTTCCGAACTGGGGCAACTCTCGGCTGATGATGATCAAGCTGAAGCCGGCGCAGCCCTGACCACGACGGGCGCATCCTCCCTCCTCCAGATGCGCCCTTCCAGGAGACCCGTGCGAGCTTTCCAGCCCGCACGGGTCGGTGGATCAAGATCGCCGCTTCAACTGGCCTTGAGAGCGGAGCAAGGAGGTCTCGTGAAAGCCTACATGATTTTCGTCGCGCGCCGATTTGGCCAGTTGCTGCTGGTGGTCTTTCTCGGGATTTCGGCGACTTTCTTCATCACCCACATGACGCCGGTCGATCCGGTGGCCGAGACGATCACGGTCATTACCAACTTCGGCAAGGCCGACCCCGAAGCCATCGAGCTGATGCGCAAGACGCTGACCGAACTCTATGGGCTGCAGGGAAACGTCTTCGAGCAATATGTCGTCTTCTGGTCGCGGCTCATTCAAGGCGACCTTGGGCCATCCCTGTCGGCCTTCCCGACGCCCGTGTCCCAGATCATCTTCCGCGCCCTGCCATGGACCGTCGGGCTGATGATATCGGCGACGCTGATCTCCTTCCTGATCGGCAACACGCTCGGCGCTCTTGCCGGATACTACCGCAAGAGCCGGATCCTGAAGATCGTCAGTCTGGGGCTGATCGGCCTGCAACCGATCCCCTATTACATTCTCGCGTTCATCCTGCTCATTCTGTTCGGCTTCGTCTGGCCGGTCCTGCCGATTACCGGCGGCTACGAGATGAACGCCGATCTCGATTTGTCCTTCGCGCTCATCCTCGACATCATTCGCCATTCGATCCTGCCGGCTTTGGCGCTGGTACTGGTCGGGGCCGGATCCTGGCTGACCGGCATGCGGGCTCTCACCTCCAACATCGTTACCGAGGATTACGTGACGTTTGCAGAACTCGGTGGCGTCGGATCGACCCGCATCCTGCGCTCCTACGTGGTTCGCAACGCCCTGGTGCCCCAGCTGACCGGCCTCGCCATGTCGCTCGGCGCCATCTTCAATGGCACGGTGATTACCGAAATCGTGTTCGGCTATCCGGGCATTGGCACACTGCTGATCAATGCCGTGCATGCCGGCGACTACAGCCTGGTGCTGGGGCTCGCTTCGCTGTCGATCGTCGGCGTCGCCATCGCGGTGTTCCTGATCGACATCCTCAGCCCATTGCTCGACCCACGCATCAAGGCGGAGTGAGGCCATGTTCACGATCGTCCGCGACCTCATTCGCTACAACATCGAATTCGCCATCGGCCTCGTCATTCTGCTGCTCTTGATCGGCGCCGTCGTGCTGTCCTTCTTCTCGCCCTATCCGGCCTCGGACATTTATGTCGTGCCGCCGGACATGCCGCCGGACGCCGAGTTCTGGTTCGGGACCACCTCGCGCGGCCAGGACACTTTCTGGCAGTTGATGATTGGCCTCAGGAATACGCTCGGCTTCGGCGTCGGCGTCGCCTTCCTGTCGCGCATCCTGTCCTTGGTGGTCGGGCTCACTGCCGGCTATGCCGGTGGCCGCACCGACCGCGTACTGATGGCGATCAACGACTCCATCATGGTCATCCCGCAGTTTCCGATTCTGGTGCTGTTCTACTTCGTGCTGAAGGACAACATGAACTGGCTGATGCTGGTGCTGATCCTGTCGGCACTCGGCTGGTCCTATGATGCCCGTCTCATTCGCTCGATTGCCATGAGTTTGAGGACGCGCCCGTTCACAACGCAGAGCGTCTATTCGGGCATGAGCATGCGCAAGATCCTCGTCGAGGAGCACTTGCCCTACGTGATGCCGATCGTCTTCGCCACAACCATGAACAACATGATCTGGTCGATCGGCATGGAAATCACCCTGTCGGTGCTTGGTTTCACCGACGTCGATACCCCGACCATGGGACAGATGATCTACTGGGCCAATTCCCACTCGGCGCTGATCTCCGGCATCTGGTGGTGGGTGGCCGCGCCGGTGGGGGCCATCGTGATCCTGTTCATCGGCCTGTTCCTGCTCTCCATGTCGATGAATGAATACATCGATCCGCGCAGTCGTCTGAACCGGATGGGGAACTGAGCCGATGCAATCCGAAGCACTTTTCCACACCCCCGACACGGCGACCGAACCGACGCTGGTGGTCGATAGGCTGAAGGCCTACTACACCACCAAGGCCTTCGGCATCGACCGCGACATTCGCGCCGTCGACGACATCAGCCTCTCCATCGCCAAGGGCGAAATCTATGGCGTCGCCGGCGAGTCCTCC
>JAGSYV010000227.1 GCA_018262505.1 Pseudomonadota bacterium
GATCGTCAACGACCCGAAAAGCGCTGCGGACGCATGGCTCCGAAACGCACCAAACAAACCTCGAGCCAAACCCAAATTATGAAGAGTCGTGTACGGTGCCTCCGACCATTCGGGCAAGCCAGCCATGAGCGGAACCAACCGCAGGCACATACGCCCGCCAAGTGCGCAGTCGCAACTGATGTCAACGTGGAACAGATCAAACGAGCTGCACCAGTCCCTATATCGCGTATCGAATTCGTCCTGATCCAAAGCCCGCCCCCCCTTGACTGACGGGGCGACTTTAGCAAGGAGCTTCTGTTGTGGGAATGAGAGTCTACAACCGCAGAACTACTATGACTTCTCCCATTGTTACCGTACAGGCAAAACTGCACCGTTGCCTCTGCGCATAACGATCAAGCAGCGGCCCAGCCTGCTAGATGGCTTCATGCCGTTTCCCCTGACACTCATTTGTCGGCGAGCCAGCGGCCCGACTTGCCCCCATCCTTTTCAAGCAGGCGAATCGCTTCGATACGCACGCCTTTCTCGGCGGCCTTCACCATGTCGTAGACGGTGAGGCAGGCAACGGAAACGGCGGTCAGTGCCTCCATTTCCACGCCGGTATTGCCGGTACAGCGCACGATGGCGGTAATCTCGAGACCGGGCAAGGTCGGGTCGGGCGAGATGTCGATCGCCGCCTTGCTGATCGGCAGCGGATGACAAAGTGGGATGAGGTCGGACGTCTTCTTGGCAGCCATGATGCCGGCAAGGCGGGCGGTGGCGATAACGTCGCCCTTCGGTACCCGGCCCTCGATAATGAGTGCCAAGGTTTCGGCCCTCATCACCACTTTGCCGGCAGCGATGGCCGTGCGAGAGGTCATTGCCTTGCCGCTGACGTCGACCATATGGGCAGCGCCCTTTTCATCGAGGTGGCTGAGAGGCGACGTCATGTCAGACTCCCCGCGGCAGCGCTTCGACGAAGCGGATCGGCTCGCCGGTTGATGGTGTTGCGAGATCGCCTTCCCACATGACCCTCCGTCCGCGCACAACGGTGCCGACCGGCCAGCCGGTGACTTCCACGCCGTCGTAAGGCGTCCAGCCGCACCGCGAGGCAATCCAGCCATTGCGAATGGTTTCGCGGCGCTTCATGTCCACGATGGTGAAGTCGGCATCATAGCCAACGGCGATCCGGCCCTTCCGCGCCATGCCGAAGATGCGCGCCGGCCCGGCCGAACTGAGGTCGACGAAACGCTGCAGCGTCAGCCGACCGGCATTGACATGGTCGAGCATGATCGGCACCAGCGTCTGAACACCGGTCATACCAGACGGGCTGTCGGGGTAGGGCTTTGCCTTCTCCTCAAGCGTGTGTGGCGCATGGTCGGAGCCGAGCACGTCGGCGATGCCCTGTGTCAGGCCCCACCAGATGCGGTCGCGATGGGCAGCGGAACGCACCGGCGGGTTCATCTGCACGAGCGTGCCAAGTCGCTGATGGTCAGCCTCGGTGAGCGTCAGGTGATGTGGGGTCACCTCGACGGTCGCGACGTCCTTGTGGTCCTTCAAAAAGTCCATCTCTTCGCCGGTGGAGATGTGCAGCACATGGATGCGGGCGCCCTTGTCGCGGGCGATGCGGACGAGCCGCTGGGTGGACTTCAACGCCGCCTCCACGTCTCGCCAGACGGGATGGCTCGACGGGTCATCGGCAATGCGCAGCGGCTTGCGCTGGATCAGACGTATCTCGTCCTCGGAATGGAAGGCGGCGCGGCGGCGCGTGGCGCCGAGAATGGCGGCGACGCCTTCATCATCGGCAACCAAAAGATCGCCGGTCGAGGAGCCCATGAACACTTTGATGCCGGCGGAGCCCGGCAGGCGTTCTAGCTCAGGAATGTCGCGCAAGTTGCCGTGCGTGCCGCCCACCCAGAAGGCAAAATCGCAGTGCATGCGATGGGTGCCGGCCGCCACCTTGTCGGCGAGGCGTTCGGCGGTGGTTGTCAGCGGGTTGGTGTTGGGCATCTCGAAGACAGCTGTCACGCCACCCATGACGGCGGCGCGGGAGCCGGTCTCGAGGTCTTCCTTGTGGGCGGCGCCGGGCTCGCGGAAGTGCACCTGGCTGTCGATCACGCCGGGCAATATGGTGAGGCCGGCGCAATCGATCGTCTCGCCGGCCGAAACCTGAGCAAGATCGCCGATTTCGGCGATCCGCCCGTCGCGAAGGCCGATGTCGCGCACACCGATACCGTCGTGGTTGATGACGGTTCCGTTTCTGAGAACAGTGTCGAAAGTCATGAGGGTGGTCCTATGCGAGCGGCCTAAGCCAACAGAAAGACCTCTTATCGGCCTTTCCACTTATTCGCTAGATTTACCCCTCTTCGCCTCTCCCCGATGGGGAAAGACGCCGCCGCTCGCACTCCGGCGAGAGACTGACCATCATCGATCCGTCGGCCGTCCCTGAGTGGGCACGGCGTGTCGTCTCGACAAACTCTTTTCCCGCGTTCTTGGGAAAAGCTGGAGAGAGGGGTGGCGGCCCGCCCTCCTGGCGGTACAGACAAACGCGGCTCCGGCGCGCCTCGGATGAGGAATGCGCCGGAGCCTATAGTATTACTTATAAGCGGCGGCGATGCCAAGGAAATCGGCGGCCTTCAGCGAGGCGCCACCGACGAGAGCGCCGTTGACATTCTCAACGGCCATCAGCTCGGCGGCATTCGAGGGCTTCACCGAGCCGCCGTAGAGAATGCGGATACCGTTGGCGTCGGCGCCAAAGCGCCTGACCAGCTCCTTGCGGATGAAGTTGTGCACTTCCTTGACGTCGGCGGCGGTCGGGGTCAGGCCGGTGCCGATGGCCCAAACAGGCTCGTAGGCGATGACGGTGTTGGCAGCGGTCGTGCCGTCGGGCAGCGAACCGGCAACCTGGGTGCCGACGACGTCGAGCGTCTTGCCGCCGGTGCGCTCGGCGTGGGTTTCGCCGACGCAGACGATGGCGATGAGGCCGGCGCGCCAGGCAGCTTCGGTCTTGGCCTTGACGACGGCATCGGTCTCGGCGTGGTCGGTGCGGCGCTCGGAGTGACCAACGATGACGTAGGTGGCGCCGGCGTCCTTCAGCATTTCGGCCGAAGTGTCACCGGTATGGGCGCCCGAAACCTTGGCGTGGCAGTCCTGGCCGCCGACCGGCAGCAGGCCCTTCTGGGCCAAAGCGGCGACGAGGGTGAAGGGCGGGCAGATGGCCAGTTCGGCCTTGGCCTTGAGGGCGGCGTCATAGCCGGCGGCGATGGCCTCGAATTCCGCGACAGAGGCCTTGAGGCCGTTCATTTTCCAGTTTCCGGCAACCAGCGGCTTGACCGACATGCTCTCGTTCCTTCGATATGCGTTGCGTGGGCGTGGACCATCCCGAACCGGGCCCGGCGTGAATCCTGAAAGCGGCCTGGAAGATGATCTTGTAGGCGAAAACCCGCAAGCGCATTTATATCCGGCAGATGCAAAACGCTAGCAAGGGCTATTGACTATGAAACCCCACGAAACAGTCGTCGAATGGAGCGATCCGGAATGCCGGCCGATTCTGTTGGGCGGGCCTACCATTGCCCGTGCGATCGTGAGTGTCGCCTGCCGTGCGTCGTCCCAGATGTGGATATGCGTGACAAAGTCGCGACCGAGCAGGGTGCCCGAGGCCGGATTCCGGCACTTTATCAGGCAAAACCGGCGCTTGCGGCATGAGGCCGCCGCCCCTATGATCCCGCGCGCCGAAGCGGTCCCTGCGAGACCGGTGGCGTGACTG
>JAGSYV010000228.1 GCA_018262505.1 Pseudomonadota bacterium
ACCGATCTGTCGATCCCGGCCAATATCGGCCTGGCCGGCGCCGTCGCCATGAAGCTGATGGGCGGCGACGACGCGATGATCGTGCCGGCCGTGCTGGCGGCGCTGGCCACCGGCGCCGCCGTCGGCCTCGTCAACTACGGCATCATCGCCATCCTGCGCATTCCGCCGATCGTGGCGACGCTGTCGTCGAGCTTCCTCATCCAGTCGGTCGCCATTTCCTATGGCCGCGGCCTGCTGATCAAGCCGCCTCCAGCCTTCGCCGCCTTCACCACGGCGACCGTCTTCGGCGTCCCCGTACTGGCCATCGCCGCGCTGATCTTCTCGATCCTGGTGGCGGTCGTCCTGGAGCGTACGCTGTTCGGTCGCTCGGTGTCGGCGTTCGGCCAGAACAATCGTGCCGCCTGGCTCGCCGGATTGCCGGTGGTGCGTACGCAGCTCGCCACCTACGTTCTCTGCGGTGCCTTGGCCGGTCTCGCCGGTGCGCTGCTCGGCGGCTTCTCGGGCGGCGCCACGCTCGATATGGGGTCGGAATATCTCTTGACCTCGATCGCCGTGGTGGTGATCGGCGGCACGTCGGTATCGGGTGGCCGCGCCAATGTGCCCGGCATCTGGGGCGCCGCGCTGTTCATGTTCCTGCTGGTGACGATGCTCAACACCTGGGGCTTTGGCTCGGGCGTCCGCCTGATCCTCACCGGTATCATCATCATCGCCGTCATTGTCCTCGCCGGCGGCGACCGAGCGACGCGTTGAGGCCATCGTGTTGAGGGACGCGTTTCAAGTGGATCATCAAATGACTGACAAAGGCAGGCCCGCCACCGGTGCCGAGCACCCCATCTGCATCGCCGTCGACTGGGGGACGACGCGCTTTCGGGCACATCTCGTCGCCGAGGATGGCCGGCTCATCGACAGCATCGCCTCCGACGACGGCATGAGCTCTGTGACGGATGGCGGCTTCGAAGCGGTGCTGTCGCGGATGTGCGCGGTCTGGTTTGGCCGCTTTCCCGGCATCCCGGTCCTGATGGCCGGCATGGTCGGCAGCCGCAACGGCTGGCGCGAGGTGCCTTACGTCCCCTGCCCGGCTGGACTTTCCGAGATCGCCGCCGGCCTGGTGTCGTTCGACATTGCCGGTGGTTCGCGCATCCACATCGTGCCGGGCCTGACCACCGATGACGCGGCGGCCGACGTCATGCGCGGCGAGGAAACGCAGATCCTGGGCGTCGGCGTCGGTGACACGGTGGTGATCCTGCCCGGTACCCATTCCAAATGGGCGATCGTGCGCGCCGGCCGCGTCGAAACCTTCCGCACCTTCATGACCGGCGAATTCTACAGCCTGTTGACGCATCATTCGGTGCTACGGCTTCTCGCCGAACCCGCTACCGACGACCTGGCGGCGAGGGCGGCATCCCGGCTGGGGGTCGAGGCCGCCGCCGGCGATGGCGGCCTGCTCAATCTGGCCTTTCATGCCCGCACTGGTGTGCTGGCCGGGCGCCTCAAGCCGCAGGATGTCGAGCCCTATCTTTCCGGCCTGCTGATTGGCGAGGAAATCGCCAAGGCAAAACGGCTCGTTCCGCCGGATCTGCCGCTGGTGCTGGTGGCCAGCGGGGTGATTGCCAATCACTACCGCGAGGCCATCGAGGCCATGGGCGGCATAGTCAACACCGTCGATCCCGAACGGACCTTCGTCGATGGCCTGCTCAGGATCGCCCACCACAACAAGGAGACCGCCGATGTCCGCGCTCGCTGAATTCCAGGAGGCCTTCGCCGGCTGTCCCATCGTTGCCATCCTGCGCGGCGTAAGGCCGGACGAAGCGGTGGCGGTCACCGAGGCCTTGGTCGCCGAGGGCATCCGCATCATCGAGGTGCCGCTCAACTCCCCCGAGCCGCTGTCCTCGATCGAACGGCTGGCCAAATCCTTCGCCGGGCGCGCCGTCATCGGCGCCGGCACCGTGCTTAGGACCGAAGAGGTGGCGGCAGTGGCGGCCTCTGGCGGTCAGCTCATCGTATCGCCCAATACCGACACCGCCGTCATCGCCGCGAGCAAGGCGAAAGGGCTGGTCTCCTCGCCCGGCTTCCAGACGCCGACCGAGGCCTTCGCGGCGATCGCGGCGGGCGCCGATGTCTTGAAATATTTCCCCGGTGAGGCGGCGACGCCGACCATCATCAAGGCGCTGTCGGCAGTGATCCCGAAGTCCGTGCCGATGCTGATCGTCGGCGGCGTCGCCGCCGACAGCATCGGCCGCTGGACGAGTTCGCCGGTCGCTGGCTTTGGCATCGGCGGCTCGCTCTACAAGGTCGGCGACACCCCGGCGGCCGTGGCCGGCAAGGCCAGGGCGTTCGTTGCCGCGCTGCGAGCCGCCGGTCGCCTCTGATTTTTTCAAATTGTCAAAGAGACACATGATGAAGATCACCAAGCTCACCACCTACATCGTCCCGCCGCGCTGGTGCTTTCTGAAGATCGAGACCGATGAGGGCATATGCGGCTGGGGCGAACCGGTCCTTGAGGGGCGGGCGCAGTCGGTGGCCGCGGTGGTTGACGAACTGTCCGATTACCTGATCGGCAAGGACCCGTTCCTGATCGAGGATCATTGGACGGTCCTCTATCGCTCGGGCTTTTATCGCGGCGGCGGCCTGCACATGAGCGCGCTCGCCGGCATCGATCAGGCGCTATGGGACATCAAGGGCAAGGCGTTCGGCGTCCCTGTCTATCAGTTACTCGGCGGCAAGCTCAGGGACCGCATCCGCGTCTATTCCTGGATCGGC
Source organism: Pseudomonadota bacterium (assembly GCA_018262505.1). Classification (GTDB taxonomy): domain Bacteria; phylum Pseudomonadota; class Alphaproteobacteria; order Rhizobiales; family Pleomorphomonadaceae; genus Pleomorphomonas. The sequence goes on from JAGSYV010000228.1 coordinate 2,761, forward strand.
GGCGACCGGCCGGCCGACACGGCCGCAGCCGCCCGCGACGTGGCCTCGCGCGGCTTCACCGCCGTCAAGATGAACGGTACCGAAGAGCTTCAGTATGTCGACAGCCACGCCAAGATCGACGCGGTCTTGGCCCGCGTGCAGGCGATCCGCGAGGCCATGGGGCCGGACTTCGGCATCGGCGTCGACTTTCACGGTCGCGTCCACCGGCCGATGGCCAAGGTCCTCGCTAAGGAACTCGATCCGTTCCACCTGATGTTCATCGAGGAGCCGGTGCTGTCCGAGCACGCCGAAGCGTTGAAAGACATCGCCGGACAGACTGCGACACCGATTGCGCTCGGTGAGCGCCTGTTCAGTCGCTGGGACTTCAAGCACATCCTGTCCGAAGGCCTATGCGACATCATCCAGCCCGATCCGTCGCACGCCGGCGGCATCACCGAGACGCGCAAGATCGCCGCCATGGCGGAAGCCTATGACGTGGCGCTCGCTCTTCATTGTCCGCTGGGACCCATCGCGCTTGCCGCCAACCTGCAGCTCGACGCGGTCTGCTACAACGCCTTCATCCAGGAGCAGAGCCTCGGCATCCACTACAACACGGGCAACGATCTCCTCGATTACGTCAAGGATCGCTCAGTGTTCGACTACGCCGAAGGCTTCGTCACCATGCCCACCGGCCCCGGTCTCGGCATTGAGGTGAACGAGGACTACGTCAAGGAACGGGCCGCGGTTGGCCACCGCTGGCGCAATCCGGTCTGGCGGCACGCCGACGGATCGTTCGCCGAGTGGTAAAACCCGACCACATTTCGAGATGGTCGGCCGAGCCCTAGGCAGATGGGGCCTCGGCCTTCTCCTCGTGGATACGAAACCAGGTGACGTAGAGCGCCGGCAGGAAGATCAGCGTCAGCGCGGTGCCGACGATGATGCCGCCGATCATGGCGAAGGCCATCGGTTGCCAGAACACCAGGCCATCGGTTGCCAGAACACCTCGTTGGCAATCGGGATCAGGCCGAGGCTGGCGGCCAGTGCCGTCAGCACGATTGGCCGGAAGCGGTGCCCCGTCGCCTCGATCACCGCGTTCCAGGCCGGCACGCCTTCCGCCCTGAGCCGCTCGATCTGGTCGACCAGGATCACCGAGTTGCGAATGAGGATGCCGATCAGCGCCAGCACGCCGAGAATGGCAACAAAGCCGAGCGGCGCACCGGTGGGGAGAAGCGCCGCCACCACGCCGATCAGAGCCAGCGGCGCGACCGCCACCACCAGCACGAGGCGGCTGAAACTCTGAAGTTGGATCATCAGCACGGTGAGCATGATGAAGACCATCAAAGGCACAACGGAAATAATCGGCGCCATCGCCTTCTGGGACTCTTCGGTCGAGCCGGCGGTTGCCACCCGGTAGCCGGCCGGCAGCGTTGCGGCGAAGGCATCGATCGTCGGTTTGAGCTGTTTGACGATGGTGTCCGCTTGCGTGGTGTCGGCGCGCGCCGCCTTGATGGTGACAGTGGGCAGGCGATTGCGGCTCCACACCACCGGTTGTTCCAGTTCATAACGCAGGTTGGCGACGGCCGCGAG
>JAGSYV010000229.1 GCA_018262505.1 Pseudomonadota bacterium
GATCACCTTCCAGAACTATTTCCGCATGTACGACAAGCTGGCCGGCATGACCGGTACGGCGTCGACGGAAGCGGACGAGTTCGCCGACATCTACGATCTCGAGGTTGTCGAGATTCCGACGCACCGCCCGATCGCCCGTATCGACGACCACGACGAGGTCTATCGCACCGTCGAGGAAAAATACGCGGCGATCATCGAGACCATCCGCGCCTGCAAGGAGAAGGGGCAACCGATCCTGGTCGGCACCACTTCCATCGAGAAGTCCGAGCAGCTGGCCGAGCTTCTCATCAAGCGCGGCTTCCAGCAGAGCGATCCGGACGTGCTGATGGACGGTGACAAGCCGGTGTTCCAGGTGCTCAACGCCCGTTACCACGAGCAGGAAGCCTACATCATCTCGCAGGCCGGTTTGCCCGGTGCCGTGACGATCGCCACCAACATGGCCGGCCGTGGTACCGACATCCAGCTCGGCGGCAACGCCGACATGCTGATTGCCCATCGCCTCGCCGATGTGCCGCCGGGACCGGAGCGCGATGCCAGTGAGGCGAAAATCCGAGAGGGTGTCGCTCGCCTGAAGGAAAAGGCGCTCGCCGCCGGTGGCCTGTTCGTGCTCGGCACGGAGCGCCATGAGAGCCGGCGCATCGACAACCAGTTGCGCGGCCGCTCCGGCCGCCAGGGCGACCCCGGCCAGTCGCGCTTCTACCTGTCGCTTCAGGACGACCTGATGCGCATCTTCGGCTCCGACCGCATGGACGGCATGCTGCAGAAGCTCGGTCTGAAGGAAGGCGAGGCCATCATCCATCCTTGGATCAACAAGGCTCTCGAAAAGGCGCAGCAGAAGGTCGAGGCGCGCAACTTCGACATCCGCAAGAACCTTCTGAAGTTCGACAACGTCATGAACGATCAGCGCAAGGTGATCTTCGAGCAGCGTATCGAGCTGATGACCGAGGAAAGCGTTGCCGATACCGTCGCCGACATGCGCCGCGAGGTGATTTCCGCCTTGGTGGCGCGGCATATCCCCGAGAATGCCTATGCGGAGCAGTGGGACGTCAAGGGCCTGCATGACGCGGTGATCGAGACGTTGAACATCGACGCTCCAGTTCCCGATTGGGCCAAGGAAGAAGGTATCGCCGACCAGGAGATTGAGGAGCGTCTCATTGCCGCCGCCGATGCCGGCTTTGCCGCGCGCGAGGAACGCGTCGGCGCCGAGCTGATGCGCCGTGTCGAGAAGGCAATCCTCTTGCAGACGCTGGACAACCTCTGGCGCGAGCATCTGGCCCATCTTGATCACCTGCGTTCGGTGGTCGGCTTCCGCGGCTATGCCCAGCGCGACCCGCTCAACGAATACAAGACCGAGGCCTTCTCGCTGTTCGAAGCGCTGCTTAACGATCTTCGTCGGCAGGTGACGGCCAATCTTTGCCGCGTCGAGATCCGGCAGGCGCCGCCCGAAACGCCGACCTTCAACGAGGAGGCGCTGTCGGCCCATCATGCCGATCCGGCAACGGGGCTCGATCAGGAAACGGTCGGTGCGGCTTCGAACTTTATCGCCGCGCCCGTTGAGCGTGACGCCAACGACCCCGCCTCCTGGGGGCACGTCGGCCGCAATGAGCCGTGTCCCTGCGGCTCCGGCAAGAAGTTCAAGCATTGCCACGGCCAGTTCGCCTGAGGGCCGGTCATCGCGTCCGTCCGGGAAGTCATCGACTTTTCGGACGGATGACGACGAACGGCTAGACAATTCGTCGATATTCTGCCCGAAAGGGCGACCATAAAAGCTGATCCGCAATTGCACGAATTATGTCGGCCGGTGCAAAGGCGCATGCTGGATCTGAACGATTAATCTTGACTTTTAGTGTCAACTCTTTAATCAGATGGTGTCATGCGCCTTACTCAAGCCACCAATTACTCGATCAGGGTGCTGCTCTATTGCGCGGTGAATCCCGACCGCCCGAGCCGTGTCGCTGACATTGCAGCCACCTTCGACATGTCGGAGACGCACCTGTTCAAGATCTTGAAGGTGCTGGTGGATCACAAGTTCATCGAGACCATCCGCGGTCGCCATGGCGGCCTGAAGCTCGGCCGGCCGGCCGAGGAGATCAAGCTCGGCGACGTCATTGCCGCCACCGAGGAAAGCTTCCAGATGGCGGAGTGCTTCTCGGAGGATGGACACAAGGACTGCCCGCTGATCCTGTCCTGCGAATACAATCGTGTGCTGCGCGAGGCGCTCGGCGCCTTCTTTGCCGTGCTCGATCGCTACACGGTGGCCGACATCGCCAAGGACCGCTCGATGCTGCGCAGCGCGCTCGGCATTGATGATCTATTGCGTCCGGCGCTCGCCAGCGCCTGAGGTTTTTCTTCGTGTGATTTTAGGCCCGCCCGGCGGTTACCGCCGTGGTGGGCCTTGTCTTTTCTGGTAGCCCCTTTTCGGCGCTCGCCTCGTTCCCCATATTGGTCGGCAAGGGGCAAGGGGCATAACCCGATCTCCAAGATATCCAGACGCTTCCGTCGGGCTTCGGACGGTGGACGCGGGCTCCAGGAAAGGATGTCCAGATGAATTTTGAAAAATACACCGAGCGGGCGCGTGGCTTCGTTCAGTCGGCGCAAACCATGGCGCTTGGTCGCGGCCACCAGCAGTTCGCGCCGGAGCATCTTCTCAAGGTACTGCTCGACGATCCCGAGGGGATGGCCTCCGGCTTGATCAATGCTGCCGGTGGCGATGCAGCTCGGGCGCTCGCCGCCGTCGACCGGGCGCTTGAAGCGATGCCGCGGGTCTCCGGCGGCAACGGCCAACTCTACCTGACAGCGCCGACCGCCAAGGTGTTCTCCACCGCCGAGGCCTTGGCCGACAAGTCCGGCGGCCGTCGAGGCGGATGCCGGAACGGCGAAAATCCTGAAGGACGCCGGCGTCACCGCCAACGCGCTCAACGCGGCAGTCAACGAAATCCGCAAGGGCCGTACCGCCGACAGTGCTTCGGCCGAGAGCGGCTATGACGCGTTGAAGAAATACGCCCGCGACCTGACCAAGGCGGCGCGCGACGGCAAGCTCGATCCGGTGATCGGCCGCGACGAGGAGATCCGCCGCACCATCCAGGTGCTGTCACGCCGCACCAAGAACAATCCGGTGCTGATCGGCGAGCCGGGCGTCGGCAAGACGGCCATCGCCGAGGGGCTCGCATTGCGCATCGTCAATGGCGACGTGCCGGAGAGCCTCAAGGACAAGGAACTGCTCGCCCTCGACATGGGCGCGCTGATGTCGGAAGTGACGGCGGCCGAGGGGGGCGTCATTCTGTTCATCGACGAGATGCATACGCTGGTCGGCGCTGGCAAGGCGGATGGGGCGATGGATGCCTCCAACCTCCTGAAGCCTGCGCTGTCGCGCGGCGAGCTGCACTGCGTTGGTGCAACCACGCTCGACGAGTATCGCAAGTATGTTGAGAAGGACGCGGCGCTGGCCCGGCGCTTCCAGCCGGTGTTCGTCGACGAGCCGACGGTGCCTGACACCATCTCCATCCTGCGCGGCATCAAGGAGAAATACGAGCAGCACCACAAGGTGCGCATTACCGACGCGGCGCTGGTCGCGGCGGCAACGCTTTCCAATCGCTACATCACCAATCGTTTCCTGCCCGACAAGGCGATCGATCTTGTCGACGAGGCAGCGGCGCGGCTGAGGATGCAGGTGGATTCCAAGCCGGAGGAACTCGATGAGATCGATCGCCGGATCATCCAGCTCCGTATCGAGCAGGAGGCGTTGAAGAAGGAAACGGATGCTGCCTCGCGCGACCGACTGGAGCGGCTCGAGCGTGAACTTGCCGACCTCGAAGAGGAATCGGCGTCGCTGACTGCCCGCTGGAAGGCGGAGAAGGACAAGCTCGGCCATGCCGCGGAGCTGAAGCGTCGGCTCGACGAGGCGCGCAACGATCTTGCTGTCGCCCAGCGCAAGGGCGAATATCAGCGGGCCGGCGAGCTCGCCTACGGCGTTATTCCCGGTCTCGAAGGTGAACTGAAGTTGATCGACGAGGCGGCGGCCGGCCAGGCTAACGGCATGCTGGAGGAGGCGGTGACGCCCGACCACGTGGCGCAGGTCGTCTCACGCTGGACCGGGGTTCCCGTCGACAAGATGCTGGAAGGCGAAAGGGACAAGCTGCTTCGGATGGAGGACGAGCTTGCCAAGCGCGTCATCGGTCAGGCCGAGGCGGTGCATGCCGTTTCGACGGCGGTTCGTCGCGCCCGCGCCGGCTTGCAGGACCCCAACCGTCCGATCGGCTCGTTCATGTTCCTCGGCCCGACCGGTGTCGGCAAGACCGAACTGACCAAAACGCTCGCCGCCTATCTGTTCGACGACGAGCATGCCATGGTGCGTATCGACATGTCCGAGTACATGGAGAAGCACTCGGTTTCGCGGCTGATCGGCGCGCCTCCGGGTTATGTCGGTTATGACGAGGGCGGCGCGCTCACCGAGGCGGTGCGGCGGCGGCCCTACCAGGTGGTGCTGTTCGACGAAATCGAGAAGGCGCATCCGGACGTCTTCAACGTGCTGTTGCAGGTGCTCGACGACGGCCGCCTGACCGACGGCCAGGGCCGGACGGTGGACTTCAAGAATACGCTGATCATCCTGACCTCAAACCTCGGCTCGGAATATCTCGCCAATCAGAAGGAAGGCGAGGACGTCGACGCGGTCCGTGATCAGGTGATGGGCGTGGTGCGTTCGGCCTTCCGGCCGGAGTTCCTGAACCGGCTCGACGAGATCGTGCTGTTCCATCGGCTGAAGAGGTCGGAGATGGGCGCCATCGTCGACATCCAGCTCAAGCGCCTCGAGACGTTGCTGGAGGATCGCAAGGTGACGCTGACCCTCGACGACAGCGCCCGGACCTGGCTCGCCGAGAAGGGCTACGATCCGGTCTATGGCGCGCGGCCGCTGAAGCGGGTGATCCAGCGTCAGTTGCAGGATCCGCTCGCCGAGCGCATCCTGGCCGGCCATGTCCGCGATGGCGACACGGTGGCGGTGACCGGCGGCAGCGATCGGCTGCTGTTCTCGGAAATCCGCGACGTTGCGGCGTAAGCCAGGCGAGAGTGAGAATATCAAGCCGGCCGGGGCAACCTGGCCGGTTTTTCGTTCAGAACACCATGGTCCACAGCGCCGACACCGGCATGGCGAACAGCAGGCCGGGCAGCATGTTGCCGATGGGGAAGGTCTTGATGCTGCAGATGCGGAGGCCGGTGGCCAGCATCATCACGCCACCGGTGGCCGAGAAGTCGGCGACCATTTCCGGTGTGGTCAAGGGCATCAGCAGAGTCGCGCCGAAGGCTAGCGCCAGCTGGATCGCCATTTGAGGAATGGCGATGGTGGCGACGGACAGGCCGAGCGCCGTCGCGAAAATGGCCGCCGTTGGCAAATCGAGGAAGGCCTTGGCGATCAGCACGCTGGGGTCATGCGTCATGCCTTCGTTGAGCGCGCCGAAGACGCCGGCCCCGGAGGCGCAGAACAGCACGAGAATGGCGACGAAGCTTTCGATGAAGGCTTCATGGGAAATGCCGCGCGGCGTTGTCGCCACCTTCTCCACCAGCCGTTTGGCAAGGCCGCCAACCAGGGCAAGACCGTCCTCGATGCGGATGAGTTCGCCGATCAGCGCACCGAGCACGGTCGCAATCACCATCACCGGCATATGGACGACGCGGCCAATCAGCACCACGCCCATGGCCATCGACGAGACGCCGAAGGCAAGCGGCATGCCGGTTCTGAGGCGTTCCGGCATGCGATGGGCAATGAGTGCGCCGCCGAGCGCACCGAGAATGATGGCGGCGCCGTTGACAAAGGGTCCGATGATCATGAGGCCGTTCCGTTTGGGTCGGCCTTCTATACCCCGCCGGCTGACACCCGCCAGCCGGCTCACTTCGATTTGATGATCTTTGTCAGTCGTTTCCGGCAAGAGGCGGGCTTTTGGCCTGCTGCCGCGTCTTCAAGAGGCTCACCACGACGCCACCGGCGATCAGCACGAAGGTGACGCCGAGCGAGATGGCGGCCGGGAACTTTTCGAGACCAAGCCATTCGGCGATGAACACCTTGCTGCCGATGAACGCCAGCACCAGGGCCAGAGCCGGCTTCAGGTAGCGGAAGCGATGGATCATCGCGGCGAGCGCGAAATAAAGCGCCCGCAAGCCGAGGATGGCGAAGATGTTCGAGGTGTAGATGATGAAGGCGTCGGTGGTGATGGCGAAGATCGCCGGCACCGAGTCGACAGCGAAGACGATATCGGCCGCCTCGATCAGCACAAGGGCAAGGAACAGCGGCGTCGCATGCCATGCGAGGCGACCGCTGCCGGCGAGCGGCTTTCTCAAGAAGAAGCGGTCGCCTTCGAGCTGATCGGTGACGTTGAGGCGGCGGCGCAGGAAGCCGACCAATGGGTTGTTGGCAAGGTCGTGTTCCTTGTCCTCGGTGAACAGCATCTTGAGGCCGGTCAGCACCAGGAAGGCGGCGAACAGATAGAGGATCCAGTGGAACTCGGCGACCAGGGTGGCGCCGGTGCCGATCATGATGCCGCGCAGAACGATGACGCCCAGGATGCCCCAGAACAGGGCTCGGTGCTGGTAGCGTCGGGGAATGGCGAAGAACGAAAAGATCAGCGCGATGACGAAGATGTTGTCGAGCGCCAGCGTCTTCTCGATGACGAAACCGGTGAGATAGGCAAGGCCTGCCTCGGCGCCGATGTGCCACCAGACAAAGCCGCCGAACATCAGGCCGATGGCGATGTAGCCGCCGGACATGACGAGGCTTTGCCGGATGGAAATCTCCTCCGACTTGCGGTGGAGAATGCCGAGG
>JAGSYV010000026.1 GCA_018262505.1 Pseudomonadota bacterium
ATGCCGCCGCTGATCAAGGGCTATCTCCGCCTCGGCGCCATGGTTGGCCGCGGCGCCGTCGTCGACCGTCCGTTCGGCACCACCGACGTGATGATCGTCTTGCCGGTCGATCGCATTTCCGAGCGTTACGTTCGCTATTACGGCGCTGGCGCCAGCCGCTACGCCGCCTGATCTTCGCTGTCTCTGAAGACCAGGCGCGAATAGCCGACGAAGTTCAGGATCATGCCGATACCGGTGCCTGCCGCCACGGCGATGACAGGGCGAAGGCCGGATATGGCGGCAAGAGCCGCGGCAAAGGTCAAATAGTTGGCGATGATCGAGACGAGCGATACCGCGACGTAGCGCGTCCGGCGCCCCGGCACCGGAGCGCGCCGCTCTCTCCAGGTGAGGTTGCGATTGATCGTGTAGGTGACGGCGATGGCGACGGTCACCGCGAAGACGCGGCCGACATAGGGACTGACGCCAAGACTGGCGAGTGCCTCGGTCAGTCCGGCGTCGATAATGAAGCCGCTGAAGCCTGCCAGCGCGAAGCCGCCGAGCCGCCTGGGGACGGAGGCCACCTCAGCCGGCCTTGCGGCGGTCGGAGGGCTTGCCGAGCTGGCGCAGGAGATTGCGAAGCGCCCCGAGATTTGCCGCCGTTTCCGCCGTGGTCGCCGCCTCGGGGCGCTTCAGTGCGGGAATGGAGAGATAGAGGATGCGCTTCTGCTCGACCCGCGATCGGGCAAGGCTGTCGAGGATGAGGCCGGCGGTTGCCAACAGCGCAGCCAGGATCATCAGGCCCGTTGACAGCACCGCCGTCGGCAGGCGCGGCACCAGGCCGGTCTCGACGTAAGTTGCAAAGACCGGCAGGGCAAGGACCACTGAGGCTGCGACGAAAAGGCCCGAGAGCGCTCCGAAGAACAGGCTCGGCCGCGTCTCCTTCACCAGCATGGCGAACATCATCAGAATGCGAAAGCCGTCGCGGAAGGTGCGCAATTTGGACGGTGCTCCCTCGACGCGGCGGCCGTAATCGAGCGGCAGCTCTATCGTGGGAATGTGAAGCTGGCCGGCGTGAACAGCCATCTCCGTCTCGATTTCGAAGCCATGCGACACGGCCGGGAAACTCTTGACGAAGCGCCGCGTGAATGCACGGTAACCGGAGAATACGTCGGTGAAGTCGGGTCCGAATAGTCGGCGATACAGGCCGTTGAACAGACGATTGCCGAGGGCGTGGCCGGAGCGGCCGGCGTCGACGGTGACGTTGCGGCGGATGCCGACGGCCATGTCGGCCCGCTCGGTGACCAGCGCCCGCACGAGATCGACGGCATCGCGCGGATCGTAGGTGCCGTCGCCATCGGCCATCACATAAACATCGGCATCGATGTCGGCGAACATGCGTCGGACGACGTGGCCTTTGCCTTGCCGCCCCTCGCGGATCACCTCGGCGCCGGCGACGCGCGCCTCCATGGCGGTGCGGTCGGAAGAGTTGTTGTCGAAGACGCATATGCGTGCTTCCGGCAACGCCGTCCGGAAGCCTCGCACCACGGCACCGATCGTCGCTCCTTCATTGTAGCAAGGTAATACGACGGCGATATCGAGGCCTGGAAAGGCAGGGCCGGTGTCGGTTGCGATCTCGCTTGCGGTCATGAAGGCCATCCGAAGGATGCGGACCGCGATCGCGGTGCGTCGCCTTTACCTTTTATCCATCGTGTTAAGGCAAGGCTAACGACGCTTCGCGTGTGCCGGGCTTTTCCCCGTCCTGTTGTCGGCTTTGGTCAATGAATTCCAAACAAGGCGTCCTTGGCGCCCATCTTGCCCTCTACGGTTCCGGCCCGCGTGCCCGTCTGCTCTTTGCCGTAGCGCTGGGGTTGCTGGTGGTGGGGCTTGTCGTCATCAACTACCGGGCGAACCTCGGTCCCCAATGGAGCGACCCCGATTCCATGATGCGCCTTGTCGAGGTGCGCGACCTTCTCGCCGGCCAGGGATGGTTCGACCTCACTCAGTATCGCCTCGATCCTCCGGGTGGCGTGCTGATGCATTGGTCGCGTCTGGTCGACCTGCCGATCGCGGCGATCATTCTCGCGGCGAGCCCCTTTGTTGGCCGAGGCGACGCCGAGCTGTTCGCCGCCAACCTCTGGCCGGTTCTGCTGGTGATTCCGTTCGCCTTTGCATTGGCCTCGGTGGCCGGCCGCTTCGGCGGCGGCATTGCCCGGCTCGTCACACTCCTGATGATCTTCCTGTCACCGCAGGTGAAGGGCGTTTTCCTGCCTGGCGATCTCGATCATCACAATATCCAAGCCGTTCTGATCGCCCTGATGCTGATGGGATTGGTACGAGCCGACGGTGCTCGTCGTTGGTCGCTTGTTGCCGGCGTAGCGGCGGCGGCCAGCCTCGCGGTCGGCATGGAGACGCTGCTGGCGGTTCTCCTGGCCATCCTCGGGCTCGCCATTGCCTGGATCGTTGACGCCGATCGCTGGCGGCGCGGCCTCATGCTGTTCAACGGCGCGCTGATGGTCGGCACGCTGCTGGCCGCCGCCGCCACCATCCCGCCGTCCCGCTGGTTGGTACCAGCCTGCGACGCGCTTTCTTTTGCCTATTTGATACCGGTCCTGATTGGCGGCAGCGCCGTCATCGCGCTCGCCGCGATGCTGCGCGGCCACAGCGATGGTGTGCCTGGCCTTCTCATGCGTGGCGGCGCGCTGGCCGCCGTCGCTTCGATCCTGGTGGCGGTTGCTGCGGTGCTGTTCCCGACCTGCCTCGGCGGACCTTACGGCGGCGTGGATCCGGCCATTCGGTCAATCTGGCTCGACCGTGTTTCCGAGGCGCAGGGTCTTATTGCCACTCTCAAGGGAGAGCCGGACCTGGTGCCGCCGCTCTACATAGCGCCATTTGCCGCCTTTGTACTCGGTGCGCTGGCGCTCCGGCGCATGCCGGTAGCCGACAGGACGGCCTTTGCCATCGTGCTGTCGATCCTCGGTGGCTCCGTTCTGTTGGGAGTGATGCAACTGCGGGCGCTGGTTGGCGCACAAATCGTCGCCTCGGCGGCGGTCGGCGTTGTTGCCTCTTTGGCTATCAAGGCGACAGCCGGCCATGATGACCTCAGTTCGATCGCCCGGCGTTGGGCATGGCTCATTGCGGTTCCGGTGTTATGGGCGCTTCTCGTCATGGCGGTCGGTCGGCTCGCGAACCAACCGGATCCCGACGCGGCCGACGACGCGACCATGACCGACTGTCGCGCCTTCTTTGCCGATGTGCTCGGTGTCCGCGCGCCGGGGCTCGTTGTCGCTACGTCCAATTTTGGTTCTTTTCTGCTCAAGGCGACGCCGCATGGCGTGCTGGCGGCGCCCTATCATCGCGACGCGCATGGCATTCTCGCGGTTGATGCCGTCTTCACCGGCGCTGATCCCGAGGCCGCATTCAGGGCCACCGGTGCCACTTATCTGGCCACCTGTACGGGCGATGCCGAGCTTCAACAGATGGCCGAACGCGCACCGGAGGGTCTCGCCGCCCGGCTGATCCAGGGCATACGGCCACCATGGCTCGTTGAAGTCGCCTCGCGGCCGGCCGGTATGATTTTCTCGGCAAAGCCGTCCGGGCTCGACGTCACCGGTTCGCTGCCGGTGTTGCGGCTGCGCCCATCGATCCGCGACTAGAGGATCCGGTGGGCTTCCTGCACGCTGGTTAATCTCTGGTTAATCCGGCAGGGCGCAGCATGCGCCGAGTCATTGATGCCGGAATAGCCCATGTCCTGTCGCCTAGCTGCCCTCTTCCTCCTTGCCGCGGTTCTGCCGGCCGCCGCCGAAACGCCGGCCAAGCAATTGTTTGGCGCGGTAGAAACTCCGGCATCGCTTGCCGCCCGCTCCATCGGTACCTATGCGCGGGGTTGCCTTGCCGGCGCGGTGCTCTTGCCGATCAATGGCCCGACCTGGCAGGTGATGCGTCTGTCCCGCAATCGCAATTGGGGCAATCCGGCGCTCGTCAGTTTCCTCGAACATCTCGCGGCGAAGGCGCCGGCAGCGGGCTGGAATGGCCTTCTCGTCGGCGACATGTCGCAGCCACGCGGCGGTCCCATGGCGTCGGGTCACGCCAGCCACGAGATCGGGCTTGACGCCGATATCTGGCTGACGCCAATGCCGAAGCGCGAGTTCTCCTACGACGAACGCGAGCGGGTGAGCGCGGTGTCGATGCTGGCTCCCAACACGCTCACCGTCGACCCCAAGAAATTCTCGGACCGACAGTTCAACATCATTCGCCTGACGGCGAAACAGCCCGAGGTGGAGCGTATCTTCGTCAACCGTGCCATCAAGAAAGCGCTCTGCGAACAGACGACTGGCGACCGCAGCTGGCTTTCGAAGGTACGCCCCTGGTGGGGCCACGACTTCCATTTCCACGTCCGCATCGCCTGTCCGCGCAATTCGCCGACCTGCAAGCCACAGACCGAGCCTCCATCCGGCGACGGCTGCGGCGCCGAACTCCAGAGCTGGTACGCGCCGCCGCCCAAACCGACGAAGCCCTCGAAGCCCAAGCCACCGCCGCCCGAGATCACCTTGAAGGATCTGCCGCCCGAGTGCTCCCAGGTATTGGTGGCGAAGTGAACGAAAGAGGCCGCGGCTTTCCGCGGCCCTTGAGCCGCCGTCCGGTTCGCTCAGTTGCCGCTGAGGCGCTGAAGAGGGCGGTGTAAAGCCGTGCTGGCGAGCCGATGGGATCTCTTCTCCCATTTATTTCTCTCGCCTCGACTTCCTCCGCGACAGAACGAATTGCAGGTACTTTCCGCCCCCTCTGCCCAGGCGCCGGTATCTCAAAGGCGCTGATACATGAATTACAGGGCGCCCTTACGCGGGTCGTCTTCCAGTTCGTCGAGCGGCCCGGTCAGCGCGGTGCGCGGCGGCACCAGTTGCGGCGGAATGACGACGATGCCGGGGGATTCGGGCGGGTGGTCCAGGAGGTCGAAGGCGGTGGCCACCATGCGTTCGGCGTCCTGGCGGATCATGATCACCGGGAAGGACAGGAAGCTCGCGAACGGAACGTAGTCGAAGCAACCGATCACTTGACCGGAAAAATCGTCGCTGCGGTGATCGGTCAGGAAGCGCAGGAAGCCCTCGAAGTTGATCGCCGAGTTGATGAACACGGCGCGCGGCAGGCGCCCGACGCGCTCGCGTCGCCTCATCCTCCCGGCCTCCGATCAGGATTAGCTCGTCGGCTGTGAGCGGTGCGTCAGCAGGAAAGGCGTCGATCAAGGCTTCGGTCAACACGCGCGCGCCGCCGTAGTTGTCCGAGACGACCGACGGGGCCAGCGTGCCGGGCAGGTCGAGGTTGATGTGGCGAACGCCGGACGCCTTGCATAGTTCGTGCACGCCATCGGGGTCGGCGGCGCCGCAGACGAACAGCGCGTCGATGGAATAGGAGATCAGGTGTTCGGCGCTTTCCCGCTCCTCGGCCGGATTGCGGTGGGTGGAGACGACCACCGGGCAGAGGCCGCGCCGGCGGGCCCGGAGCTCGAAGGCCTGGGCAATCGAGGAAAAGTGGTGGAAGTCGTAGATGGGGAGCAACAGGCCGATCAGCCCCGACGACGAGTTCCTGAGGCCGCGCGCCTGACGGTTGGCGCTATACTGATGCTCCTCTGCCAGCTTCTGGATCAGTTCGGCGGTGGCTTCCTTGATGCGACGCTGGCGCCAGGTGCCATTGAGAACGGCGCTGACCGTCGACGGTGACGCCCCCGACAACCGCGACAGATCGTAGATCGTCGTCTTCTTACCCGCTGCGGCCGGCACCCTATCCTCCTTAAGTCCGGGTCGGGCCAATCGCGCTTGACGGGACACCGAGTTTCATAAATAGTCTGTGCACCATCGATTGCGCAATACAAATTCGAAGAGGTTGCGCAGGACTGGCGCCGAAGCTGGGAGGCTTCGGCAGGGAGGAAAAGTCCGGGTCCGCGCTCCGAGGAGGGGCCGGAAACGGACGAGCGGCGTTGCCGCGATCTTGGAGGAGAAAACAATGAAACGGCTTTTGGCTGCCGCTGTCGCGGCGTCGTTCGTGCTTGCCACTTCGTTCGCGGCCCTGGCGGCTGATGCCCCCAAGGTCGGCGTCGTCGTCAAGATCGGCGGCATCCCCTGGTTCAACGCCATGGAGGCCGGCATCAAGGAGCAGAGCGCCAAGCTCGGCGTCGACGGCTTCATGATCGGGCCGACCAGCGCCGATCCGGCGCTTCAGGTACGCGCCATCGAGGATTTGATCGCCCAGAACGTCAAGGTGATCGGCGTCGTCCCCAATGACGCCAAGGTGCTGGAGCCAGTGCTCAACAAGGCTCGCGAGAAGGGCATCATCGTCATCACCCATGAATCGCCCAGCCAGAAGGGCGCCGACTGGGACTTCGAGCTGGCCTCCGTCAAGGGCTTCGGCGAGGCCTACGGCAAGCAGCTCGGCGAGCTGATGGGCGGCAAGGGCGGCTACGCGGTGTTCGTCGGCTCGCTGACCGTGCCGCTGCACAACGCCTGGGCCGACGCGGCCATCGCCTACATCAAGGCGCACTATCCTGACATGAAGCTGATCGGCGACCGCTATGGCGTTGCCGAGGATGTCGACAAGAGCCGCAGCACCGCCCTCGATCTGATGGCCGCCAACCCCGACCTCAAGGGCTTCCTCGGCTTCGGCAGCCAGGGCCCGATCGGCGCCGCCCGCGCCGTCGAGGAACGCCGGCTGATCGGCAAGGTCACGGTGCTCGGCCCGTTCTCGCCCGGACAGGGCCAGAAATTGCTCAAGGCCGGCGCCCTCTCCGGCGGCTTCATGTGGAACCCGAAGCTGGCCGGCCAGGTGTTCGTCACCATCGCCGACAAGCTGATCAAGGGTGAGAAGATCAAGGACGGCGACACCATCGAAGGGCTTGGCGTCGTTCATCCAGACTTCGAGAACCACAACATCATCGTCGACCAGCTTGTGTCCATCAACAAGGACACGGTCGCCGACCTCGCGGCCATGGGGCTCTGACGAAAGCGACAAGAACCGGCGGTCTAGTCCTCCGCCGGTTCCAACGCCAAAAATCCGCCGGGTCGGTACCGTCCGACCCGGCCCAAAGCCCCGCTGACCGGCAAAGAGAACCCACGCCATGGACGAGACCGTCGGCGGCAAACCATGCCGGCGGCATCAAGGTCATCTGGCAGGACTTGGCGCTGTTTCCGGAAATGACTGTCGCCGAGAACATCGGCTTCTCCGAGGTGGTGGGCCATGGCTTGCGGCTGGTCGATTACGGCCGCATTCGCGCCATCGCCCTGGAGGCACTGGCAAAGCTCGGCGTCAGCCTGGACGTCGACGCGCCGCTCAAAGAGTTTCCGATCGCCCAGCGCCAGATCGTCGCCATCGCCAGGGCGTTGGTCGGCGAAGCGCGCGTCGTGTTCATGGACGAGCCGACGGCCTCCCTCACCCAGTCCGAGACCGACCACCTCCTCGACATCGTCCGCAATCTCTCGGCGAGCGGCGTCGCGGTGGTGTTCGTCAGCCATCGCCTCGCCGAAGTGCTGGAGATTTCGAGCCGCATCACCGTTTTGCGCGACGGCCGCCTGGTTGGCGTCTATCCGGCCGAGGGCATGACGCAATCGAAGATCACCGAGCTGATGACCGGCCGTACCTTCGAGGCGAAAGTGCGCGCCGCCCCGCGTGCCGATCGTCCGGTGGTGATCGAGGTCGACGGCCTCAGCCGACCCGGCCAGTTCTCCGACATCTCCTTTAAGGTGCACGAGGGCGAAACGCTCGGCATCACCGGCCTCTTGGGCGCCGGCCGCACCGAGCTGGCCATGACCTTGTTCGGCATGCTGAAACCAGCAGCCGGCCGCATCCGCCTCGACGGGCGCGAGGTGCGTTTTTCCTCCAACCGCGACGCCATCGACGCCGGCATCGCCTATCTCTCTGAAGACCGGCTGTCGCTCGGCCTCATCCAGGCGCAGTCGATCGTCGATAACCTGGTCATTTCCTCGCTTGCCAGGATCCTGTCGGGCGGTCTGATCTCGCCCGGCAAGAAGACAAGCCTGGTCGGCAAGTGGGTGGCCGAACTCGGCGTCAAGATCGGCAAGCCCGAGGATGCCATCACCACCCTGTCGGGTGGCAACCAGCAGCGCATCGCCATCGCCAAGTGGCTGGCCACCGACCCGCGCCTCCTTATCCTCGACGCGCCGACGGTGGGCGTCGACGTCGGCGCCCGCGCCGGCATCTTCGACATCGTGGCGCGCCTTGCCGACAGCGGCCTTGCCATCATCCTGATTTCCGACGAGGTGCCCGAGGTCTATTTCAACGCCGACCGAATCCTGCACATGGCGCAGGGCCGCGTCGTCGGCTCTTACGACCCGCGCGCCTATTCGCTCCACGACATCGAGGCCGCCGTCTATGGTTAAGTTCATCCGGACCCACGGAACCGAGAGCGCGCTCTTGGCGGTGATCGTCGTGATCAGCTTCGTCCTGTCGCTGGTGACCGACCGTTACTTCACCGTCGGTAACGCCTTCGACCTGCTCAATACCTCGTCGGTCAACATCATCTTCGCCGTCGGCCTGCTGGTTGTGCTGATTTCCGGCGGCATCGATATCTCCTTCGCCGTCGCTGCCTCGGTGGCGCAATATGGCACGGCGCTGTTCATCGCCTGGATCGGCGGCGGCAACTGGGCCATCGGCCTTATCATCGCCGGGTCGATCGGCATCGGCCTCGGCTGCCTCAACGCCGCGCTGATCCAGGGCTTCGCAATCCCTTCGATCGTCGTGTCGATCTCCACCTTCAACGTGTTCTTCGGCCTGTTGATGTTCTTCACCAAGGGCGTGTCGATCTACGATCTGCCCGACTGGCTCACCGAGCACGTCGTTCTCTACGAGCGGCAGCTCGCCGACGGCAGCTGGATCGAGATTTCGCTGCCGGTGCTGGTCATGGCGATCTGCGTCGTCGCCACCTGGACGCTGGTGACGCGCACCACTATCGGCCGCCAGCTTTACGCCTTCGGCGACAACCCTGAGGGCGCCCGCCGCTTCGGCGTCAACATCGCCGCCATGCGCTTCATCGCCTTCGGCTGGCTCGGCCTGATGGCCGGCATTGCCGGTCTCGTCCAGGCCCATTATGCTCAGGAAGTGGTGCCCAACGCCCTCTACGGCCGCGAGCTGGACGTGCTGGCCGCCGTGGTGCTCGGCGGCGCCCGCCTCGGCGGCGGCAAGGGCACGGTGCTCGGCTGCGTGCTGGGCGTCATGCTGACCCAGATCACCCAGAACGGCCTCAACCTGATGGGCGTCTCGCCCTTCGCCTTCAAGATGATCGTCGGCGCCATCATCCTGATCGCCATCACCCTGTCGAACGCGCGCATCGAACGCCTGCTGCCGTTCCTCAGCCGCAAAGGAGCCTGACGATGAGCGCCCTTATCCAGCGCCTCAACGGCGCGCCCTTCGTTCGCGATATGGCCGGCCCCGGCTTCGCCTTCCTGGCGGTGTTGATCGTCTTCTCGCTGGCCTCGCCGCAGTTCCTGAGCGGCGCCACCTTCGGCTCGGTGGCCTTTCAACTGCCGGAACTCGGCCTCTTGACGCTCGCCATGCTGATGCCGATCATCACCGGCGGCTTTAACCTGGCCGTCACCTTCACCGCCAACATGGCCGGCCTGACGGTCGCCTGGATACTCGAGGCCAACGGCGGCGTTGACGCCAGCCCCGAGGTGTTCGCCTTCGCCGTGGTGGTGGCCATCGGCGTCGGAGCGCTGGCCGGCTTCGTCATGGGCCTGGTCATCGCCTTCACCCGCGCCCACCCGATCCTGGTGTCGCTGTCGATGATGATCTTCCTGCGCGGTCTCGGCGAGTTCCTGACGCGCGGCGGCGACGTTTCGGGCTTTCCCGAATTCCTCCACCCGATCGGCCACGGCTCGATCCTCGGCATTCCCGTGCCGATGCTGGTGTTCCTCGTCTGCGTCGCCCTCTGGCACCTGTTGCTCTCGCGCAGCCGGCTGGGCTTCAACACCTACATGATCGGCTCCAACATCGAGGCGACGCGCTATTCCGGCATCAACACCCGCCGGGTGGTGATCCTGGTCTACACGCTGTCCGGGGCGATGTGTGCCATTGCCGGCATCATCATGATGGCGCGCTTCAACTCGGTGCGCGTCGGCCATGGCGAATCCTACGTGCTGATCACCGTGCTCGCCTGCTTCCTCGGCGGCGTCCATCCCGACGGCGGCTTCGGCAAGGCGCTGCCAGTGTTCGTGGCGCTGATCGACCTGCAGATGCTGTCGTCCGGTCTCAACATTCTGGGCGCCAACCAGCATCTCGCCACGGCCGTCTGGGGCCTGCTACTGATCACCGTGATGATCAGTCGCTGGCTGGTCCTTCGCCTGCGATCAAACTTCGCTTCCAGCCGAAGATAGTCTCACCCGGAGTTCAGCGTGTCCGTCATCGTCATCGGGTCCGTCAACGTCGATATCGTCACCTACGCCGATCGGGCGCCGCGCCCCGGCGAGTCGCTGACCGGCCGCAGCTACCAGATGGTCCCTGGCGGCAAGGGCGCGAACCAGGCTGTCGCGGTGGCGAGGCAAGGACAGCCCGTCAGCTTCATTGGCCGTATCGGCGCGGATTCCTTCGGCGATTTCATCAAGTCGCGGCTCGGCGGCTTCGGGGTGAACCTTGACCACTTGGTCGTCGACGACACCCTGCCGACCGGCATCGCCGTCATTGGTGTCGACGCCAAGGGCGAGAACGCCATCACCGTCATTCCCGGCGCCAATACAGGTGTTTCCGAGGAGCAGGTCACTGCCGCCGCATCGCGCTTCAAGGGCATCAAGGTGCTGCTTGCCCAGCTCGAACATCCGTTTCCGGCGACGCTGAAGGCCGTCGAGTATGCGCGACAGGCCGGTGCCAAGGTCATTCTCGATCCGGCGCCAATCCCGACCTTTCCCTTCCCGGCCGAGACCATCCGGCTGTTCGACGCCTTGACGCCGAACGAAATCGAAACCGAGGCGCTGACCGGCATCGCTCCCGTCGATCTCGAGGCCGCGGCCGCTGCCGCCGCGCAACTGGCGAGCACCGGCTTGCCGATCGCCGTCGTCAAGCTCGGCGCACGCGGCGTCTATGTCCACAGCGCAGACTTCCGCGGCCACGTGCCGCCGTTCAAGGTCAAGGCCATCGACACCGTGGCGGCCGGCGACTGCTTCAACGCCGGCTTCGCCTCCGCTCTTTGCGAGGGCATGCCGGTCGAGCAAGCCATTCGCTATGCTGCCGCCTCCGGTGCGCTCGCCTGCACCAAGGCCGGCTCGTCCGACGCGGCGCCGACCCACGCCGAGGTCGAGGCGCTTCTCGCCGGTGGCTGAAGGCCCTCTGGCGCGCCTAAAAACAAAGGCCACGGTTGTCTCCCGTGGCCTTTGTCATTTGTTTTGAAGCCTTCAGCCGCGCAGGGCAGCACCGGTTGCCTTCTGAACGGAGACAACGATCGCCTTGGACACCTTCTCGATGTCCTCGTCGGTCAGCGTGCGATCGCTCGGCGTCAGCGTAACGGCGACGGCCACCGATTTCTGTCCGGCCGCCACGTGCTCGCCCCGGTAGACGTCGAACACGTCGACGTCACCGATCAGCTTCTTGTCGGCGCCTTGTACCGCCTTGATAAGTTTCGCCACGTCCACGCTGTCGTCGACAACGAAAGCAAAGTCGCGGCTGACCGGCATGAAGGCGGAAATCGCCAAAGCTGGCTTGCTGCGGCCGGCCTTCGCCTTGGCGACGGGAATGCGGTCGAGAATGACTTCGGCGGCAACGATCGGTCCCTCGGCATCCAGCGCCTCGATGACGGCCGGATGCAACTCTCCGAAATGAGCCAGCACGGTCTGCGGTCCGAGTTGGATGCTGCCCGAACGACCTGGATGGAACCAGCTCGGCGCGGATCGGACGATCTGGACCCGCGAGATGTCGACACCCAGCGCATCGAGCAACGCCAGCGCATCGGCCTTGGCATCGAAGACGGTTACGGCAGCCGCCGAGCCGCTCCAGTGACGGCCGGCGCCGACAAACCCAGCGCTGCCTTCGCGCACGGCAGTGGCCGCTATGCTCTGGTCTTGCGGCCGGTCACCGGCAAAAGTCTGACCGACCTCGAACAGCGCGAGGTCGGCAAGGCCACGGTCGGCATTGCGCTTCACCGCCGCGACAAGGCCAGGGATCAGGCTCGGCCGCATGTCGCTCATGTCGGCGGAGATCGGGTTGGCAAGCTCGAGTTCGGGCGCGCCGCCGCCGAACAGCACGGCCACCGGCTTGGCGAGAAACGACCAGGTCACCGCCTCGACGAGACCGCGCGCCGCCAGTGCCCGCTTGGCACGACGGGTGCGGGTCTGCAGCGGCGTCAAAACCTTCTGCGACACCGAGGCAAGGCGCGGCAGCGCCGTCGCCTTCACCTGATTGAGGCCGACGATGCGCACCACTTCCTCGACGAGGTCGGCTTTGCCATGGACGTCCGGCCGCCAGGACGGTACGGCGACCGAGCGACTCTCGCCACTACCGGTTACCGAGAAACCGAGCTTTTCAAGCGTTGCGGCAATGGTGTCGGCCGAAAGATCGAGGCCGGACAGACGCTTCACCTCAGAAAGCGGGAAATCGAGCACCTTGTTCTGTAGCGGTTCCTTGCCAGCTACGACAACTTCGGAAGCTTCGCCGCCGCAAAGGTCAAGCACCATACGCGTCGCCAGCTCCAGGCCGGCAATGACGAAACCGGGATCGATGCCGCGCTCGAAACGGAAACGGGCGTCGGAATTGAGGCCCAGACGGCGGCCGGTGCGGGCGGTCCGACCGGGATCGAAATAGGCGCTTTCGATGAAGACCGACGTGGTCGTCTCGGTGGAGCCGGTGGTCTCGCCACCCATGACGCCACCAAGGCCGAGCACGGCGGCATCGTCGGCGATGACGCACATGCTGTCGTCGACCGCATAGGTCTTGCCGTCGAGCGCCAGCAGGCTTTCACCCGCCTTGCCCAATCGAGCGGAGATGGTGCCGGTCAGCTTGTCGGCGTCGTAGACGTGCAGCGGCCGGCCGCGATCGAAGGTCAGGTAGTTGGTGATGTCGACCAGCGCCGAGATCGGGCGAAGACCGATCGCCTTGAGCCGGTCCTGTAACCACTTGGGCGATGGGCCGTTCTTGAGGCCACGCACCACGCGGCCGGCGAATACCGGGCAGGCCGTATCGTCGCCGTCGAACTTCAGCACGATCGGCACCGGTGAGGCGAAAGTGCCGGCAATCGGCTTCAGCGGATCCGGCTTCAGCTTGCCGAGGCCGCGCGCCGCGAGGTCCCGGGCGATACCGCGTACACCAAGGCAGTCGGGCCGGTTGGGGGTGATGGAGATGTCGATCACCGGGTCGGTGCCGCCGCGATAGTCGGCGAAGGAGACGCCGACCGGTGCGTCCTCGGGCAACTCGATGATGCCGTTGTGCTCGTCCGACAGGCCGAGCTCGCGCTCCGAGCACATCATGCCACGGCTCTCGACGCCGCGGATGGTGCCGACTTCCAGCACGGCGCCGGTCGCCGGAATGACGACGCCGGGCAGGGCGAACACGCCCTTGAGGCCGGCCCGCGCGTTGGGCGCGCCGCACACCACCTGCACCGGTCCCTTGCCGGCGTCGACCGACAGCAGCTTCAGCTTGTCGGCATTGGGATGCTTGTCGGCGGTGACGATCTTCGCCACGACGAACGGCTTGAACGGCGCGGACGGATCGGAAACCTCTTCCACCTCGAGGCCCACCATGGTGAGCGCCTCGACGACTTCGTCAAGCGAGGCATCGGTGTCGAGATGGTCTTTCAGCCAGCTGAGGGTGAACTTCATTTTGGCAAATCCGTTATCGGAAACTTTGAATGGCTCGGTCCGGGGACCAGGCGGGGAAGGTGGCGGCAGAGCCCGCCGCCATTACCCCGTCAGTCCGCCATAGAGACTCGGCAGGTCGAGCGGACGGAAGCCATAGTGCTTCAGCCAGCGGGCATCGGCGTCGAAGAAGGCGCGCAGATCGGGCATGCCGTATTTCAGCATGGCGATGCGGTCGATGCCCATGCCGAAGGCAAAGCCCTGATAGACATCGGGGTCGAGGCCGGCGGCGCGAATGACGTTGGGATGCACCATGCCGCAGCCCAAAATCTCCAGCCAATCGTCGCCCTCGCCGATACGGATCTCCGAGCCCGACCGCCGGCAGCCGACGTCGACTTCCATCGACGGCTCGGTGAACGGGAAGAAGGACGGCCGGAAGCGCGTCTTGACTTCTTCCACTTCGAAGAAGGCCTTCAGGAACTCCTCCAGCACCCACTTGAGATGGCCGAAATGGGTTGTCTCGTCGATGACGAGGCCTTCCACTTGATGGAACATCGGCGTGTGAGTGGCATCGCTGTCGCAGCGATAGGTACGACCGGGCGCAATGATGCGGATCGGCGGCTTCTGCGTCTCCATGGTGCGGATCTGCACCGGCGAAGTATGGGTCCTGAGCAGCAGTCGCGAGCCATCCTCCTTCGGCTTCAGGAAGAACGTGTCGTGCATCTCGCGCGCCGGATGGTCCGGCGGGAAATTGAGGGCCGTGAAATTATAGTGGTCGGTCTCGATGTCCGGCCCCTCGGCCACCGCAAAGCCCATGTCGGTGAAAATGGCGGTGATCTCGTCGATCACCTGGCTCACCGGGTGGATACGCCCCTCGGCGAGCGGCCCAGGCCGGACCGGCAGCGAGATGTCGACGGTTTCGCGCGCAAGACGAGCATCGAGCGCGGACGCCTTCAGCACCGCCTTGCGGTCGGCGACGGCCAGTCCCACGCGGTCCTTCAGCGCATTGATCGCCGCGCCGCGCGTCCGCCGGTCATCGGGGCTCATGGCGCCGAGCGTCTTGAGCAGCGCCGACACCGATCCCTGCTTGCCAAGGGTGGCGACGCGCACGCCCTCAAGGGCGGCTTCGTCGACGGCGGCGTGGATGTCGTCGAGAATGGAGGCTTCGAGCTGTTCGATGTCGGTCATAACGCGTGTCCTGGCGGATCTGATGGCAGGCTTCTAGCCGGTCTGACCGGCGATTGCACCCCTGGAAACAAAAAGAGCGGCGCACCGATCGGCGCGCCGCTCTCGTAATGTCGGGGCGGCCGATCAGCGATCGGCCCCGCGCTGTCGCCGATTAGGCGGCAGCCTGGGCCTTCTCGACGATGGCCTTAAACGACGCCGGCTCGCTGATGGCGAGATCGGACAGCACCTTGCGGTCGATGGCGATCCCGGCCTTGGCCATGAGATCGATGAAGCGAGCGTAGGTCAGCTCGCCACCGGTCACGTCACGGACAGCGGCGTTGATGCGCTGGATCCAGAGAGCGCGGAAGTTGCGCTTCTTGGCCCGACGGTCACGCGTCGCATATTGCATCGCGCGATCGACGGCCGCCTTGGCGGTCTTGATGGTATTCTTGCGGCGGCCCCGGAAGCCCTTTGCGGCCTCTAGAACCTTCTTGTGCTTGGCATGGGACGTAACGCCCCGCTTGACGCGCGCCATAATTCAGTCTCCTCGAGTGTGAGTGCCGTTTGATCGCGCGGGATCAGGCGTAGGGCAGGAAGTTCTTCTTGATGATGATCTCGTCCGGCTTGGACAGCACGGTGGTGCCGCGAGCCTTACGGATGAACTTGGTAGTCCGCTTGATCATGCCATGGCGCTTGCCGGCCTGAGCAGACTTGATGTGGCCACTGGCCGTCACCTTGAAGCGCTTCTTTGCGCCCGACTTCGTCTTCATCTTGGGCATTTTGCTCGTTTCCGAGTGTTAGGAGATCCCTCTCGGGTTCTCGCTGGCCTGTCAGTTCCGGAAAAACCCACGATCCGTCGCGGGAGACCCGCGACCCTGGACCGCGCTGTCCGGGGGTTTGAGCTTCGACAGTCGCCACGGCATGCCCATGGACACGGAAAACCGTCTCCACGCCGGGCGACCTGAAGTGGCTGGGCTTCTAGCCGAAAAGGGCAGGAAACGCAAGGCGCATCAACACTACCCCCGATGGCCTGACAAACCAAAGGCTCCGGCATGGATTCCGGAGCCTTTGGTCAATCTGTCTGAAAGGATCAACGCGGGGAAAGCAGCATCACCATCTGGCGGCCTTCGAGGCGCGGCTCGCTCTCGACCTTGGCGACCGCGACGGTCTCTTCTTTCACCTGCTGCAAAAGCTTGAAGCCAAGATCCTGGTGCGCCATCTCGCGACCGCGGAAGCGGAGCGTCACCTTGACCTTATCGCCTTCCTCGAAGAAGCGCATCATGCTCTTCATCTTCACGGTATAGTCGTTCGTGTCGATGTTGGGCCTGAGCTTGACTTCCTTGATTTCGACGATCTTCTGGTTCTTGCGGGCTTCCGACGCCTTCTTCTGAGCTTCGAACTTGTATTTGCCGAAGTCCAGGATCTTGCAGACGGGAGGTGTCGAATTGGGGGAAATCTCGACGAGGTCAAGGCCGGCCTCGGCGGCGGCAGCCAGGGCATCGGCGATCGCAACAACGCCAAGATTGTCACCCTCCTCGCCGATCAACTGGACCTGGGGGACCCGGATTTCGCGATTGATGCGCGGACCTTCCTTGACGGGAGCGGTGGCTCGGAACGGGCGACGAATGGCTGTCAACTCCTCTGAAGTTCTCGGAAACGGTCACCGCTCGGATATGTTGACGCTCGACCATGTCAAGGACCCAGATCGTCGAATCGATCGCATCTTTGAAACGGGGCGCCATCCACGGGTGGCCGGCTGTCCTCATAGCGAACCGCTTCTTCCTGTGAAGCATGCACCCGCAAACTGGACAACGGCCTGAAAATCGTTGGAGACTGCTAAAAAGTCAAGGTCGCAGACGGCAATCGGCAGGGAAATGGGCTAAAGAGGCGGCAGATTGCCTCGGATGCCGGCAGCAGGCCCTGCGCTGGCGGCTACAGGGAGCGGAGTGCCATGTCGGATCGGCCCATCAGCATCACCATGCCGGACGATGGCCGGGTCATTCGCGGCCGGGTTCTTGATGGCGCTGGCCCGACGATTGTCTGGCTCGGCGGTTTCAGGTCCGACATGACCGGCGCCAAAGCTGAGGCGGTGACCGCCTGGGGCCATCAGCATGGTCGCAAGGTGGTGCGCTTCGATTATTCTGGACATGGCAGTTCGGACGGAGCCTTCGAGGACGGTCGCATCGGTCGTTGGTTCGCGGAGGCGAAGGCGGTGATCGCTGCCGAAGCCGGGTCGGATTTCGTCGCCGTCGGTTCGTCGATGGGCGGCTGGATGGCGTTGCTCCTGGCGCGCGAGCATGTTGCCGGGCTGAGCGGCGCGGTCCTCATCGCCCCGGCCCCCGACTTCACCGACAAGCTGTTTTACCCGGCGCTGCCGCCCGAGGCGCGGGCTCGCGTCGACGCCGGCGAAACGATCGAGGTTCCCGGCGAATATGGCAGTCCAGCCTATCGTCTCGCCGCCGATTTCTTCCGCGATGGCGCCCGGCATAACCTTCTCGACGCGCCGTTCCGCCTCGGCGTGCCGGTGATCATCATCCAGGGCATGGCCGACAGATCGGTGCCTTACGCGCATGCGCAGCGCATCGTCGACCGTCTGGTTGACGACGACGTGGTGCTGACGCTGGTGAAAGACGGCGACCACAGGCTGGCGCGGCCATCGGATATTGCACTCATTCTCGATGCCGTCGGCCGGGTGACCGAGGAATGAGCTTGCCAATACGCGTTTATTCCAGCGTGATTCCAAGGGTTTTTTGCGACTAAAGGATTACCTTGCGGTCCTCGCGTGATAGAAGGCCGCCATGGCAACGGTGTTCTCCCCTAAAACCGGCGAGGTCGAACATGTCGGACATGAAGCTCATAGTCGTTGGCGCCGGCGGACGCATGGGACGCACGCTGGTGCGCACCATCTCCGAAACGGCGGGTGTAACCGTGCATGCCGCCATCGAACGCGAGGGCAGTCCGCTGATCGGCGAGGATGCCGGCATGCTCGCCGGCATCGGTGAGATTGGCGTACCGCTGACGAGCGACGTGCTCGCCGCGGTGGTCGGTGCCGAGGGCATCCTTGATTTCACCACGCCGGCGGCTACCGTCGAATTTGCCGAGTTAGCCGCCCAGGCGCGCATCGCCCACATCATTGGCACCACCGGCTGCGCTGCCGAGGACGAGGCAAAGATCGACGCCGCCGCGCGTCATGCGCAGATCGTCAAGTCGGGCAACATGAGCGTCGGCGTCAACCTGCTCGCCTTGCTGGTCGAACAGGCCGCCCGGGTACTTGGGCCGGAATTCGACGTCGAGATTCTGGAGATGCATCACCGCCACAAGGTGGACGCCCCCTCCGGCACGGCGCTGCTGCTCGGCGAAGCCGCGGCGCGCGGCCGGGACATCAAGCTGGATGATTACGCGGTCCGCTCCCGCGACGGCTACACCGGTCCGCGTCCGCAGGGCGCCATCGGCTTTGCCACGCTACGTGGCGGTTCGGTGGTCGGCGAACATACCGTTTATCTGGCCGGTGCCGGCGAACGGCTGGAGTTGAGGCACGTCGCAGAGGACCGGGCGCAGTTCGCCAAGGGAGCCGTGCGCGCCGCGCTCTGGGCGCGCGGGCGCAAGCCGGGTCGCTACGACATGGCCGACGTGCTCGGCTTCAAGGATTGACGAAACTCAGGCCAAGCCTCGAACACAGGGCGATGGCCGGCTGCTGAATGCTCCGGAACCGACGGTTGGTTCCGGCCCGCAAACAAACGATCAACTGGAGAAAAGCCCATGAGCCGCATTCTGGTCCTCGTCCGCCACGGCCAGTCCGAGTGGAATCTGCTCAACCTGTTCACCGGCTGGAAGGACCCCGACCTTACCGCCCAGGGTGTCAAGGAAGCCACGGCCGCCGGCGCCCGCCTCAAGGCGCTCGGCTACAAGTATGACATCGCCTATACGTCGGTTCTGACGCGCGCCCAGCACACGCTGAACCTCATCCTTGGCGAGATCGGCCAGTCGGGCCTCAAGACCATCAAGGATCAGGCCCTCAACGAGCGCGACTACGGCGAACTGACCGGCCTCAACAAGGACGACGCCCGCAAGAAGTGGGGCGAGGAGCAGGTGCACATTTGGCGCCGTTCGTTCGACGTTCCGCCTCCGGGTGGCGAGAGCCTGAAGAACACCGCCGAGCGGACGCTGCCCTATTTCAACGCCGAGATCCTGCCGCGTGTCCTCAAGGGCGAGAACGTGCTGGTCGCCGCCCATGGCAACTCGCTGCGCTCGATCATCATGGACCTCGAGAAGCTGACCGGCGACGAGATCGTCGCTCGCGAGCTCAACACCGGCGAGCCCATCGTCTATGAGCTCAACGAGGATGGCTCGATCAAGTCGAAGAAGGTTCTTGCAGCCTGAGCGTTATAGCTCTTCCTGAAAACGAAACGCCGCGATGGGAGCCCATCGCGGCGTTTCGTTTCTGTACGGGAAAGGCAGGCTGCTCAGCCCCTCTCCACCTCGGCGCCACCGAGCCGGCGCGCCAGGCCGGTTTCCCAGCCGAGAATGGCCTTCTTGCGCGTGAGGCCCCAATGGTAGCCGCAGAGATCGCCTTCGCGGCCGAGCACGCGGTGGCAGGGCACGACGAAGGAGAGGGGGTTTCGGCCGACCGCCGAGCCGACGGCCCGCGCCGCGTTGGGGTTGCCGATGTGGCGGGCGATGTCCGAATAGGTCGTCGCCTTGCCAAGCGGAATGCGGAGCAGCGTCTCCCAGACACGCACTTCAAAGTCCGAGCCGATGAACACCAGCCGGATTGGCCGGTCCTGCGACCATACGGTCGGGTCGAACACCTGCCGCGCGTAAGGCGCCGTCACCACTTCGTCCTGAACGTAGGTGGCGGCCGGCCAGCGGGCCGACATGTCGCGGAAGGCCTTCTGTTCCTCGCCGGGGTCGGCGAAGGCGATGCCGGCGAGTCCCCGGTCGGTCGCCATCACGAGCGCCGTTCCGAACGGCGAAGAGTGGAACCCATAGGCGACGGTAACGCCTGCCCCGCGTGCCTTGTAGGCACCTGGGCTCATCGCTTCGTGCGTTACGAAGAGATCGTGCAGTCGGCCTGGTCCGGACAGTCCAACCTCATAGGCGGTGTCAAGGATGGACGATGACTGGTCGAGCATCCGCCGCGCCTCGTCGAGGGTCAGAGCCTGCACGAAGGCCTTGGGCGTCAGGCCGGCCCAACGGGTGAACAGGCGGTGCAGGTGTCCGGCATCGGTGCCGACGGCGGCGGCGATGGTTTCGAGCTCCGGCTGGTCGCGCCAGCGCTCCGAGATGAAACGAATGGTGTCGCGCACGAGAACATAGTCGCCATGGTCGCGATCGAGCGTTACCTCGCCCGCCATGCGCAGCCCCTCGTGCAGCCAGCTCGCCGACATCGGCGGCGAGGTGAGGTTGTCTGTGAGCGTAATGGCGTCCATCGCGTCCTCCATCAAAGGGTGCGATGCGAAGTTAGGGAGCGTCGGGCGATCCAACCACCCGATTTTCGCACATGGCGAGAAAAAGCGCAAAAAAAAGCGCTACAGGCCGCCGGGAAGCATCGCTGCTGACGTCGTCGGGCGACAAATCCGGCTATAGAAAGTGGCATTGCGCCTTGTCCGGAGTATGCCCCGTGCCGAGAAAGCCTGCCGTTGCCCCATCCGAGGACATCGATC
The DNA here is from genome assembly GCA_018262505.1 of Pseudomonadota bacterium. Classification (GTDB taxonomy): domain Bacteria; phylum Pseudomonadota; class Alphaproteobacteria; order Rhizobiales; family Pleomorphomonadaceae; genus Pleomorphomonas. The sequence continues at coordinate 20,585 of JAGSYV010000026.1, forward strand.
AACCCATTCCGCCGACGCGGCCTATGAGTCCCGCCGAGATCGAGGAATTGTTCGCTACCTTCCAAAAAGCCAACCCGGAGCCGCGTGGCGAACTCCACGCCGTTAACCCTTATACGCTTCTCGTCGCCGTGACGCTGTCGGCCCAAACCACCGACGCCGGTGTCAACAGGGCGACGCGACCACTGTTCGAAACGGTCGATACGCCTCAGAAGATGCTGGTGCTTGGCGAGGATCGCCTGCGGGAGGCTATCAAGACCATCGGCCTTTATCGCAACAAGGCGAAGAACGTCATCGCTCTGTCGGATATCCTGGTGCGCGAGCACGGTGGCGAGGTTCCTCGCGACCGAGAAGCCTTGGAGGCCTTGCCAGGCGTCGGCCGCAAGACGGCCAACGTCGTCCTCAATATCGCCTTCGGCGAACCGACCATTGCCGTCGACACCCACGTCTTCCGTGTTGCCAACCGGCTAGGCCTTGCGCCGGGGCGGACGCCGATCGAGGTTGAGCTCGGCCTTCAAAAGGTGGTGCCGAAAGCTTACCTCCTGCATGCCCATCACTGGCTGATTCTGCACGGCCGCTACGTCTGCAAGGCGCGGCGCCCGGAGTGCGAGCGGTGCATCGTTGCCGACCTCTGCCGGAGCCCGGAAAAGCGCCTGCCAATGATGTGAGGTCAAAACAAAGCCCCGCAGACGACAGCGGGGCTTTGTCATGGCCGATGCGGGTAATCAGGCGATGCGGGCGTACTCGTCGAAGGAAAGGCGCGGCAGGCGCGGGAACAGCGAGGCCTTGTCGCCGTAGCCGAGATTGAGCACCAGGAAGGTGCGGATGCGGCTATTGGGGAAGAAGGCGGCGTCAACCGTGGCGGCATCGAAACCAGCCATCGGGCCGACGTCGAGGCCGAGCGCCCGCGCAGCCATGGTGAGGTAGCCAACCTGCAGCGAGGCCGAGCGCAGCGCCGAGAACTGCAGCCGTTCGTCGGGCGAGCCGGCATACCAGGAGCGGGCATCGGCGTGCGGGAAGGTCTTCGGCAGGTTCTCGTAGAAATCGAGGTCGTAGCCGGCGATCACCGAGACCGGCGCAGTCTTTGTCTTGGCCTGATTACCCGGCGCCATGGCAGCGAGCAGCTTTTCCTTGGCCTCAGCCGATTTCACGAAGACGAAGCGCCCGGGCAGGGTATTGGCCTCGGTGGGGCCGAGGCTGACGAGCTCGGCGAGCGTCTTCAGCGTCTCGTCGGTAACCGGCTTGTCGAGGAAGCCGTTATAGGAACGGCCGTCGCGGAACAGGCGGTCGAGTGTGTCGTCGGCAAGCAGAGCGGACATTGCAAAGCCTTTCGGGAGGGAGAAACGAATTCGTTCCCGACTTAGGCTCAGCCGATTGGCGCGAATAGTCAGCGATCGGCTGACAAGTTGTTCGATAAGAGTGACCAATCGAGCAAAACTGCGGCTGATTGCTCGCCCATCACGATCTTCTCACGCCATCTTGAAGGCGGCTCGCATGCGATACCCTCGAAAAGACAACGCCGCCGGAAGGGCCGGCGGCGTGTGAGCACAGTTTGCGAGGTCGTCGATCAGGCGACGGCACGCACCTCGCGCACGTCCGGCAGAAAGTGGCGCAGCAGGTTTTGGATGCCGTTCCGGAGCGTCGCCGTCGAGGACGGGCAGCCGGCGCAGGCGCCGCGCATGTTGAGATAGACGATCCCGTCCTTGTAGGCGCGAAAGGTGATGTCGCCGCCGTCAGCGGCCACGGCCGGACGTACGCGCGTGTCGAGCAATTCCTTGATCGACGACACGGTCTCGGCATCGGCCGGATCGAAGTCTTCGGCGCCGGCCGTCATCTCGACGTTGGTCAGGATCGGCGCGCCGGACATGAAGTGTTCCATGATGACGCCGAGCGCTGCGGGCTTCAGATGCGCCCAATCGCCATCCTTGCTGGTTACCGTGACGAAGTCGGTGCCGAAGAACACGCCGGTCACCTCGGAGATCTCGAACAAGGCGCTGGCAAGCGGGGAGACGGCCGCCTGTTCGGCGGTCAGGAATTCGCGTGGGTTGCCTTCGAGGACGACCCGCCCGGGCAGGAATTTCAGCGTTGCCGGATTGGGCGTGGACTCGGTCTGGATGAACATCGCGTGGGGCTCCTCAGGCTCGCCTGATTGGAACAAATCTAAACTTGACCTTTAGAGGATAGTTCTGACTTTGCAAATGAACAATCAGTGAACCTGCGGATCTAAATCGTTTGGGCGGGTCAAGCGACGGCGGTGATGTCTTCGTCGCTCATGTCGCCGGGCACGATGGTCACCGGAATGGGGAAGGGCGGCCCGGAGCGGGCAGCGACCGAGGTGACCAGCGGCCCTGGACCCTCGGTGCCAATGCCGGCCGCCAGCACCAGGATGGCGATGTCGCGATCCTCCTCGATCAGACGGTGGATGGCTTCGGCTGCCAGCCCTTCGCGAATGATCAGTTCGGCTTCGATATCGGCGGCGAAGGCATGCACGCGCTCGGCTGTGGCGGCGAGCCGCTGCCGCGCCTCGTCCATCGCCTCGGCCCGCATCATCTCCTCGACGCCACGCCAATGCTGAAAATCACCGGGCGGAATGACATAGAGCAGCACCAGTCCGCCGGCGGTATGTCGGGCGCGCGTCGCTGCGTAGGCCACCGCCCGGTCGCATTCGGGCGTGTCGTCAATGACGCACAGGAACTTGCGGCGGTGGCCCTCTTCACGGGCGAGACGGCGTGAAACCATGAAGGAACAGTAGCAGAAGGCCGGCGGCGGACAAGCCGCGACGGCCCTCAAGTTTTCTGAGGCGGAGACGCCTCAGCGCCGCTTGCGGCTCTGGATGAAGCCAACGATGTCGCGCACCTCGTCCATCACCTTGCCGGCGATGGACCCGGCCCGCTCCGAGCCGTCGGCCAGGATGGCGTCGATATGGTCGGGCTCGGCCATCAGCGCCTTCATCTTGTCGTTGATCGGCGACAGCACGGACACGGCGAGATCGGCGAGTGCCGGCTTGAAGGCCGAGAACTGCGACCCACCATGGTCCTTCAGCACCGCCTCCCTCGTCGTGCCCGCCAGCGCGGCGTAGATGGTGACGAGGTTGTCGGCGTCGGGGCGCTCCTTGAGGCCATCGATCTCTGAAGGCAGTGGCTCCGGATCGGTGCGGGCCTTGCGGATCTTCTGGGCGATGGCGTCGCGGTCGTCGGTCAGATTGATGCGCGAATAGTCCGACGGATCGGATTTTGACATCTTCTTGGTGCCGTCGCGCAGGCTCATGACGCGCGGCGCCGGCCCCTGCGTCAGCGGCTCGGGCAGCGGGAAGTAGCCTTCCTCGGCACTGTGGCCCTGGGCGACGATCGACGCGGAGAAGTCGTTGTTGAACTTCGTGGCGATGTCGCGGGCAAGTTCCAGATGCTGCTTCTGGTCTTCGCCGACCGGGACATGTGTTGCCCGGTAGACGAGGATGTCGGCCGCCATCAGGCTCGGATAGGCGAACAGGCCCACCGACACGTTCTCGCGATCCTTGCCGGCCTTCTCCTTGAACTGCGTCATGCGGTTGAGCCAGCCCATGCGGGCGACGCAGTTGAACACCCAGGCAAGTTCGGCATGCTCGGGTACCTGGCTCTGATTGAAGACGATATGTGCCTTCGGATCGATGCCGGCGGCGAGGAAGGCGGCCGTCACTTCGCGGATCTGGCGCCGGAGCTCGAAGGGATCCTGCCAGACGGTGATGGCGTGCTCGTCGACCACGCAGTAGATGCAGTCGTGGGTCGATTGCATTTCCACGAAGCGCTTGATGGCGCCGAGATAATTGCCGAGATGAAGATTGCCGGTCGGTTGCACGCCGGAGAAGACAAGAGGCTTGAAAGGCATCGGTTTGGACCCGAGGAAAGAGTTGCGTGCGCCGGTGGTGAAACCGGGCGGGCGGACTTATGGACCCGGCGCGCAGGGACCGCAAGGCGGAAAGGCGCTCCCGGTCGAAGGGCGCTCAGCGCCGGCCGCGATCCAGCACGGCGCGCGCGTAGCGGCGAACGTCGACGGCGCCGGTCAGCACGGTGGCCAGTCCATAGACGGCCATGCCGAACACGCAAAGGCCGAGCAGCCAGAGACCCTGGGCGAACTCACGGCCGCCATGGAGGTGGGCGTCGACAAGGTTTTCGCCGAAGACCAGCGCCAAGCCCATCAGCAGGCTGGCAATGGCGAGCAGCACAAGGCGTCGGATCAGCAGCGCGTCGGCGCTGAAGTGGCCGCGACGGTGGAGTTCGATCACCAGCATCAGCGCGTTGACCCAGGCGGCGAGCGACGTCGCCGCGGCGATGCCGACATGGCCGATGAAAGGAAACAGCACCAGCGAGGCGACGACATTGACGGCCACGGAGATGCCACCCTGAACGGTCGGCGTGCGGGTGTCCTCGCGGGCATAGAAGGACGGCTGGAACACCTTGATGGCCACGAAGGCCGGCAGGCCGACGGTAAAGGCGATCAGCGCGTTGGCGGTGGCGAGCGTATCGGCGGCTGTAAAGGCGCCGCGCTCGAACAGCACGCGCATGATGGTGTAGGGAATGGCGCAGAGGGCGACGGTCGCCGGCAGCGTCAGCGCCATGGCAAATTCCAGCGCCCGGTTTTGGGTGTGGAAGATGCTTTCGGCGGTTTCCGTTCGGACGCGGCGGGTGAGATCCGGCAGCAGCACCACGCCGATAGCAACGCCGATCACTCCGAGCGGCAGCTGATAGATGCGGTCGGCGAAATAGAGCCAGGACACGGCGCTCGCCTGCATCGAGGCGATGATGGTGCCCACCACGATGTTGATCTGGGTGATGCCGCCGGAAATCACGCCTGGAATGCCGAGTCTCACGAAGCGGCGGACGTTGTCGTTATAGCGTGGCCGCGTCAGCGACACCGGAAAGCCGATCCACAAGAGTGAGCCGGCGACGGCGATCAACTGGGCGACACCCGACAGGCAGACCGCCCAGGAAAGCGTATAGGCGGCTTCCGGCGTGCCGGCCCAATTTTTCCACCAGATGAGAACGAGGGCGGCCACCAGGATGACGTTGAGCAGCGACGGCGCGAAGGCGGCCACAGCGAAACGTCCGAAGGATTGCAGCATGCCCGCCGCCATGGCGGTCAGCGACATACAGGCGAGATAGGGGAACATTACCCGCGTCATGAACTCGGCGGCGGCGAACTTTTGCGGCTCGTCGATGAAGCCCGGTGCCAGCACGCCGACCAGCCAGGGCGCGCCGACTTCCGCCAACGCCGTGACGATGACGAGCACCAAGAGGAAGATGGCGAGGATATCCTCAGCCAGCGCCCGCGCCGACACTTTGCCGCCCTCGGTAAGTGCCCGGGCGAACAATGGTACGAAGGCCGAGGAGAAGGCGCCCTCGGCAAACAGGCGACGGAACAGGTTGGGCAGACGGAAGGCGACGAAAAAGGCGTCGGCGATCGGCCCCGAACCCAGCATGTTGGCCATGAACACATCCCGCACGAAGCCCAGGAGGCGCGAGGACAGCGTGGCGCCACCCACCGTCACGAAGTTTTTGACCAGACTCATGGACGGTTGCCTTCCTCAGGCTGCCTTCTTGGGCGGATGAGATTCCTCGCCGGTGACCGCGGCGAGAACGCGCCGCCGGATTGCTGCCTGCTTGGCGCCGGACTGGATCTTCAGCTTGGTGAGGTCGGTGACGTAGAAGACGTCGACCACCCGCTCGCCGAAGGTGGCGATGTGGGCCGAGGCGATGTTGAGATTGAGATCGCTCATTGCCGTCGTCACGTCGTAGAGGAGGCCAGGCCGGTCGAGGCAGGACACTTCCAGCACGGAAAGGGTCTCCGACAGCGTGTTGTCGAACTTGATATCCGTGGGTACGCGGAAGGCCTTGCTGGGCTTGCGCTGGCCGACCCGGCGAGCGACGATTTCCGGCAGCTTTTCGCGCCCTTCGAGTGCCGCCTCGATCATCTTCAGCACGCGGTCGGCGCGGCGGAACTCATCGGCATCGTCGGGGAATTCACGGTTGATCAGGATGGTGTCGAGGGCGAGGCCGTCGTTGGTGGTGTAGATCTGGGCATCGGCGATGTTGACGCCGGCCGCCGCGCAGGCCCCGGTAATGGTCGACAGAAGCCGCGGATGGTCGGGTGCCACCACCACCAGCTCGGTGACCGCCTCGAACTTCTTGGTCGAATAGGCAGTGGCAAGCCGCCGGCCGCTGGCTTCCATCGCTCTCAGGAGGCGCGCGTGTGTCACCTTTTCCGGCAGATCGACGCGCAGCCAGTAAGGCGCAAAGTGGCGGCGACCATAGTCGGCCAGCTCCGTTTCGCTCCAGTCGGTGAGCTCGGCGGCGAGTTCCGCCTTGGCGGCGGCGACGCGCTGGTCGCGCGATAGCTTGGAGTGGCCGCCCAGCAGGTAAGGCTCGGTTTCGTAATAGAGCGTCCTGAGGAGCTGCCCCTTCCAGCCGTTCCAGACGCCGGGACCAACCGCCTTGATGTCGGCGATGGTCAGCATCAGCAGCATGCGCAGCCGTTCCACGGTTTGCACGACGGCGGCGAAATCGCGAATGGTCTGGCGGTCGGAGAGGTCGCGCGACTGGGCGATGATCGACATCACCAGGTGGTTTTCGACCAGCCAGGCCAACTGATCGGTTTCGGCTGGTGAAAAACCGAAGCGCGGCCCGAGCCGGCGGGCGATTTTGGCGCCGGCAATCGAATGGTCTTCGACGCGGCCCTTGGCGATGTCGTGCAGGAACAGCGCGAGATAGAGCACGTTGCGGTTGGCGATCACCGGGAACAACTCGGTGGCCAGCGGATGCTCCCCCTGGTCCTCGCCGCGCTCGATCTGGGTCAACAGGCCGATGGCCCGCAGTGTATGCTCGTCGACGGTATAGTGATGATACATGTTGAACTGCATCATCGCCACGACGCGGCCAAATTCGTGGACGAAGCGGCCGAGCACGCCGGTCTCGTTCATTGCACGCAACACCGTCTCGGCGTGCTTCTTGGAGGCAAGCACATCAAGGAAGATGCGGTTGGCTTCCTCATTCTCGCGGAGATTGGCATCGATCAGGCGCAACGAGCGGGTGATCAGCTTCAAGACATCCGGCTGGAAGTCGAGGTCGTTGCGGGCGGCGACGGCGAAGATCCTGAGGAGGTTGACCGGATCGCGCTCGAACACGTCGTCGTCGGTCACCGACAGGCGATCGTTGTCGATGATGAACTGCGGCGTGCCGGGCAGCGACTTCTTGCGCCGCCGGAAGGTGTGATGCAGCACCCGGTCGAGCATCGGCTTGGGCTTGGCGTGCGTTTCCTCAAGCGCCGCGCAGAAGATGCGCGTCAGGTCGCCGACGTCCTTCGCCACCAGGAAGTAATGCTTCATGAAGCGTTCGACCGGCTCGAGGCCGGGATGGAGCTGGTAGCCCAGGAGTTCGGCGATTTCCCGCTGGTTTTCAAAGCCCAGCCGGTCATCGGCCCGGTTGGTGACGAAGTGCAGGTTGCAGCGCACCGCCCACAGGAATTCTTCGCACTTGTGGAAGCGATTGAGTTCCTTGCGCGCGAAGATGCCGTGCTTGACCAACTCTTCGGCGGTCGAGGCGCGATAGAAATATTTGGCGATCCAGAACAGCGTGTGCAGGTCGCGAAGGCCGCCTTTGCCATCCTTGACGTTGGGCTCGACGAGGTATCGCGAGGTGCCGGCTCGCCGATGCCGCTCGTCGCGCTCGGCCAGCTTGGCCTGGATGAACTCGGGACCGGTGCCCTTGATCACCTCGTTGTCGAAGCGGGTGGTCATCTCCGCGTAGAGCTCTCGGTCGCCGAGGATCCAGCGCGCCTCGAGCAGCGCCGTGCGGATGGTCATGTCGGCACGACCCAGCTTGATGCAGTCCTCGACGCGCCGGGTCGAATGGCCAACCTTGAAGCCGACGTCCCAGAGAAAATAGAGAATATGCTCCAGGATCTTGTCGGCGAGCGGCTGGGATTTCGGCGGCAGCAGAAACAGAAGATCCACATCGGACGAAGGCGCCAGCGTGGCCCGGCCATAGCCTCCGACGGCGACGATGGCGATCTTCTCCTCCTGCCCGCCGGGGAAGACGCGGCTCACGGTGTACTCATAGATGACGCGGATCAGCGAATCGACCAAGGCCGACAAACGGCGGGCGCAGCCGACGCCATCACGGTCGCGGATGAGAATATCGCGGGCAGCCGCCCGTCCATCTTGGTTCGCCCGCTTCAGGGCGGCGAGCAATTCCGGGCGCGGGTCGGTACCGGCGGTGGCTGCCCGGCCGGCGATGGCAGCCATCTCCTCACCAAGCGCCTTCTCATCGATCAAAGAGGCGGGTTCCGGAAGCTTGGTCATTGGCGGCAATCACCTTCGGAGGAGGGAGGCGCAGCAGGCTCGCTCGAATGTCCAGCTGGCAACAAACTCGAATAGTCGGCGATAACCGAACAATCAACCATGCGCTCGTCCGATTCCGGCCCTGAGGGCCTTCAGCCGATAGATCGCCTCGAGCGCCTCGCGCGGGCTGAGTTCGTCGGGAGCCAGCCCATCGAGTGCGGCGAGGAGTTCTGCTTCCGCCAGGTCGGGTGCCGCCTCGACCGGCGCTGCGCTGGCCGGGTGGCGGGCAAGCGAGAAGAGCGGCAGGTCGTCGAGCATGGACGCGGCATTGTTGCCGCCGGACTTTTCGAGCTCGGCGAGCACGGAACGCGCCCGTTCTATGACGGGACGCGGCAAGCCGGCCAGCTTGGCCACCTGGATACCATAGGAGCGATCTGCCGAGCCTGGGACGATCTCGTGGAGGAACACCACGTCGCCGCGCCATTCCTTCACCTTGACGGTGGCGTTGACGACGCGCGGCAGCCGTTCCGAAAGAGCCGTCAGCTCGTGATAGTGCGTCGCAAACAGCGTGCGACAGCGGTTGGCCTCGTGCAGGTGCTCGATGGTCGCCCAGGCGATGGAGAGGCCATCGTAGGTGGCCGTACCACGGCCGATCTCGTCGAGAATGACGAAGGAGCGCGGCCCTGCCTGGTTGAGGATCGCCGCCGTCTCGATCATCTCCACCATGAAGGTGGAGCGGCCACGCGCGAGGTCGTCGGCGGCGCCGACGCGCGAGAACAGTCGATCGACGACGCCGATATGCGCCGCCCTGGCCGGCACGAAGGAGCCGATCTGGGCCAGCACGGCAATCAGTGCGTTCTGCCTGAGGAAGGTCGACTTGCCCGCCATGTTGGGGCCGGTGACCAGCCACAGCTTGCCGGCGGCTTCGCCACCGACATCGCAACCGTTGGCAACAAAGGAACCACCTTCCTCGCGCAGCATCTGTTCGACCACCGGATGACGGCCGCCGTCGACGCGGAAGGTCAGACTGCTGTCGACACGTGGCCGGACGTAGCCTTCGGCAGCGGCGAGTTCGGCCAGCGCGGTGGCAACGTCGAGCGCGGCCAACATGTCGGCGGCTCGCTTGATGGCGCCACCGGCCTCCACTGTCGCCCGTGCCAGCTCACCAAAGACGGAAAGTTCGACGGCGAGTGCCCGCTCGGCCGCCGAAGCGATGCGCCCCTCAAGTTCGGAGAGCTCGGTGGTCGAGAAGCGCATGGCGCCGGCCAGCGTCTGCCGATGAATGAACAGCCGGTTCAGCGGCTCGCTGGTCATCGCCTGGGCGTAGTTCGGCGCCACTTCGATGAAGTAGCCGAGCACGCCATTGTGCTTCACCTTCAGCGACTTGATGCCGGAGGTCTCGGCATAGGTCTGCTGTAGGGCGGCGATTACCTGCCGGCTCTGGTCGCGCAGGGCGCGCGCCTCATCAAGATCGGAGCGGAAACCCTGTCGCACAAAGCCGCCGTCGCGCTTCAGCAGCGGCAATTCGTCGTCGAGCGCCTCGGCAAGCCGGTTGGCGAGATCGGCAGGCGCCGCCTCGAGGCCGAGGGCGATACGGTCGATTTCCGACCCTGCGCCGCCGGCGTCGCGAAGATCGCCGGCCAGTTGAGCTGCGGCCCTGAGCCCACCGGCAATAGCGGCGAGGTCACGCGGGCCGCCGCGATCGAGGCTGACGCGGGTGAGCGCCCGCGCCATATCGGGCACACCGGCGAGATCCCGGCGCAACCGCGCCCTGAGCGTCGTTTCGGCGAGGAAGAAATCGACGGCATCGAGCCGCTCGCGGATGGCGTCGGGATCGGCGAGCGGCGCGGCGAGACGGTCGGCAAGCAGGCGAGCCCCGGCGCCCGACACGGTGCGGTCGATGGCATGCAGCAGCGAACCCCGTCGTTCGCCGGACAGCGTGCGCGAGAGTTCGAGATTGGCCCGGCTCGCCGCGTCGATGGCCAGCGCGCCGCCGAGGCTTTCGCGGGCCGGCGGGTCAAGCGGCGGCCGGTTGCCGACCTGCGTCTTGTCGACGTAAGCGACGATGGCGGCGGCGGCGGTCAACTCAAGCCGGCTAAAGCTACCGAACGCATCGAGCGAGGCGACGGAGAAGAAGTCGACAAGACGGTGCTCGGCAGTGGCGGCGTCGAAGAAGGCACGTGGCAATGGTACCACCGCCGGGCTCGCCGCCTTGAAGGTCCGCCTGAGTTCGTCGTCCTCGAAAAGGCCGTCGGCAGCCAGGAGCTCACGCGGTTCGATGCGGGCGAGCAAGGGCAGCGCTGGTGGTTTCGGCCAAGCGAAAGGCGCCGGTCGACATGTCGGCCCAGGCGACAGCGAAGCCGTCGGCGGCACTGTCCGTTCCCTTCTGACGGGCGACGGCGGCGAGATAGTTGGAGCGGCGGGCGTCGAGGAGGTTGTCCTCGGTGAGCGTGCCGGGAGTGACGAGACGAACGACGTCGCGCCGAACGACCGATTTCGAGCCGCGCTTCTTGGCTTCGGCCGGATCTTCCATCTGCTCGCAGACGGCGACTCGATGGCCGAGGGCGATCAGGCGCTGAAGATAATCGTCGGCGGCGTGCACCGGCACGCCGCACAGCGGGATGTCTTCGCCGCGATACTTGCCGCGCTTGGTCAGCGTGATGCCGAGCGCCCGCGAGGCCACCTCGGCGTCTCCGAAGAACATCTCGTAGAAGTCGCCCATTCGGTAGAACAGGAGACAGTCGGGATTGGCCGCCTTGATCTCGATGAACTGCGCCATGGCGGGCGTCGCCACGTCGGCGGTCCGGTCGTCGGGAAGAGCTTGCGTGTCGGTCATGGGGGCGGAAGCTAACAAAGCCCGCGCCGCTTTTCACGCGGCAAATGCCCGGTCGCCGCGGTTATCCAGCTCGTCATTCCGGCACGGGGGAGGGGCGGGTCAATCCCCCCTCGCCATAGCGGGCCTTGTCGCGGTTGCGGTGTGATCCGAGATTCTCGGAGGCAAGATAACCCCAGATCTCCTCGGCCGTCTCGGCGAAGTGGACGAGGCCGATGTCTTCGCGGTTGATCATGCCATAGTCGGCCAGCGCGTCGAAGTTGATGACCTTGTGCCAATATTCGCCATCGACCAGCACCACCGGAATGCGGGTGCCCTTGTGTGTCTGCGCCAGCGTCAGCAGCTCGAACAGCTCGTCGAAGGTGCCGAAGCCGCCGGGGAACACCACCAGCGCATTGGCGCGCATGGCAAGGTGCATCTTGCGCATGGCAAAATAGTGGAACCGGAAGGTGAGCTGCGGCGTCGTATAGGCGTTGGGTTCCTGCTCATGCGGTAAGGTAATGTTGAAACCTATGGTTGGCGCTCCGGCGTCGCGGGCACCACGATTGGCAGCCTCCATGATACCGGGACCGCCGCCGGTCGCGATGACATTGTCGAAGAAACCGTCGGTGCGAATGACGGCGCCACCGCGTTCGGAGGCGATGCGGCCGAACTCGCGGGCCGTGCTGTACCAGCGATTATGCAGCGGATCGCCATTCTCATGGACGCGGGCCGAGCCGAACACCACCAGCGTCGAACGAATCCCCCAGGCCTTCAGGGTCTGCTCGGCCTTGGAGTATTCCAGCATGAAGCGAACGCCGCGCATCGAGTCCGACAGAAGGAAATCGTTGTCAATGGCGGGCAGGACGAAGGCCTTCGAGGTTTTCTGGGCGGTATTGTCGGCAGTGTCGGTCATTCGATTGGTCCAGGGGTCCACCAGAAGCGGCGACAGAAGAGGATACGGATCGGCACCTTAAGGAACGCTGAAACGCGGCCGCACTGTGGCAAGAAGACCTCGGCGGTACTGCGTCGACGCCCGGCGAGGGCGAGAGCAGATATAATCGTTCCCGAATCAGGCCACTCGTTCCATGGACGGGGCTTGGAGCGATAGCGGCATCTGGAGTTGAAACTGGACGAAGACCTGACGATCGATGAGGGCTGCCATCCCCAGGCGTTGGATGCCGCCGCGTCCAGTGACCTCGACGCGGCGCGCCTCATGCTCGCCGAAGGAAACTGGGCTGAGGGCTTCGTCGGGTTCGAGCGCCGTCCTTTTGTGTCTCCGTCTGGTCGGCCGCGCTGGAATGGCGCGCGCTTGCCGGCTGCCCGCGTTGTCGTGCTCGCCGAGGAGGCGGAGTGCAACACACTGGCCTTCGCCCGCTTCCTACCGAGGCTTGCCGCTCGCGTGCTGTCACTGGTGCTCGCTGCACCGGCCGCGCAATTGGCCCGACTCTCCTCCTTTGCGGCCGCCTTCGGCAACCTGCCCGTTGTTGATGTCGCCGCGCTTCCGTCCCATGATTTCGTCCTGCCGCTTGCCTCTGCGCCGGCCGCATTGGGCCTTTCGCCGGAGGACGTGCCGCCGCCGCGCGCCTTGCCGCTATCGCGGCGGACCGAGGAGACCATTGGCCTGGCCTTTGGACCATCGCCATGGGGCGGAGGCTCCGAAATGACACCGGAGAGTGTCATGGCTGTCCTTCGTCAAGCCTTCCCCACCTTCCGCCTAGTGGCGCTCGACCAAGCGGCCGCGAGACATCTCGGCGGCCAAACGGTCGAGTCCAATCCGACTCCACTCGTCAGCCTCGATCTTGTCGTCGCAACCGATGGCCATGTGGCCCATGCCGCTGGCGTGGTTGGTGCGCCTCTTTGGCTGCTTCTCGACGATAAGCCGCATTGGATGTGGGGGCGCCAAGGCCATTTTAGCCGTTGGTATCCCACTGCCCGCCTATTCCGTGCCGCGGGGCTTGGTTGGCAGGGTGTCGCCAGCGCACTTGCCGCCGAGGCAAAGGCGCTCGCCGCGCCCGGGTTATCCAACGTCGCTGCCCTCAACCGGCTCGTGGCAGTTGCCGAGAGCGTCGATGGCGCACCGGCGGCTCGGGCCGCTCTGCCATTTGCCGCCCGTCTGGTGGCGCTCGCTCCAGCCGATCCGGGGGCTTGGGCGAGACTTGCCGGATTGCTGTTCCGCCTCGGCGAGACCACTGACGCCGACGGAGTGCTCGATGCCGGGCTGGCCGCTGGTCCGCGCCATGCGCCGCTGTTGTTGTTGGCCGCCGGTCGCGATCTCAATCGCGGCGAGGCCGCCTCGGCGCTCCACCGCGTCGAACTGGCGCTCGTCGTCGATCCCACGTCCATCGAGGCGTTGACGTCGCGTGCCGCGGCCTTCGCCGCGCTCGGTGAACCGGGCAGAGCGGAGTTCGCCCTTCGGCAGGCGGTGCAGGCAGCCCCACGCCGCGCCGATCTGTTGGTGAGCTGGGGCGAAGCATTGCGGGGGCTTGGCGATGCCCGAGGTGCCTCGCGCGCCTTCGAGCGGGCTGTTCTCGTCGAGGATGGCGCTGATGCCCGTCTCGGGCTGGGGCGTCTGGCGGCCGCGGCCGGCGAGACCGGACTCGCCCTGCATTTTTTCCAGTCGGCCGTAGCCCGTGACGGTGGCCACTCGGAAGCCGCCGTGGAGTTCGCTCGCGCGCTTACTGGCGCCGGCCGGACTCGCGAGGCGATCGGCGTCCTGCGCCGGCTCGTCGCGCGCTGCCCGTCACCACCGGCTCACACCCTTCTCGGTGAATTGTTGCTGGCCTCCGGCGATTTTGCCGCCGGCCTTGCCGAATTCGAATGGCGGCATGGCGAGTTGCGCCTCCTCCCGTCGCTCGCCGACCTCGCTGGTCGAGACCTGGTTCTCACCGCGGAGGGCAACGCCGGGGCGATGATCCGTTTCCTGCGTTTTGTCCCCACCATCAAGGCGTCGGGTGCGGCCAGTGTTCGCATCGCCGGCGCGGACGACCTGTTGCCATTGCTTGCCCGTGTTGATGGACTGGACGCGGCGCGCGACATCAAGGATGGCGATCTTGTCGTGCCGGTGATGAGCCTGCCGGCCCTGCTTGGTATCACTCCTGGTAACCTGCCGGCGCCGCGCCGCTATCTCGCGGTTGATCCGGTTGCGGTGACGAATGCGGCACGGGCCTTCGCCCATCTCGAAGGTTTCCGCATCGGTCTCGCACTCGATGGTTGGAGCGAATCGATCGATATCTCGCCGCTTGCCGAACTGACCGGCGTCGCTTTCATTGCCCTCGATGCCAAGGCGGCAGAGCGTCTCCCCGATGCCTGGCCGCTCGCCACCGATCGGTCCGGGCTCGACAAGGTTGCTGCCGCTCTGCCGAACCTTGACGCGGTGGTCGCGCCCGCCGGAAGCCCGGTTGCCGCACTGGCCGGCGCCGCTGGCCGGCCAGCCTTTGTCATCGGTCCGGACCGCGACGACTGGCTGTGGCTGGAGAAAGACGGTCGCACGCCCTGGTTTCCGGCCACGCGGCTTTTCCGGCGACGCCCCGAAGAAAGCGAGGCCAACCGGCTGTCCCGTCTCGTCACCGTCCTCGCAGCTTTCGCGGTCGGCGACCGAGCCGTCCCTTTCCGCGCCGACCCGGCGCCAATTGTCGATGTTTCTCTCAAGGGTGAAGACTTATCCGACCGGCCACGCGCCGCTCTGGTTCGTGCCGGCCTCGCTGCGCTCGCCAGCCGCGACAACCATCGTGCCATCCTCTTGCTCGGCGATGCCATCGCGATAGGAAACGCCGAACCCGAGCTGCGCGAGAAACTCGCCGCGGCCCTTCTTCGGATGGGCGAACGTGACCGGGCCGGTAGCCTTCTTGCCACATTGGTTGCCGAGGCGCCGACCGCCGAACGGCTCGTTGAACTCTCGGAAGTCGAACGGCTGACCGGTCGCTTCGAAGAAGCGCTTGCCCATGCCGAACGGGCGGTCGAGCGAAAGTCGGATCTCGCACGTGCCCATCGCGGCGTTGGCAAGGCGCTGGTGGCGCTTGGTCGGGCCAGCGAGGCGCTCGGCGCCTACGGCCATGCCGTGGCGCTGGCGCCGGCCGATCCCGAGCTCACGATGGATGAAGCAGAGGCGCTGCTGATCGCTGGCGATTACCGGCGCGGCTTCGCCCGCGCCGAGGTGCGCTGGCGGGCAGCCGAACTGTTGCCGCGACGCTTTGCGGCGCCGCGCTGGACTGGCGAGGACATCAGCGGTCGGACTCTGCTCGTTCACGGCGAACGCGACCTCGGCCTGGACATCGCCTTTGCCCGCTTCCTGCCGCGACTGATGGCGCACGGCGCGCGGCTGATCCTGGAGGTCCGGCCGGCGCTGACCGATCTGTTTCGCCGGCTCGACCTCGGCGGCAACGTCACGGTGGTCGAGCAGGGACGACGCTTGCCCCCCTACGATCTCGAAGTCCCGCTTCGGAGCCTGCCGCACGTCTTCGGCACCGAACGGACCGATCTGCCGGCGATCGCCCGCTTCCAGCCCGATTCGTTGCGTGTCGAGGCTTGGCGGCGACTCGTCGGTGGCGACGGCCGGCCCGCCGTCGGTGTTTATTGGCGGAATGCCGCCGATGCCACGCGCCTTGCTCGGCTGGCCACCCTTGACGGAGTGCGTCTGTTTGCCCTCGACCGTCGCGCAGGGCGGGCTTCCCTCGCCGCTCTGCCGAAAGAGCTATCCATCGAATCGCTTGGTGACCGTCTCGGCGGCTTCGTCGAGACGGCGGCTGCGCTGGCGGCACTCGACGCGGTGGTTGCGCCCGTGTCGACCACGGCTCACCTTGCCGCCACGCTCGGCAGGCCGACTTTGGTGATCGATCCGTCGGGCTCCGATTGGCTATGGGCGGGCGAGGACACGACGCCCTGGTATCCCCAAGTCCGCATTTTGCGTCGATCCGGTGATCTCGCCGGTCTGCTGCGCGGTCTGCTTACCGAAAGGCCGGCGTTATGACCGAAACGGTTGTCGACCAACTGCTGGCCCGTGCCGCTGCCGCCGAAGCGGCTCACAAATGGATCGAGGCGGTGGCCCTCTATGAGGTGGCGCTCGTGCGGTCGCCGGATCATGTGCCGGCCATGCTGGGCGCTGCCGCGGCCGCCCGTGCCAACGGCGATCATGCGCGCGCCGTCGTCTTTCTGACGCGTGCCGACCGCACCGAACCCGGCCGTGTCGACATCGCCGTTGCGCTTGGCGAGGCCTTGGTTGCAACGTCTCGCTTGCCCGAAGCGGTGGTTGCCTTTGAGCGGGCTCGTGCTGCGAACCCGCTCGATGCCGGGCTTGCTGCCCGCCTCGGCGCAGCTCGTCTTGCCGCTGGCGACTCGGACGGCGCGGTGTCCGCCTTTGAGGCGGCGCTACGGCTCGATCCGGCCGAGCCGCGCGCCCTTGGCGGCCTCGGTTCGGCGTTGGTTGCCGCCGGTCGCCCACTGGCAGCAATCGAGGCGTTCCGTCGGGCCGACGAATTCCACCCATGCGCCGACCGGGGTAAGGCACTCCTGGCGCTCGGCGATATGGCCAGCGGCTTTGCCGACTTCGATGCGGTCGCCGCCCGTCCGGCTTGGGCGAGACGGCTACCCGCTTGGGATGGTACGCCGCTCGACGGCCCGCTCCTTGTCTGGTCCGGCGCCGATCCCCTGGATCTTGTCACCTTTGCGTCGGCATTGCCGCTCGCTCGGTCGCTTGTTGCAGATCTCATACTGGTGGTGCCAAAGCCTATCGTCCGTCTGGCTTCCGCACTCAACGGCGTCAGCCGCGTTCTCGCCGACAACGAGGATCTCGGCGGCTGGGCCGGCACTGCCGTTGCCGGAGCACCACTGACCGGCTTGCCGCATCGGCTTGGCCTTACCGCCGGCAGCTTCGCACCGGCCGGCCCTCTCCTCGTCGCTGAACCCATGCTTGCTGATCGTTGGCGCGCGCGATTGGACATCGGCCGCGGGCGGCCCACGGTCGGTCTTGTCTGGGGCGGGAGCTTGGGGCTTGCCGATCTCGACTCGCTCGCTGGCATCGGCGACTTGCGGTTCATTGCTCTTGAGCGGCTACCATCGGCCATGCTTGTCCGCTCGTCGGCACCGTCCGGTTGGGAGGTTGTCGGGCCGCCGGTGCGTATCGAGCATCCCGGCCCCGATTTTGAGGCCGGCGTCGATGCGCGAATCGACTGCTTGGCACTTCTCAGTCAGCTCGACGCAGTGATGGCCATTGATGGTCTGCCGCTTCGTCTTGCCGGCGCGCTCCAGCGCCCGGGTGTTGCTCTCCTTCCCGCCGCAGTCGACTGGATCTGGCGGCCGGAGGGAGAGAAAAACTCCGTCTATCCGTCGCTGTCGCTGCTGAGGCAACAGCCGGGAGGATCGCCGGCTGGTTTGCTCCCCGAAGCCATCCGGCACATCCGCGATAGGATCCGCCTCTGATCTCAAAGGAAAATCCCACCGGAAACCTTAGGCTTCCGGGAAGCATGTTGCCTCGAGTCGCGTAATGGACCACAATAAAGGAATGAAATTTTACAAACGGGCCATTCTGAAGGGAATGGTATCTCTTGCCAATTGAAGCTGTCCTTTTAGGATTTCAGTCTGTCGGGAGGCACTAGAGCCCCAAGGGTTTCCAAAGCTCCCGGACAGGCGCGATGTGCGTCATCGCTTGAGGCTGGAGACGGAAAGCATGAGAGGCTCGAAACTTCTGGGATTGTTCGCCGCCGTGGT